>NZ_CAKTYH010000001.1 GCF_934632265.1 uncultured Senegalimassilia sp.
TTCCACTCGGGAATCAGGTTATGCAGCGGGCAACCGGAAGGCCTTGCCTTCCCAAACGGCGCTCCCACCTGGCAAAACGCCACGCCGCATGCCATGCAGCGGCTTGCCTGCACGCGCGTCCGCTCCTCAGGCACCGGCTCGTACAGCTCGTCGAAATCGCGGGTTCGCTCTTGCACGGGACGCAGGCTGTGGGCGCAGCGGCCGTGTTCCAAAAATGCTCCGGGCTTTCCCATCTCCTACTTCCCTTCCGTCATGGCATCGAATGCGATCTGCAGCGCATCGGTGCGCGATTTGCCTGCCGCCTCAGCCTCGGCCACCACGGTCATCACACGCTCGTAATCGCGCGGGATGACCTTCACGAAGTGGCGCTTCAGCGTGTTGAACTGGTACAGCAGCTTGATGCCGCGCGGGCTTTGCGTGCGCTCGGCGTGCTCCTCGATCAGGCTGCGGATCAGCTCAATCTCGTCGGCGGAAGGCTCGCACAGGCGCACCATGTCCAGGTTGCAGTTGGCCGCCAGCGTGCCGAACTTGTCGTACACGTAGGCCACGCCGCCGGACATGCCAGCCGCGAAGTTCGGCCCGACCTCGCCCAAGATGAGCGCCACGCCGCCGGTCATGTACTCGCAGCCGTGGTCGCCCACGCCCTCCACCACCACGGTGGCGCCGGAGTTGCGCACGGCGAAGCGCTGGCCGGACAGGCCATTGACGAAGCCCTTGCCGCTGGTGGCGCCGTAGAACGCCACATTGCCGATGACCACGTTCTCGTCGAACTTGTACGTGGCCGTCTCGGGCGGGCGCACCGTCAGGATGCCGCCGGAGAGACCCTTGCCGAAGTAGTCGTTGGCGTCGCCGGTGATGTTGAGCGTCACGCCGCAGGGCAGAAACGCGCCGAAGCTCTGGCCGCCGGAACCGTCGCAGTCGACGGTGATCGACCCCTCGGGCAGGCCCTCGGGATGCTGGCGCGTCACCTGGCTGCCCAGCATGGTGCCCACGCAACGGTTCACGTTGTCGATGTCGGCACGGAAGCGGATGGGCTCCAGGTGCTCGCGCGCGCTGGCCGTGTACGGGATGAACAGCGTGGCGTCGAGCGACTTGTCAAGCTGGCAGTCCGCCGCCATGGACGGCAGGAAGTGACGCCCGTCCGCGCCGGGGATGGCGCGGCCGAACTCGCAGGTCGCGGGCGCCAGCATGTCGGACAGGTCCATCTCGTTGGCCTTCCAGTTGCCGGGCACCTCCACCTGGCGCAGGCACTCGGGATGGCCGACCATCTCGTCGACGGTGCAAAATCCCAGCTCAGCCATGATCTCGCGCAGCTCCTCGGCCACGAACATCATGAAGTTCACCACGTACTCGGGCTTGCCGGCAAAGCAGCCGCGCAGCTTGCAGTTCTGCGTGGCGATGCCCACCGGGCAGGTGTCCTGCTGGCAGTCGCGCTGCATCATGCAGCCCATGGCCACCAGCGGCATGGTGGCGAAGCCGAACTCCTCGGCGCCGAGCAGCGCCGCCATGGCCACGTCGCGGCCGCACATGAGCTTGCCGTCGGTCTCCACCACCACGCGGCTGCGCAGGCCGTTGCGCAGAAGCGTCTGCTGGGTTTCGGCCAAGCCGATCTCGAACGGGATACCCGCATGGTAGATGGAATCGCGCGGGGCTGCGCCCGTGCCGCCGTTGTGGCCGGCGATGGTGATCTTGTCCGCGCCGCCCTTCGCCACGCCGGTGGCGATGGTGCCCACGCCCGCCAGCGCGCACAGCTTCACGGACACGCGCGCATTGGGGTTGGCGTTCTTCAGGTCGAAGATGAGCTCCGCCAGGTCCTCGATGGAGTAGATGTCGTGATGCGGCGGCGGGGAGATCAGGCCCACGCCCGGCGTGGAACGGCGAACCTCCGCGATCCACGGGTACACCTTCTTGCCGGGCAAGTGGCCGCCCTCGCCGGGCTTCGCGCCCTGCGCCATCTTGATCTGGATCTCGATGGCGCTCGACAGGTAGCGGCTGGTCACGCCGAAGCGGCCCGACGCCACCTGCTTGATGGCGCTGCACTTGCTGTCGCCGTTGGCCAGCGGCGTCTCGCGCGCCGGGTCCTCGCCGCCCTCGCCGGTGTTGCTGCGACCGCCCAGACGGTTCATGGCGATGGCCAGGCATTCGTGCGCTTCCTTGGAGATGGAGCCGTAGCTCATGGCGCCGGTGTTGAAGCGCTTGACGATCTCGCTCGCGGGCTCGACCTCTTCGAGCGGCACCGGCTGGCGCGTGGGCGCGAAGTCCATGAGGTCGCGCAGCGTGACCGCGCGCCCGGGCACGTGGCACGCGGCGCTGTATTCGCGGAACAGGTCGTAGTCGCCCTCGCGGCAGGCGCGTTGCAGCAGGTAGATGGTCTGCGGGTTGATCAGGTGCTCTTCGCCGCCAAGCGGACGCCACGCGGTGACGCCGAGCGTGGGAAGCTGCTCGGGCGAGGGGCTCTTCTCCAGGGCCAGGGCGCTGTCGTAGCGCTCGTTAAGCTCGCGCTGCACGCCGGCGACGTCCAGGCCGCCGATGCGCGTGGAGGTGTGCGTGAAGTACTTCTCCACCAGGGAATCGTCCAGGCCCAAGATCTCGAAGATCTGCGCGCTGTGGTAACCCTGCATCGTGGAGATGCCCATCTTCGACATGATGGAGGTGATGCCGGCCACAACGGCGCGGTCGTAGTTGGCCACAGCCTGATCGCCCGGGATGGAGATCTCGCCGCGCTCGCACAGGTCGCGGATGCACTCGTGGGCCGCATACGGGTAGATGCCCGACGCGGAATAGCCCACCAAGCAGGCGAAATCGTGTGCACGCATCGCGTCGCCGGTCTCCACGATCAGGTCGGCGTCGGTGCGCAGGCCCACGGCGATCAGATGGTTGTGCACGGCCGCCAGCGACAGCAGGCTGGGGATGGGCACTTCGCCTTCCGCCGTGCGGTCGGTCAGCACGACCAGGTTCACGCCATCGCGCACCGCCTGCTCGACATCGGCGCACAGCTCATCGAGCGCCGCCGCGAGAGCGCCCTCGGCGGCATCGCGGTCGTAGGCGCACACGAAACGCTGCGTTTTGAAGCCGACGCGATCGATGGCGCACAGGCGGTCGAACTCGTCATGCGTGAGCATCGGGCTTTCCAGGCGCACCAGGCGGCACGTGTCGCGGCAGTCCTCGAGCATGTTGCCGTGATTGCCCACGTACAGCACGCTGCTGGTGACGAAACTTTCGCGCAGCGCGTCGATCGGCGGGTTCGTGACCTGGGCGAACAGCTGGTTGAAGTAGTCGAAGAAGCTGCGCTGGCGCTTCGACAGGCACGCCAGCGGGGCGTCGGTTCCCATGGACGCCAGCGGCACCTTGCCCTGCTCGGCCATGGGGCGCACCAGCTCCTGCACGTCGTCGTAGTGGTAGCCCAGCTTCGCCAAACGGCGCGTGAAGCCCACGTTCGCGTCGCGCTCGGCGGGCAGCTTGCCGGGCGCCGGGGCCTCCAGGTCGTCGACGGCCAGCGTCTCCTCGTCCAGCCAATCGCGGTACGGCTTCTCGTTGGCGTAGCGGTTGCGGATCTCATCGTTCCAGATGACGCGGCCCTGGCCCGGGTCCACCTCCAGCATCTCGCCGGGGCCCAGGCAGCCGGCCTGCAGCACGTTGGCCGGGTCGACATCGATGGTGCCCACCTCAGACGACAGGATCAGCCAGTCGTCGCGCGTGACGTAGTAGCGCGCCGGGCGCAGGCCGTTGCGGTCGAGCGCAGCGCCGAGCATGCGGCCGTCGGTGAACGCGATGGCCGCCGGGCCGTCCCACGGCTCCATGAGCATGGACTGGTACGCGTCGTAGGCGCGGCGCTTGTCGGAGATGCGGTCGTTGTGGTCCCATGGCTCGGGGATCATCATGGTGACGGCGCGGTCGAGCGGACGGCCGTTCATGGTCAGGAACTCCAGCACGTTGTCGAGGATCGCCGAATCCGAACCCTCGCGGTTGATGATCGGCAGCACTTGTCGCAGGTCATCGCCCAGCGCCGGGCTGTACAGCTTCGGCTCGCGGGCGCGCGTCCAGCTGATGTTGCCGCGCAGCGTGTTGATCTCGCCGTTGTGGATGATGTAGCGGTTCGGATGCGCGCGCTCCCAGCTGGGCGTGGTGTTCGTGGAATAGCGCGAATGCACGAGCGCCAGGCTGGTCTCCACCGCCGCGTCGTTGAGGTCGATGAAGAAGCGGCGCATCTGCGTGGCCACCAACATGCCCTTGTACACGATGGTGCGCGACGACATGGAGCACACGTAGAAGATCTTGCCCTCAAGCGCCGGGTTGGCGTCGGCGGCGCGCTCGATGGTGCGGCGGCACACGTACAGCTTGCGCTCGAACGCCTGACCTGCGTCGACGTCGGCGGGGCGGCGCAGGAACGCCTGCAGGATGGTGGGCATGCACGTCTGCGCGGTGGAGCCGAGGTCGTGCGGATCGACGGGCACCTCGCGCCAGAACATCAGCGGGATGCCGCACTTCGCGCAGCCTTCCTCGAACGTGCGCTTCGCATCGCGCACGCCCGTGGGGTCGTCATGCGGGAAGAAGAGCATGGCCACGCCGTAATCGCCCTCGTCGGGCAGAAGCTGGCCTTCCTTCTGCGCTTCCTTGCGGAAGAAACGATGCGGGATCTGGAACAGCACGCCGGCGCCGTCGCCGGTGTTGCGTTCCAAGCCGGTGCCGCCGCGGTGTTCAAGGTTCACCAGCACGGAAAGCGCGTCGTCGAGCATGGCGTGGCTGCGCTGGCCCTTCAGGTGGGCAAGCGCGCCGATGCCGCACGCGTCGTGCTCGTAGCTGGATCGGTAGAGGCCGGGCGTGCGCGTTGCGGTTGCCGCCGGAGCGGCATGCGTGCAACCGGCCGTTTCGTTCGCGCATTGCGCGCCGGTGAAACCAGCGGCCGCCCCGGTTTCGCGGGCTGCCTCGGCTTGTTCGGTAAGTTCAGCGTTCATATGCGGTCCTTCGTCTGCGATGATAAGACCGCCCGAGAACATGAGCGGCCCGCATTCAGTGTGCAGGCCGCGTGTTACGCGATTATTTCCACCGCCGCGCTTAACCAGCTGGAAACAGCATCGTTCGAAACCCGAAACATGAGGGCAACGCCGCCCATAGCCGATGACCGCGAGCGAACGGGCAAGGGCAACGCCGCACATCTTCGCGGCTAGCCCGCACTGCCTCCCGTCGCTGCCCGCCGTCGGTAACCGCAAGCAAACAGGCAAGGGCAGTCCGCCCTTCTTCACGCCTGGCACGGGACGCCGCCCGCCGCCGAAAAAGGTGGGCATCCCCCTTCCGGAAGCGAGTACGCGTGTCATATCATGTGCGCAACGTTTTCACCTTCGGGGAGGAGCCCCTATGACAAGCTTCGACGCTCGACCCGCCGGGAACGGCCTCACCCGCCGCACCATGATCAAAACGTCCGCCGTGCTCATCGGCTCGTGCGCGCTCGGTTTCACGGGCGTCACCTCGCTCGGATGCAGCGCGGACAACAACGGAGGCGGCGCTTCCTCAAACGAGTCCGACCAGGTAACGCTGCACGTCGAGGACCAGCGTTTCTTCATCGACGGCGACACCGAGGGAACCGCGTTCTCGGGCGCGGCGCTTTCCCTGGTCCCGAACCTTGCCGACGGCACCATAGCGCTCTGCTATCGCGATGGCGAAAACCCCGACCCCTGCTGTACGACGCTGGCGTCGCTTGGGTCCCCGGTCATCGTGACGGGAACGCTGCGCATGCTCAACGTCGACGGCGTGAACTCCGACGGCGTCGTTTCCATCCAACCTGATGCGGCGATCGGCGTTTTGAGCCTCGGCTCGATCAAGACCGCCGATATCGAGGGATCGGTCGACCATCTCATCGTCGTCGGCAAAAGCGACGCCGTCGCGCATGACGGCGCGCGCATCGGGCAGGCAACGCTGGGCGATTCGTGCGCCGACCTGGTCATCAACGCGAACAGCTCCGTGGGCGACGTCGACGCGCCCTTCGAGGCCCAGGTGTCCGGCGAAGGAGCCGGCAGCGCGCGCGTGACCATCACCGGCGACGAAGGCGCCGCCGAGCAGCGCCACGGCACGCTGCTCGAGGCCGCGAACGACGATACGGCCTGGGAGGACGCCATCGCCGCCCTAGCCGGCACCGCAACCGTCCAGCAGGCGAAGGCTCCCGTTGGCAGCGGCGCTTCCGCAACCGCCGCCAGCACCACCGCCCCCGCCAACCCCTTCGCCCCTCAAACCGCCTACGCGGACGAGGCTGCAAGCGACGTCGTCATCGACACGGAGGATACGGCCGACGACGACAACGACGAGAACCTGCTGTCCTTCACGCCCGGGGAGCCCCTGGAAACCGACAGCGAGCCCGACATGTCATCCGACGATCAACCGGCCGAGGACTTCCAGCAAGATGTGGCCGCGCTGACCGCGGAAGACCCCGCCCCCCAGGCCGACGTCGCGATCGAGGCCATCGACCTGCTGATCGCCGGCCTGAAATTCATCGGCGAGCAGACGGCGGGGCGCGCCTTCGAGTACGGGAGCTCGTCGCTGCTCGAGCTGGTGTTCGGCGGCGACGACGAATCGGCGCAGATCATCTCGAAGCTTACCGAGATCCAAGGGCAGCTCGACGACATCGAGCGCGAGATCGCGCAGGTCATAGCCCAATTCGACAAGCAGGCCTGTTACCTGCAGGTGAACAATTACCTCAGCAAGTTCTCCGCCGAGATGCGATGGGACCTCTCGAAGCTCAGCAGCATGACGGAATCCATCGACGCGCTGCCCGACGGGGAAGAGAAGGAAGCCCGCCGCAAGGAGTTCGCCGAGAACCTGTACTCGAACCCCCGCTACCAGGTGTGCGGCAGATACGTTTACGACATGGCCGGCGTCCTGGGCAACGAGATCATGCAGTGCTACACCGGCACGAACAAGAACCTGTTCGGCGCGTTCGACGAGCTCATGGTGCTGAGTTACAAATGGGAGCACCACGGATACGAGATGCGCGCCAACTTCCAAAGCTCGGTGCTGTCGAATTTCATGGCGCTCATCAACTACTCGACGTTCTGTCTCAACGAGCACTACCTTGTCATCAAGGACGACCCCGAGAAGAAGACCGAGCTTGCCGAGTGGCTGGGATTTTGGAAGGGCCTGTTCGGAACCGCCACCCTGCCCCAGTCGGCGATGGCGTTGCTTGCCGAGGACGACGATGCCGACGGCGCCGCAACGGGCGTCGCCAACGAGGTTGCGGCGATGGCCACCGCGCAAAAACTGGTGAAACGTGCCGACAACATCCGCTACTACCAGGTGCCGGGACATCAGGTGCAGATCGCCGCCAACGCCGCGAACGTGCGCACGACCGAGGGCGGCGGCCTGACGCAAAAGCAGCTCATGAAAGATTCCGCAGGTCATTGCGTTCTCACGCAAGATCAGCTGGTCAACATGTACCTTGACTACGGCAAGAAGAAAACGCTCACGGAAATCCTGTTCGGCGAAGGCGAGGGCAACCTTGCCGCGCCGCGCAACACGGGCGTCCCCTTTGTCGCCTATCAGCTGCCGCTTATCGAAGAACGCCAAATGAAGCATCCGTCGCATCTCTATCGCTACAAATACTATGCGCCCATCGTGAACAACGACGGGACGACCAGCCGCGCATATGTGGCGTTACACGACCACGGCAAGCGCATATTCAACTTCACGGGCATCGCCGTGTACCGCGTGTAGACGGGTTGCGCGCGCCGAGGCGTGGGCGATGCCGGCATACCCACGAGCGCGAGCGTCGACATGAGCGCACGCCAACACGCCCGCCCACACGCAAAGCCAACGCCAAACGCAAGCATAACAACGCAGCGCGCGCCCGAACTCGGGCGCGCCTCGCTGGCATTTATCCTTGGAAAACTGCCCGCACCAGGTACTCCACGTTGCCTTCGTGGCCGGTGATAGGGCTTTCGGTGACGCCCGTGCATTCGAAGCCGGCGGCTTCCAGGGCCGCGCGTACTTCGTCGACCGTACGCAAGCGCACGGCCTCGTCGCGCACGATGCCGTGGTCGGTTTCGTCGTGCTGGCTTTCGAACTGGGGCTTGATCAGGCCGATGAAGATGGTGCCCGCCTGCGCGAAGCGCGCGAACGTGGGCGCCAGCGCCGCCAGGCCGATGAAGCTGAGGTCAGCCACCAGCAGGTCGAACGGCGTGCCCAGCTCGGCGGGGTCGGCCAGCTTGATGTTGGTGCGCTCGAACACCGCCACGCGCGGGTCTTGGCGCAGCTTCCACGCCAGCTGCCCGTAGTTCACGTCCACGCACGCCACGCTGCCGGCGCCGGCCTGCAGAAGACAATCGGAGAATCCGCCCGTCGAGCTGCCGATGTCCATGCAGCGCATGCCCGAAACGTCCTGCCCGAACGCATCGAGCGCGCCCTGCAGCTTGTGTCCGCCGCGCGAGACGAACTTCTTGCGGCCCTTCACCACGATGTCGGCATCGGGCGCAACCTTGATGGCGGCGCTGGTGACGTACACGTCGTCCACCTTCACCTCATGCGCCAAAACGGCGCGCAGCACGGTGCCGGCGTCGGGGAACACCCCCTGTTCGACCAGCAGCTCATCCAAGCGTATCTTTTTCGGTTTCTTAGTCATGCGGCCCATTATAGCGAAAGACCTCGTCAACCCCGCAAGCAAACGCACCGTCCCACCGGAATACCGCCCGCAGGCGCTCGACTCCCACGCCCTGCGAGAACCTTCGGCGGTTTTGCGGCGCCAGCGAAACAGGAAGGCTCCGTCGGCATCGCGAAAACGCCTTTCGCGAGAGGTTGCCGCCTTATCGGAAAGCCGAAGGGGGCGCGTCGTCGATCAAAAGACGAGCATCAAGAAGACCCCTCCCAAAAACACGGGGAGCTGCGGCTTCGTGCCGCAGCTCCCCGTTAGCGTTTCATAAGCTGTTCGAGCAGACCCTTTCGAGCGTACCCTTCGCCGTTTCCCTACTCCTGCGGAAGCAGCAGCTGAGCGATCTGCACGGCGTTGAGGGCCGCGCCCTTGCGGATCTGGTCGGCGACGACCCACATGGCCAGGCCGTGCTTGACCGTGGGGTCGCGGCGGATGCGGCCGACGTAGGTGTCGTTCGTGCCGGCCAGCAGGCCCGGCATGGGATACACGTCGTTGGCGGGGTCGTCCATGACGGTGACGCCCGGCGCGGCGGCAAGCGCCTCGCGAGCGGCCTCGGGCGGCACATCGCCGACGAACTCGACGTTGATGGACTCGCCGTGGCAGCGCAGCACGGGCACGCGCACGCAGGTGGCGGCCACCTGCACGCCCTCGTCGCCCATGATCTTCTTCGTCTCCGCGACCATCTTCCACTCTTCCTTCGTGGAATCGTCGTCCAGGAACACGTCGATGTGCGGGATGGTGTTGAACGCGATACGGTGCTTGAACGCCTTGATGGTCAACTCGTCCTCGGGCTTGCCGTCCAGGAACTCGCGCGTCTGATCGTAGAGCTCGGCCATGGCCGGGGCGCCGGCGCCGGATGCGGCCTGATACGTGGAGACCACCACGCGGGTGATGCGCGCCAGGTCGTAGAGCGGCTTGAGCGCGACCACCATCTGGATGGTGGAGCAGTTCGGGTTGGCGATGACGCCGTTATGCCAGCTCACGTCGCCGGGGTTCACCTCGGGCACCACCAGCGGCACGTCCTCGTCCATGCGGAACGCGCTGGAGTTGTCGATCATGACGGCGCCATGGGAGACCACGGCCTCGCGCATGGCCTTCGACACGGAGCCGCCGGCGGAGAACAGCGCGATGTCGACGCCCTCGAACGACTCGGGGGTCATCTCCTGCACGGTCAGCTCGCCTGCGGGAACCTGGCCGCAGCCCTTGAACGGCAGCTTCTTACCGGCGGAACGCGCGGAGGCCAGCGCGATGACCTTCGACGCGGGGAAATCCAGGTCGTGCAGCACATTCAAGAACTCGTTGCCGACGGCGCCCGTAGCGCCGCAAACCGCAACCACCGGGTTAGCCGGCATAACTTTCGTCCAAGCCATGAGGTCCTCCTCGTTCACGTTCCGGGTTGATATATCGTCAAGATGGGTGCTTTTGCGCCCCATATTGCCTTGGGGGATGTGCGCCGGCCCCTGCCTGCGCGCAATGGGAAAGGAGCCGCGGGATGCTTCTCACCCCCGCGGCTCCAAGCGGTCCGTTCGCCGTATGGCGGCCAGACTACCTGCCCTTGTTCATCTTCGCGGCGATCTCCTCCGCGGACAGCTGCGTTTCCTCGAACACGCTGTCGGAGTCCAGGCCGAACGCCGTGTGCAGGCAGCGCACCGCGGCAGCGGTCTGGGCGCCGTCGACCACCACGGACAGGCGGATGGGCGACGTGGAGATGGCCAGGATGTTAATGTTGTTCTCGCCGAGGGTCTGGAACGCCTTGGCGGCGATGCCGGGGCTGGACTTCATGCCCGTGCCCACGATACTGACCTTGGCGATGTCCTCGTCGACCACGTACTCGCGCGCGTTGACGTCGGGAAGGATGCGCTCGACCGTTTCGCAGGCGCGCTTCTCGTCGGCGCCCGGGCAGGTGAAGCTGATGTCGGTGATGCCGTCCTCGGACACGTTCTGGATGATCATGTCCACGCTCACCTGGTTGCCGGCCAAGGCGCTGAACAGCTTGGCGGCCACGCCGGACATGTCGGGCACGCCGCGAATGGTGACCTTCACTTCCGACGTGTCGTGTGCGATGCCGGTGATGACGGCTTCCTCCATCATGTCGGTTTCCTCCTTGACATAGGTGCCCTCGGCGTCGGAGAACGCCGAACGGGAATGGATGACCACGTTGTACTTGCGGGCGAACTCGACGGCGCGCATCTGCAGGACGCCGGCGCCGGAGCCGGAGAGCTCCAGCATGTCGTCGTAGTTGATGACGTCGAGCTTCTTCGCGCGCGGGCAGATGCGCGGGTCGGCGGTGTAGACGCCGTCCACGTCGGAGTAGATCTCGCACACGTCGGCGTTCAGGCCGTGCGCCACGGCCACCGCCGTGGTGTCGGAGCCGCCGCGGCCGAGCGTGGTGATGTCGCCGTCGGCGTCGACGCCCTGGAAGCCGGCGACGACGGCGATGGCGCCGCGCTCGAGCGCATCGCGCACGCGCTCGCTGTGCACCATGACGATCTTCGCCTTGTTGTGGAACTTGTCGGTCTCAATGCCAGCCTGGCGGCCGGTGAAGCTCATGGCCTTGTAGCCGCGCGCCTCGATGGCCATGGCCAGAAGCGACATGGACACCTGCTCGCCGGTGGAGAGCAGACGGTCCATCTCGCGCAGCGGCGGGTTGTCGTTGAGCGCGGCGGCCAGGCCCACCAGCTCGTCGGTGGTCTTGCCCATGGCGGACACCACGGCGACCACGTCGTGGCCGGCCTGCTTCTTCGCGATCAGCTTCTTCGCAACCATTTGGATGCGCTCGGGGCTTGCAACGGACGTGCCCCCGAATTTGCATACGATTAGCGACATGCGTTTCCTTTTTCGGACGGGGTTTCGATTGTCTGCCACTATAGCAAACAACCTCGTAACCACCGCGTCAAACGATGGTTGCGAGGTTGTTTTTTCACAGCGAACGTATGGACGAGCTGGCGATATCGGGCCGAACGGCAGCGCATTATCGGTTTGCGGGATAGCGGGAGCAACCCGCCGTTTACGAGAACGCGATGAACGTGAACAGGAATGCCGCGGACACGATCCACATGAGCGGCTTGACGTCGCGCCAATGGCCCTGCGTCACCTTCACCACCACGTAGGTGATGAAGCCGAAGCCGATGCCGTTGGTGATGGAATAGGTGAACGGGATGCCCATGATGGTGACGAACGCGGGGATGGCCGCCTCGAGGCTTCCCCAGTCGATCTTGCCGATGTCGCTCATCATAAGGTAGCCCACGACCACCAGCGCGCCGCACGTGGCCGAGCTGGACACCATGCCGATGATGGGAGCCAGGAACGCGCAGACGAAAAACGCCAGGGCCACCACGATGTTGGACAGGCCCGTGCGCGCGCCGGCCGACGCGCCCGAGGTGGATTCGGCGAACGAGGTGATGGAGCTCGCGCCGACGAAGCCGCCGACGATGGCGCCCACGGAGTCGACCATGAGGATCTCGCGCGTGTTCTCCACGTTGCCGTCCTCGTCGACGAAATCACCCTGCTGGCCCACCGCCATCATCGTGCCCATGGTGTCGAAAAAGTCGCTCATGAGCAGGCTGAACACGAACATGAGCAGCACCGGCTGCACGAACACCTGCGCGATGGCCAGGCCGCTGCCGTCGGGCAGCTGCTGGAACGGGGCGCACAGCGCGCTGAAGTCGGGGACGAAGTCGAACTCGGTGGGCAGTGCCGTGACGCCGAGCGGGATGCCCACGATGGTGGCCGCCACGATGGAGATGAGCAGGCCGCCTTTCGTGCCGCGCACCGTCAATATGATGGCAAGCGCGATGGATACCACGGACACCACGGCGGTGGGCTCGGTCAGGCTGCCCATGGTGACGAGCGTGGAGGAGTCGGGCGCCAGGATGCCGCCGCCCTTCAGGCCGATGAACGCCACGAACAGGCCGATGCCGATGCCGATGGCCTGACGCAGCGCCACGGGGATGGCATCCATGACCGCCTCGCGCAAACCCATCATGACCAGCACCAAGATGATGACGCCCTCCAAGAACACCACGCCCATGGCGATGCGCCAGTCGAGCCCCATCGACCCGCACAGCGTGAAGGCGACGATGGCGTTGATGCCCATGCCCGACGCCAACGCGATGGGGCGGTTGGCGATCAGGCCCATGGCCGCCGTCATGACCGCGGCGCCGAAGCACGTCGCCGTGAGGGCGGCGTTGAACGGGATGCCCGCCGCCTCCATCATGGCGGGGTTGACCGCCACGATGTATGCCATGGTCAGGAAGGTGGTCAGACCCGCCATCACCTCCGTGCCCAGCGAGCTGCCGCGCTCGCCTACCTTGAAGAAACGCTCGATAGCCGCTTCCATTCCGCCCTTTCCCTTCCCGGATGCACGCATTGCGACGCACCCCTCTTCCTTCCGCGCCCTCACAGCGCGGCGGCCGCCCACGCAAACGCACGGGCGGCCGGGGTCGAATCATCACATGCGGAAAAAACCGCAACCGTTACAGTAACACACACGGGGGGGCAGGCGACGCAACCCAAGCGGCGGGAGGGCCAGGCGAGAGGGCGAGCTGCAAGGGACGGCATGGCGGGCAGCGAAATGCCCGGGCAACAGGGCGAGGTGCAAGAGGCGACACGGCGGGCAGCGGACGCGGGCGACGCAACGCAGGAGGCGAAACGCCCAGGAGCAGGGCGAACTGCAAGGGAAAGTCGGGCGGCGAACGCGGGCGGCGAAACACCCCGGGCAAGAGGGCGAGCTGCAAGGGACGGGCGAGGCGGCCGGCAGCATCCCCGATCCCCGCACATGCTCGCCAACAGGCGCTTCGCCCGATTCCACGCCAAAAAGCCCGCCGCCGCCAAATGTCCGAAAGAACGCCGGCAAAAGCTTCCCTTTGGTATCGGGCCGTAGCGAGCATGCTAGCGAGAACTCCATCTATGCCGAGTCGCAAGCGGGGCCAGAAGGGTTCCTTTCGCCATCCCAAGCAAATGCGCAAGTCGGCATGCGCTCGGCGCGGGGCAACATACGCTCAGTACAAGCCGAATCACGCTTGGCAAGGGCCGACTCACCCCAACGCGGACCGACACGCGCTCGACAAGGG
This sequence comes from uncultured Senegalimassilia sp., assembly GCF_934632265.1. Lineage (GTDB taxonomy): Bacteria > Actinomycetota > Coriobacteriia > Coriobacteriales > Eggerthellaceae > Senegalimassilia. Next base: position 13,705 of record NZ_CAKTYH010000001.1, read on the forward strand.
CCGACGCACGCTCGGCGCAGGCCGGCTCATGCTCAGGGAGGGCTAGCTCACCTCCAACGGGGGCCGATGCGCCCCCAACGAGGACGATGCACGCTCAGCGCGGGCCGCGAAACGTTTGCAAGGAAGGTTTTTCGCGTTTCGCGGCTCAAATCGCTTGTTTTCCAGAAGTTAGCTTTGGGACTAATCAACGGATCCCGACCGAGCCCGAAGCGACAACGCTCTCACCAGGCATTATCTTCTCGTCATGCCGCAGGCGCCCGAGAAAAGGCGCTCGAAGCCCGCCAATCCATCGGCAAACATTCGGAAAACTCGCATTTTGAGACACAATCGGCCAATTTCCTTCCCAAAGCCAGAGCCGCACGCCCCGGCGCCCCTCCTTCCCAAAGCCAGAGCCGCACGCCGCAGCGCCCCTCCTTCCCCAAAGCCAGAGCCGCACGCCCCGACGCCCTCTTTTCGCGAAGCCGAAGAACAGTGCGTCGCGAAGGCATCGAACCTCATCACGCGCCAACCACACGCGAAGAAACCGAAAGCTTTCCGAAGCTCAAACTCCCCGAGAAACGCCGCCACGCAGTCGGCGACGGAGTCCGCTGCATCCCCGCAGGATTTCATGGCGAAGCATCTTTCCGCATCCCGCTCACCGCACGCCGATGCGCTTTGCACCAGGATGCCCAGCCGCACTTCAACGCTCTTTCCCGGGAAACCCAGCCCGTTCTGCCCCTAGACACCCAGCCGCATGCCGATCCGTCTCTTCACCGCATCTTCGCAATCGGAGGCGTCGGCGAACACAACGAAGGGCTTTGCGCCCTCCCGCGTTACGAATCGGTGTCAAGGACGACCGCCACGTCGACGCAGTCGCGCCCGAAAGATATGGTTCACAGACTTGAAGGATAGGAGCGGAGACTCGAAAGACGGGGACGGAAGGGGGCGCAATGACGGCGAAGGGCGCGGACGCTCATGGACTCATAACGCTTCACGGATCGAGCGCGCTGCAATACTGGGCTTTTGCGCGGCGCTCATGCGAAAACCGAGAGCAGCTCCTGGGAACGGCGAAAACCCGCTGGGCGGACACGAAGCTGGCGCTGGAATCGGCATCCGTCAAGCCTCCTACCCGGCTGCGCGATGCGCCGCCGGAATGCACGGCACCCCTGCACGTCATGATCACCGACAAGCACGCCCGCACGGAAAGCGCGTCAGTCGTCACGCACCTGCGAACCGCCGCGCTGCCGCCGAGTTCGCTCGTGCGCATAGGGCAGGGATACGCTGCAGCTTCGCCAGAGTTGGCATTTACCCAGATGGCGAAGCGGCTTAGCCTCACGCAGCTGGTCACGCTCGGATTCGAGCTTTGCGGGACGTACGCCTCCTTCGGCCAAAAGGAAACCTCCTATCACGCCATTCCGCTGACAAACGTCGCGAAGCTGTCCGGCTTCATTGAGAAGTCGGGCAGCTTTCAGGGCAAACAAGCCGCACGACACGCGATGCGGCACATCATCGACGGGTCGGCGTCGCCTCGCGAGACGCAGCTGGCAATGATGCTTGCGCTTCCCTATCGCCTCGGCGGCTATGGGCTTCCCAACCCGAGGCTCAATTACGCCGTTCGCCCGCCGAAACATCTTGGCGCAAAAAGGCGGTACATACTTGACCTGTATTGGCCGGAGCTGAAGCTCGACGTCGAATACGATAGCGACGCGTTCCACGCGCACGAGGAGAAGATGCTGCTCGATGGCCGACGGAGAGCTGCACTCGAGGCCATGGGGATCACGTCCGTCAACGTCGCTTCGGGACAGGTGCGCAACAGCGGAGCGTTCAACGAGCTTGCGAAACAGCTAGCCGTTCTGGCGAACCACAGGCTGCGCTACAAAGACCCCGATTTCACGAAAGCGCATCTAAAACTGCGCGATGAGCTGGGGGTATGAGGGCGATGGAGAGCCGACAAGGAGAAAGCGAAGAAATCGCGCAGATGGCGCATCTTCACGAAAGCGCATCTTCGACTGCGCGATGAGCTGGGGGTATGAGGGCGATGGAAGAGGGTTGCCGCCGAAGCGGGTAATAAGGGGAATACACGGAAGAAGAAGCCCGGACAACAAGCCGCGCGCAGCGCCATATCCAACGGGAAAGCGCAGATGGTCACGGGTTCGCAGAGGCGCACCTTCGACTGCGCGATTGCCTGGGGGCTTGGGGGCGATTGCGAGAAGGTGGATTCCGGAGGAAGTGTCGCATACGAGGATACTGGCGAACGGCAATAGCTCGCAAATCTTCTCATCCACCCCATCCCCTTGCCAAGCACGATAAAGACGCGTAAAGGAGCAGGGAAAAGCCTCGCAAACAGCATCGCACACAAACGGCATCCGCCGACCAAACGGGACACGAGCTTTCGCGGCCTCGCGCAGAAGCACCGCTCACGGCGCGGCATCCACTGGGCGAGCGAACACGTTGGCCTGCGGGAGTGCGCAAAGGTCCGCAGGCTTCGAGTCGCAATCACGTCTGTCCCCTGCCGCTCGGAAAGGCTGTTCGCGTTTTCATCGGAAGACCGCGCTGGCCATGGTGCTTTATGCGGAAGCTCGCGAGCTTCGCCCCGAAATCGTAATCGCGCTTGTCGCGAGAGCCCCATGCGACAACTCGCCCGCTTCACGGCAACCTCATCGCCGAGCTCACGGCTCACGCTTATCGCTAGGGAAGGTTTTTCGCTTTTCGTGTCACAGATTGCGAGTTTTCCGAATTTGATGACACGATTCGCCAAGGATTCCGAGTGCGAAAACAATCGAAGACGTCTCTTCCCTGCGTTTCCCCAGGTCACGCGCTTCCCGCCATCAGTGCGAAGCGAGTAAGCGGCGCCTAAAATTCGGAAAACTCGCAATCTCAGCCATATTTCCGCAAAATCCTTCCCGAAGAAAGGGCGAACCACAAGGGACGGCATGGCGGACGGAGGACGCAAGCAGCGAAACGCCCGGGTAAGGAGGCGAGGTGCGAGCAAACGCAAGCGGGGACGGTTAGCGGGCGGGCTCCTCCGGCATCTTCCAGAGCAGGACGAAGCCGACGATGAACAGCACGGCCACGCTGAGGACGCCGTAGCTGCTCGAGCCCGTGAGCTGGGTGAACACGCTTACCAGCAGCGTGCCCATGATGGTGGCGTACTTGCCAAAGATATCGAAGAAGCCGTAGTACTCGTTGGCATTCTCCTTCGGGATGAGCTTGCCGAACTCGCTGCGCGACAGCGCCTGGATGCCGCCCTGGAACAGGCCCACGCACACGGCCAGCACCCAGAACTCGGCGGCGGAGCGCAGGAAGAACGCGGCGAACAGCGTGATGCAGAAGTACGCGAACACCGCGATCAGCAGCATGCGCTTGGTGCCGAAGCGCCCGGCCAGGCGCCCGTAGGCGATGGCCGACGGGAACGCCACGAACTGCGTCACCAGAAGCGCCAGCACCAGCTGCGTGGAATCGATGCCCAGGTCGGTGCCGTAGCTGGTGGACATGGTGATGATGGTGTGCACGCCGTCGATGTAGAAGAAGAACGCCAGCATGTACATGAGCAGGCGCTTGTCGCGGGCGATCTTCTTGCACGTGCCCGCCAGGCCCTTGAGCGTGTGACGGAACAGGTGCGCCTCGCGCGGCTTGAAATGCGTCTGGTGCACGTCGCGCAGCACCGGCACGGAAAACACCAGCCACCACACCGCGGTGATGACGAACGAGATGCGGATGCCGTCAAGCTGCCCGATGCCGAAGCTGCTGCCGAACAGCACGATGACCAGGCACACGATGAACGGGATGCACGAGCCGATATAGCCCCATGCGTAGCCCTGAGACGAGACCTCGTCGTAGCGATCCTGCTCGGTGGCGTCGACCAGGAACGCGTCGTAGAACACCAGCGATGCGTTGAGCATGACCGACGAGAACACATATATGACCAGGAACACCATGGCGTTGCCGGGCACGCCCATGACCGCAAGCGATACCGCGCCCGTGCCGATGGTGCCCGCAAGGAACTTCTTCTTGTTGCCCTTCAGATCGGCCAGGCTGCCCAGAAACGGCATGAGCAGCGCAAGCGCCAGCGAGGCCACCGTGGTCGCATAACCCCAGGCCACCACCGCGGACGACCCAGGTTCGGCGATGGCCGAGAAATAGATGGGGATGAGCGTTGCCGCCAACATGACGTACGCGGAGTTTCCCACGTCGTACAAAACCCAGCTGCGCTCGCGTTTCGACAGGCTTCGAAGGCCCAATCCCATGGCTGCTCCTTGCTATCGGCGAGGCCCGCGCCGCCCGCGGGAACCCGCCGACGCGCAGGCCCGTGCGGTTTCAAACACCGAATCGTGCATGTACGTTGAACGCCGCCGAGCGGCGCGCAATCCATTGTATATGATGGCTATAATCGTCCACGTAAAATGAATGTCAGCCACACGAGAAACGGGGACACGGAATGCCAGCAATCATCACCCATGATTTCTTCGGACGCGACGTGTACGACGCGTTGTTCCAGACCATCGGCGGATCGCGCGACGAAGCCGACGCGTTCCTGCTGGGAAACCAGGGCCCCGACCCGCTGTTCTACGCGGTGGCCGACTTCCGCGCCACGGCCTATCACAAGCTGGGCAACACCATGCACAGCCAAAAGCCCGCCGAGCTGCTGGCGGCGCTGAAGGATTCCCTCGGCGTCCTGGATCCCGAGGAGAAGCCGCTCGGGCGCGCCTACGCGCTGGGGTTCCTCTGCCACTACGCGCTCGACTCCACCGTCCACCCGCTGGTGTACTGCCACGAGCACGCGCTGTGCGACGCGGGCGAGCCGGGGCTGACGCGCGATGACGGCGGCGAGGTGCACGGCGTCATCGAAAGCGAGCTGGACGAGATGGTGCTGTTCGCCAAGCGCGGCGACACCGTGGCCACGTTCAACCCCTCGCGCGAGATCCTGCACGCAAGCGAGGCGGTGCTCGTCGCCGTGTCGAAGATGTACGCCTACCTGGCCCTGAACGTGTACGGCGAAGTGATCCCGCACAACCTGTTCCGCCTGTCGGTGCAGGGCTTCCGCCTGGTGCAGCGCCTGTTCTGGTCGCCCACCGGCATCAAACGCGACCTCATCGGCCGCATCGAGCGCCTGACGCGCCCGCATTCGTTCTACCAGTCCATGAGCCACCGCCCGGTGGCAACCGCCGAAAGCGTGTTCGACAACCACGAGCACGCCGCCTGGACCAACCCCTTCACCGGCGACGTGCGCACCACCGGCTTCTGGGACCTTTACGATCAGGCGCAGTACAAGGCGAAGAACCTGATCGCCGCGTTCGACCAGCCGGGCTTCACCGCCGAGCGCACGCGCGAGCTGACCGGCGAGCTGGACTTCTCCGGCCGCCCCACGCAAGCCCAAGTGCTGGCAGTGGAATAGCGGACTGCGGCCGGCATGGGCGCCTCGCGCGGCAACGTCCGCCCGCGGCGCAGCCGCGCGACCGTTCCGCACACCGACCCCGACAAAACCCGAACGTCCCAACATCCGCCCGCAGCGATGCGGGCGGCAACCTCATCCTATATAACGACTCCCATATGAAAGGGTATTCATGCTGGAAGTAGCCCTGGCTATCCCCTATTGGCTCGAGCTCGCCGCAACCATTTCGGGCGCCATCTTCGGAGCGCTCAGCGCGGTACGGGCGAAATACGACATCTTCGGCGTGTGCTGCATCGCCATCGTGGTCGGCCTGGCCGGCGGCATCACGCGAGACATCCTGCTGCAGGATTACGGCATCTACGCCTTCCAGAAGCCGAACCTGATCCTCGCCTGCATCGCCGCCGGTATCGTGGCGTTCTACTTCAGCAAGCTCATGACGTACTTCGACCCGTTCATGGACTTCCTGGACAACCTATCGGTGGCGCTGTGGGCCATCATCGGCACGGGCAAGGCGCTCTCCGCCGGCCTTGACCTGGTGCCCGCCGTCATCCTTGGCACCATCACCGCAAACGGCGGCGGCATCGTGCGCGACATCTGCATGAACCGGGAACCGGAGGCGTTCCAAGCGGGCACGGTGTACGTGAGCGCCGCGTTCATCGGCGCGCTCGCCTTCGCCATCATGAAGCAGAACCACCTGCTCGACCAGTATGCGGCCATCACGTGCGTCGCGCTGGTCATGGGCATCCGCTACGCCTCGCTGGCGTTCGGCTGGCGAACCCGCCCGGCGCGTGACTACTCCGACGTGGTCACGCAGGCCGTCGCCCAGCCGGTCAAGCGCATGGCCAACCGCGTGCGCGCCCGTCGCCGCCCCACCGGCTTCCAGGCCCAGACCACCGGCCTCACCGGCCCCATCCCACCGGTTACCGCCAAGGGCGTCACCGGCAGCATGCCGCCCATCACTTCCCCGAGCGCAACCGGCAGCATGACCCCCATCGCATCCGACGGCCCGTCGTCGGATAGCGCCTTGGGCAACGGCGTTACCAGCACCGACGGCGAGAACCGCTGCTATCCGGAAAGCGACGACCAGCCCCCGCGCCCCGAGAGCGAGACGTAAGGAGCCGGCCGGCCGCGCCGGCAGCTGGGGCATCCGCCCCAGCTGTTGCGGAAACGGGGCTTCAAATATAACGGGATGATGACGGTTCGCGTCTTTCGCAACGCCGCCGTGGATTCACCGTTTCCCGCACGTTAACTTGCGTTACACTTTGGAATCGCACGTGCGAACGTGGTAGGTACTTGTTCTTAGAAGGAGACCCCATGGGCAGGAAGCACAAGTTCGACTATTTCGGCGCATTCGAGCAGCACTCGAAGCTGGCCGTCGCCGAGTCGGAGTTGCTGGTTGAGACCATCGAGCAGTTCACGGAAGCATCCGCGCTGCAAGAGAACACGCAGAAGGCGCACGAGATCGAGCACGAGGGCGACACGATCAACCACAAGATCTTCAAGACGGTCGCCACCGACTTCATCACCCCCATCGACCGCGAGGACATCATCGAGATGTGCCAGGCGCTCGACGACATCGTCGACGACATCGAAGACGTCATGCAGCGCTTCTACATGTACGACATCCACTTCATGCACGACCAGGCCCTCGAGTTCGCGAAGCTCATCCAGGGCAGCTGCGAGGCGCTCGACAACGCCATGTGCGACTTCCGCAACTTCAAGAAGTCGAAGAACTTCGTGCATCTCATCGTGAAGGTCCACGACCTCGAGGAGCAGGCCGACCAGCTCTACACCCAGGTCATCCGCAACCTGCACGTGAACGACTGCGACAACCCCATGCGCGTGTACGTGTGGACGAACCTGTTCGACAGCATGGAAGCCTGCTGCGACGCATGCGAGCTTGCGGCCGACGTCATGAACACCATCATGCTGAAGAACGTGTAGGCGCAAGCCGCACAAACCCATAGCAACGCGAAAGGCCCGCTCACGCGGGCCTTTCTCATGCGGTTGCAAGGTTGCGGCCAGGCCGCTGCGCCTTATGCGTAGAAGGCGAACACGCGGCGACGCTCGCCGCCGATGGTGGTCAGGTTGCCGTGGCCGGGCAGGACCACCGTATCGTCGGGCAGGACCGCCAGGCGCTTGAGCGACTTGCGCATGGCCGACATGCTGCCGCCGCTGAAATCGGTGCGGCCGATGGAGCCGAAGAACAGCGTGTCGCCGGCGATGAGGACCGGCTTGGCGTCCAGGCGCTCGGTGAGCGAGGAGTCCAGGAACAGGCACATGCTGCCCTCGGTGTGGCCGGGGGTGCTGATGACCTTCCACGGCATGTTGCCGATCTTCACCACGTCGCCGTGGTTGACGCGCTGGTCGACCGGGCATGCGGGGAACTTCTGGTCATCGCGCGGCACGGGCGTGTCGCCGCAGATCATGTCGGCGTCGATGGCCGAAGCGATGACCGTGGCGCCCGTAAGGCTGCGCAGCTCGGCTGCCGCTGCCACGTGGTCGGAATGGCGATGCGTCAGCACGATGGCGTCGAGCTTGCGCCCGCCAAGCGCCGCCGCGATCTTCTTCGCATCGCTTGCGGGGTCCACCACGAAGGTGGCGGAGCCGTCCGACACGACGTACACGTTGGTCTGATACGGTCCTAGAACCAGGAACGCTGCGTCGACGCACGTTCCCTTCACCTTATATGCCATGTTGTCCTCCTAAATCAGTATCTTCATCCTTGCAGCCCATCCCCTACAAGAGGGCGGAATCCTTTCCTCCGCCTACCTTCGGCACCATGCGGCGGGCATCGAACACGCCCTCGAGCGCCTTGAGCTTGCTGAGGATGATGTCGATGTGCGTGATGTCGCTGACCTGGAACAAAAAGCGCATCTCGGCCATGCCGTCGCGATGCGACACCGTATTCGACGACAGGACGTTGGCGCCCATGCCGGACAGCACGAGCACGACATCGGAAAGCAGCTGCAAACGGTCGAGCGCCTCGATGTAGACCTCCACCTTAAACGATGTGTTCTTCGGCAGGTCGCTTTCCCATCGCACCTTCATGATGCGCTCGGGCTGGGCCATGAGCTCCTTGGCGTTCGGGCAGTCGCGGCGGTGCACCGACACGCCGCGGCCGCGCGTGACGAAGCCGATGATGTCGTCGCCCGGCACGGGGTTGCAGCAGCGCGACAGGCGCACGAGCGCGCCTTCCACGCCTTCCACCACCACGCCGTTGGAGCTTTTTGTCTCGTGCTTCTTCGGCTTGTTCACCAGCGTGAGCATAGGCGGCAGCTTGCCGGTGGTCATGGCCGCCGTGCCCAGGTTCAGCGGGTCGGGCTGCTGGTCGCCCTTGCGACCCAGCTCGGCGAGCAGGCGGTTCGCCACGCTTTGCACGCTCTCCTTGCTGGTGCCGATGCTGACGAACATGTCGTCGGCGTCCTTGTAACCCATGTGCTCGGCAACGGTGCGCAGCGCGCGCTCGGAACGGGTGTTGGAGATGCCCAGGCCGTGCTTGCGCATCTCGCGCGCCAGCTTGTCGCGGCCGCTGAGCAGGTCGTCTGCGCGGGTGACCTTGCTGAAGTACGCGCGGATCTTGTTGCGCGCGCTGGGGGTTTTCACGATGTTGAGCCAGTCGCGGCTGGGGCTTGCCGACTTCTGCGTGAGGATCTCCACGCGGTCGCCCAGCTGCAGCTCGTAGGCCAGCGGCACGATGGCGCCGTTGACCTTCGCGCCCACGCAATGGTTGCCCACCTCGGTGTGGATGGCGTAGGCGAAGTCCACGGGCGTGGAGCCGGCGCGCAGGCTCATGGCCTCGCCCTTCGGCGTGAACACGAACACCTCGGTAGGCGCCAGGTCCACCTTCAGGTCCTTCAGGAACTCGCGCGAATCGTGCGTCTCGTCCTGCCAGTCCACCATCTCGCGCAGCCAGGCCAGCTGCTTGTCCATGGAGTCGTTGCCGCCGCGGCCGCCCTTCTCCTTATAGCGCCAGTGCGCCGCAACGCCGTACTCGCTTTGGCGGTGCATCTCCTCGGTGCGGATCTGCACCTCCAGCGGGCGGCCGGCGGGGCCGATGACCGTGGTGTGCAGGCTTTGGTACATGTTGAACTTCGGCATGGCGATGTAGTCTTTGAACCGCCCGGGCATGGGGTGCCACAGCGTGTGCACCGCGCCCAGCGCCGAGTAGCAGTCCTTCACCGTCTTCACGATGATGCGCACGGCGATCAGGTCGTAGATCTCGGAGAAGCCCTTGCCCTTCTTCGCCATCTTCTGATAGATGCTGTACAGGTGCTTGGGGCGGCCCATGATTTGCGCCTGGATGCTCACCTTGTCCATTTCGCCGCGCAGCACGGAGATGACCTGGTCAAGGTACTCCTCGCGCTCGGAGCGGCTTTCGGTGACCATGCGCGAGACCTGCTTGAACTTGTTGGGTTCCAGGTAGTAGAAGCTCAAGTCCTCGAGCTCCCACTTGATGGAGTTGATGCCCAGGCGGTGCGCGATGGGCGCGTAGATCTCAAGCGTCTCGCGCGACTTGAAGATGCGGCGGTCCTCCTTGAGCGCCGCCAAGGTGCGCATGTTGTGCAGGCGGTCGGCCAGCTTGATGACGATGACGCGAATGTCCTTGCTCATGGCCACGAACATCTTGCGGATGGTTGCCGCCTGCTCGTCGGTAAGGGTTTCCACCTCGATGCGCGTGATCTTGGTGACGCCGTCGACCAGCTGCGCCACGTGCGGGCCGAACTCCTGATCGACCAGCTGGCTGGTCACGTCGGTATCCTCCACCGTGTCGTGCAGAAGCGCCGCGCACAGCGTTTCCACGTCCATGCGCAGGTCGGCCAAGATGATGGCCACCTCCACCGGGTGCGCGATGAACGGCTCGCCCGACTTGCGGCACGCGCCCTCGTGCGCGTTGGCGGCGAAGCGGAAGGCCTTCTCGAGCTTGGCCTCCTCCTCGTCGGTCAGGTAGCCGCGCGTCATGTCCTGCAGGTCGGCGAAGCGCTCATCGGGGGTTTTCTCGCCCTTGGGCATCACCTTCGTGGCCTCGGTGGAAAACGCCTTCTCCGCCACGTGCGGGCGGCCCAGCAGGCTATCGTCGACGGTTTGCCGGACTACGTCGGGCTGCGCCCCCAACAGGTTCTGGTCCGATCGGCTATTCGACTTGTTCATTTCCAGCCTCCTTTGCAACGGCGGTGGTGGGCAGGATGGGATGGGACACGCGTTTCTGCAGGTCGGCGGCGTTGCTGCGCATGACCCAATCGCGGAACGCGTGGAAGATCTCGCGCTCGTCCATCCCCTCGCGATAGCGCACGCTGTCGGTGAGCTGCACCTTGTCCTGCGTGTCCTTCACGTGGATGGAGCGCACCAGCCCGTCGGGGCCGAACATGGCGTGCGCCTCGATAAGCCCCAGCTCGCGGAACACCGCCACGGCGCACGTGACCGATGCCGTGTTCACCGGGAAGATATCGGTGGACACGTTCTTGGCCAGCTCGGCGTCGCTGGTGGTGAAGAACAGCGTGTCGGATGCGCGCTGCATGGCGCGCAGCTTGCGGTAGACCTGCGCCAAGCTGTCATGACATGGCGTCATGTCCGCCAGGATGCGCTCGTTGAGGGCGCAGTCGTTGCGGCTGAACAGCAGGTGCACGCAGGCGGGCTTGCCGTCGCGTCCGGCGCGGCCCGACATCTGGTTGAATTCTATCTCGTTGAAGGGCATGTGGTACAGCACCACGTGGCGGATGTTCGGGATATCCACGCCCTCGCCGAACGCGCTGGTGGCGATGAGCACCAGAAGCGCATCGGTGCGGAACAGCTGCTCGATGCGCTTGCGCTCGCTGCGCGACAGGCCCGCGTTGTAGAAGCCGATGAGCGGCGCCACCTGCGGCGCATGCTTGCGCAGCGCGCGGGCGACGGCCACGGACTGCTCGCGGGAGTTCACAAACACCACCGTCTTCTCGCCGGTAGCCACCAGGTTGGCCAGGTAGTTGTCGCGGCTGGGCACGTTGCGGCGGTCGTCCAGGCGCAGGTTCGGGCGATCGGAGGCGTCGAACACGCACGCGTCGATGGGCAGCTCGCGGCGCACGGCCTGCGCACATTCGTCGTCGGCCGTGGCGGTGAGCGCGAGCACCGTGGGGTTGCCCAGCCTGCGCACCGCGGAGCCGATGGTGGCATACGCCTCGCGCTGGCCGGCGCGCGCCAGGCCCACATGGTGCGCCTCGTCGACCACCACGAACTTCACGCGCCCGGTGTAGGCGAACGAATCGGCGTGCCATGCCAGGAACTCGGGCGTGGTCAGCGCGATGTCCACGCTGCCGTCGGCCAGGCCCGCGAACGCCTGGCGGCGCTCGTCGACCGTGGACTCGCCGGTGAGCGTGACCACGGTGATGCCGAAGGGCGCCAGGGCCTCGCGCAGGTGGAACGCCTGGTCGGCGATGAGGGCGCGCAGCGGGTACACGAACAGGCTGGCCTCGCGAGCCGCCAGCGCGCGCAGCGTGGCGTGCACCTGGAAGGTGAGCGACTTGCCGCGGCCCGTGACCATGACGCCGAGCACCGACTTGCCTTGCGCAAGGTTATCCAAGATGTCGCGTTGGGCCTGATGAAGCTGGCCGTCGCCGATGATGGCGCGCACGATATGCTCGCGCAGGCGCTGCGGGTCCTGCCGCGCCATGGCCTCCCAGTGGGCGCGGTTGACCTCAAGCTCGTTCTCGTATTCCTCGATGGCCTCGGGGTCGTGGGGCGCGTCGGCGCACAGCTCCTCGTCGCGCGTGGCGTACAGGTCGCTCACGAAGCTGAGGTTCTCCGGGTTCAGGCACGCCTCAAGCGCGGCGCACGTGCGCGCCGGCGACAGCGACTTGAGCATGGCCTTCACGCTGCGGCGGTTCTTCCATTCGTCGATCTGCACCTCGAAGGCGGCGTTGACCACGCTGTCGGTCTTCATGAGCGCCTCGATGTCGTTGCAGTGGAACATGATGCCGGCAACCGTGGTGCGCCCGTTGGAAAGCGAGCACGAGAAGTGGTTGCGCTCGGCGCCCACCGCGCGGCTGTGCAGCAGCGTGACGTCGCGCGCCAGGTACACGGGCACGGGATGCTCCTGACCGAACGGGGCAAGCGCGTCGAGCTGCGCCACGTTGCGCAGCGTGAGCTCGTCGAGGTTCACGCAGGCGTCGATGGTGATAAGCGGATGGAACGCGCCCTCGGGCAGCGCGTCCATGTACTCGCACAGGCGGCGCTCGAACTCGGGGAGCTTTTCGGTGGGAAGCGTCACGCCCACGGCGGCCTCGTGCCCGCCGAAGCGCAGCAGCAAATCGGAGCAGCTTTCCACGGCCTTGAACAGGTTGACCTGGCCCACGCTGCGGCCGCTGCCGCGCGCCTCGTCGCCGTCGATGGTGAACAGCAGGCAGGGCACGCCGTAGGTGTTCACCAGGCGGCTGGCAACGATGCCCTTCACGCCCTCGTGCCACCCTTCGCCGGCCACCACCAGGGCGCGCTGGCCCTTGTAGGTTTCGGCGGCCTGGGCCTTGGCGATCTCGGAGAGCTCGGCCTCGATGGCGCGGCGCTGGTCGTTGACGCCCTCAAGGCGCTGCGCCTGCTGGTTGGCCTGCTCGAAGTCGTCGGTGAGCAGAAGGTCGAGCGCCAGCTGCGCGTCGCCCATGCGGCCGGCGGCGTTCAGGCGCGGGATGATGGAGAAGCTGAGGTTGGTGGCGGTGACCTGCTTGCCGGAGGCGCCGGAGGTGTCCAGCAGCGCGGCGATGCACGGGCGCGGGGCCTGGTTAATGCGGCGCAGGCCGTCGGCCACCAGGGCGCGGTTCTCGTCGCGCATGGGCATGAGGTCGGCGATGGTGCCGAGCGTGGCGAAGTCGGTGTACTGGCGCCACAGATGCGGCTTGCCGAAGCGGCCGCCCAGCGCCTGCACCATCTTGAGCGCCACGCCCACGCCGGCCAGGATGGCGCTGGGGCAGGAGGGGTCGCGCTTCGGGTCGGCCACGGGCACGCCCTCGGGCACCAGGTCGGAAGGCTCGTGGTGGTCGGTGACGGCCACTTCGATGCCGCGCTCCTGCAGCAGGCGCACCTCGGCCTTGCAGGCGATGCCGCAGTCGACGGTGACCAGGAAATCGGGCTTGACCTGCGACAGGCGCTCGATGGCCGCCGGGGTGATGGCGTAGCCCTCCTCGAAGCGGCGCGGGATGAAGGGCGTGACGTGCGCGCCGAACTCGCGCAGGCCGCGCGTCATGACGGTGGTGGCGGAGATGCCGTCCAGGTCGAAATCGCCGAACACGAGGATGTGGTCGCCGCGGCGGATGGCCGCCTCCAGCGCATCGGCCGCCTCGGACAGCCCGGGGATGGTGTAGGGGTCGCGCCAGTCACGGTCCAGCGACGGCGTGAGGAAACGGTTCGCGGCTTCCGGGGTGTCGATGCCGCGCGAGACGAGCGTTGCCGCGATGAAGTGCGGCATGTGCAGCTCGCGCTGCAGGCATGCGACCGCCTCGGGCTCTGCCGCCTTGATGTTGAATCTGGCAGACATGGTGGGTACCTACTTATTGCAGTGCTTTCCTATAGTTCGCCTCTATTGTCGCACAAGTGCGTGGCACCGCCGCCGGGAAGTGCCGCGGTCGGCGGGCAACGTGGCGAGCGGTTCGAGAGAGGCGCCCTGATGTGCTGCGGAGGCGCGCGGCAGGGGGCGCAGCCGCACGACACCGCCGCTGCCGCCATGCCCGCAGCCACGCGACGCTGTCTCGGCCGCCGCGCCCCCGCCACCCCGGCCGCCATGTCCCGCCACCCCGGCTGCCATGTCCGCAGCCACGTCCCGCCGATCCTGCCACCATGCCCGCAGCCGCCCCGTTCGCAGCTTTTTTGCAGCCTTTCGCCCTTAGCCCGCAGCCTGGCGCGAGCGTGCGATAATGGGGCCTTCCTACCCTGAACAACGTGCAGGAGCATCGCATGGCCAACTGCCTTGTCGCCCAATCGGGCGGCCCTACCGCCGTCATCAACGCCAGCCTTGCCGGCGTCATCCGCGCAAACCAGCTCAACCCGCTTTACGACCGCGTCCTCGGAGGCCTTCACGGCATCGAGGGCACGTTGGCGGGCAATCTGTTCGACCTGACCGACCTGAGCGGCCACGAGATCGAAGTGCTCAAGCAAACGCCCTCGTGCGCGCTGGGCACGTGCCGCTACAAGTTCTCCGAAGAAGCCGATTTCCAGCGCCTCATCGACGTCATGGACGAGAACGACATCTCCACCATGTTCTACATCGGCGGCAACGGCTCCATGTCCACGGTGGCCGCCATGACCGCCTGGGCTGCCGAGCGCAACCTGGACAAGCGCTTCATCGGCATCCCGAAGACCGTCGACAACGACCTGGGGCTTATGGACCACTGCCCCGGCTTCGCCAGCGCCGCGAAGGTGGCGTGCGAGATAACGCACGCCACGCGCATGGATTACGACGCCTACACGCGCCCCGAGGTGTTCGTGCTGGAGACCATGGGCCGCGACGCGGGTTGGCTTGCGGCAAGCACGTGCCTGACCGGCGACGTCGACCTGCTCGTGCTGCCTGAGGTGGATTTCCGCCGCAGCATCTTCTTGGAGCAGGTGCGCGCGAAGATGGAGCAGCAGGGCAGCTGCTACGTGGTGGTGTCGGAAGGCGCGCGCTGGTACGACGGCACGTACCTGTCGGCCAACGGCAAGGCCGCCGACGGGCTGGGCCACGCCATGCTAGGCGGCGCCGCCGGGCGGCTGAAGTCCATGATCGTGGAAGCCGGCATCGTGCCGCGCTGCGTGGTGCAGGACCTGTCGCGCGTGGCGCGCTCGAGCAACTTCGCCATGAGCTTGGTGGACCTTGAGGAGTCCTACGACCTGGGCGTTTCCGCGCACATGCGCAGCGCAAAGCCCGAGTTCACCGGGCAGGTGGTGGGCATCCGCCGCGGCCAGGGCGTCGACGGCGGCTACAACACCGAGTTCTTCGCCTGCCCCGCCTCCGATCTGGCCAACTTCGTGCGCCCCTTCCCCAGCGAATGGATCTTACCGAACTACCAGGGCGTCTCCGACGAGGCACTGGATTACTTCCGCCCGCTCATCCAAGGCGAGCCGAAGCTGATCTGCGAGAACGGCATCCCCGTGACCATGCGCCCCTTCAACAGGCGCTAGCAGGCACGGGCCGCAGGCCATAAGGCGAAGCGGTTGCGAACGCAAAAGCGAAGCGCCTGCGGCCGTGAAGACGACGAGCTCGCAAGCGACAGGCGCTGAACGCGAAAACGCCCGGTGTCCCCCTGTTTGGACCGCCCCTGCCTCTTGAATGGGTTGGCGATTCATCGAGGGGCGCCGGGCGCTTCCTTCTTTTGAGCGGATTAGGTGCCGAAGCGCTACTCTGCTGCGACGAACGTGTCGCGGTCGGGCGCGAACGACTGCATGGCGGCGATGGCGCCGCCGCTTCGGCCCCTAGAACACGATGCCGAAGGCGGAGATGATGAGACCCCAGAACACGCCGGTGGCCCACAGGCCCGCCAGGACGATGAGGTTCTGGCGAAGGCGGCGGTTCGTGCGGAACAGCACCAGCAGGCCCACGCCGGCCGACACCAGAAGGCCCGCCATCATGGCGCCCGCGCCGAGCGCCCCCTCGACGTAGAGCTGCGCGATCACCACGCTTGCCGCGCAGTTCGGGATGAGGCCCACCAGCGCGCTGCCCAGCACCGACAGCACCGGGTTGCTGCCCAAAAACGCGCCGAGCGCATCTTCGCCGACCAGCTCCAGCGCGCCGTCGAGCACGAGCGTGATGACGAAGATGAACACCGTGACCTGCACCGTGTGCTTGAGGGCGCTGCGCAGGATGGAACCGCCCTCGTGGTGGTGCTCGTGTTCCTCATCGTGCTCGTAATCGTACGCCAGCTCCGGCTGCTGCTCGCAGGCATCGCAATCGCCGTTGCAGTGGCAACGGTCGCGCTCGCACAACTCGTGGATGCGCAGCTTCTCGCGGTCGCGGCGCGCCAGGCGGATGGCCGCGTCCACCACGAAGCCCATGACCATGCCGATTATCAGCTTCACGCCCATGATCTTCAGGATGGTCATCGGCGCCACCTGCTCGGCCAGGAAGATGGGCAGCATCTCGTCGGACGTGGACAAAAACACCGCGAACAGCGTGCCCAACGTGATGACACGGCCAGCCCACAGCGTTGCAGCCGCCGCCGAGAAGCCGCATTGCGGGACGATGCCCACGAGCGCGCCGACCACCGGCCCCGCCGCGCCCGCGCGCCGCACGGCTTCCTCGGCCTTGTCGCCCGCCTTGTGCTCGAGCCATTCCATTGCCAAATAAGTGACGAACAGAAACGGGATAAGGTACAGCGTGTCCTCGATGGAGTGCTCGAGGACGTGCCCGATAAGATGCGTGATGTCTTCCATGAACCTTGCCTTGCGATCGAAAGATGCCCTTGCCTGCGCATGCGTCGCATGCGCTCCGTGTGTCAGGTTCCCAGTTTACAGAACGCGTCAAGCGAACGTGAAGAATCCGTGAACGGTGGTTAACTTTCTCGACTTTTGCCCTCTCGGGCGGCGTCGCCTTACAGCTTGCAGCGCCTGCCCGCTGGTGATCGGTCGAACAGGTTCCAGGAGGGTGTTCGCCCAGCGTCCACAGGAGCCTGAACAGGTTCCAGGAGGGTGTTCGCTCGATGCCACGCGTATCTGAACAGGTTCCTGTATCTGAACAGGTTCCTGGAACCTGTTCAGATACGGGACGGGCCCGGGAGAGATCCCGGGCCCGTTTGGGTTTTCCCTGCTGCCGCCCTCGTTTGATGCCGGGGGCGGCTGGCGAAGCCGCGCGGCCGACCGACTACGCCAATGCCGCCTTCAGCTGATCGATGCCGTCGAAGGGGGTTTCGGTGTTCCCGTTTTGACGGTCGATCTTGATGACCGTGCCCTTCCACGTGGGGTCCTTGCGCTGGGCCGCCGAGCTTGCCGCCGCGTCATCGGCGGGCTTGCCGCCCTCCCAGTCGTGCTCCTTGAACTCGTCGGTTCGCACGACGAAGCAGTAGTCGAACTTCTTGCGGTCAGGCAGGCCCTTCGAATCGAAGCCGTACTTCAGCTGGCCGAGCATGCCGCGCATGGCCTCGACCGCGCCGACTTCCCCGATGCCCACCATGCCCAGCTCACTGCTGTACAGCGACTTCGGGGACACGTACAGCGTGCGGATCTGACGGCGACGACGCTCCTCGACGCGGACGACGATCGCGGCGATGACCACGATGCCGACCCACCACACCAGAGCCAACGTCAGGTCGAGCGGGCTATCGATGTGGTTGAAGCCCAGGTGGTACCACAGCACCAGCAACATCGCCGCGACGACGGCCGCCGCGCCCAGCACCAGGTAGTTGCTTTTCCTCATGGCCCTAAGCCTCCATTCCGGCGGGCTTGGCGGCGGGAGACCCCGAGGAGTCCTTGCCGTCGCCATCGCCCAAGACGTCGTTCATGTCGTTGCGCAGCTTGCGCTCGTGGTTCTTACGGCGAAGCGCCGCCGCAAGACCATAAATGGCCGTCAGCGCCATGCCGACGATCATGTACCAGTGCACCCAGCAATGATCCTCGACCGACTCCCTGCCCAACGGGTTCTCGGCTTCGTAGATCCGCTCCTCCTCGACCGGGTTATCGGCCTCGGGGCTGCCCGTCACCGACTCGTACGCGCCCTCGAGCACGTCTGCCAACGCATCGAGCGGGCCGGCAGCCGCAGGCGCCGGGGTCGAAGCCGACGAGCTAGGCGCAGGCACGGGCGTCATGCCATCCGGCGTCGAGCCGTTGCCCGGGTTCGGGGTCGAACCGGGCGTCGTGCCACCGTCCGGCGTCGTGCCAGGCGTGGTGCCGCCATCCGGGTTCGGCGTGGGCGTCGGAGCGGGATCCGGCGTCGGGGTCGGCGTGGGCTCCGGGGTCGGAGGCTCCGGGGCCGGCGTGACCGCCAACGTGCCCAAATGCTCGTCGATGACGTAGTTGGCCGCATCGACATCGCCCCACGTGATGCGATAGGTGTTCTCCGAGCTGCCCACCTCGGTCTGGCTGCCGGTGGTGGCCGCCGTGACGCAATCTTCGCCCTGCAGGCCCTCAATCGACAGCTCGCCGTTCACAAGCTCGCTGCCGTCGTAGATCTTCGAGTCGCTGCCCGTGGTCACCGTCAGCGGCGCGGGCGTGATGTGGTATGTGCGCTCGACGCTGCCGGCGTAGTTGCCCTTGCCGATGACGGTCACGGTCACCTCGCCAACGTTCTTCGCGTCGCCGGAGAAGGAAAGCTCGTAATCGCGGCCCTTCGCCAGCGCCTTGCCGTCCTTATCGACCACTTCAGGCTCGAAGCGCTGCTCGGCGCCGTTGTACACCGTGTCGGCCAGATAGCCGACCGTCACGCCGCCGAACGCGCCGGCGTCGTCGGGGTTGATGGACTGCGCCGACACCGCCAACGTGCCGAGCTCCTCCTCGACCGTGTAGTTCGCCGCCTTCGCGCTACCGTCCCAAACCAGCTCATAGCCGTTCGCGCTCGAGCCGACCTCGGTCTGGCTGCCGGTGGTCTTGAAGGTTGCTGCCTCGCCGTTCACGAAGCCGGACACCCTGCCCTCGGCCGTCAGCGCTTCTCCGTCGTAGAGCTTGGAGACGCTCGGAGTGGTCACCGTCAGCTTCGCCGGCTCAATCTTGATGGTGCCGTCGACGAACTTGACGTTCAGCTTCGAGGTGACGTCCTCGCCCTCGGCGTTCTTGATGACGAGCACGTCTGCCGTGGCCGCAACCTCGCCGTCGGAGACATCCTTCGCGCTTGCCGCGGACTCGGCGGTCTCAAGCGAGTAGCCCTCGGGCAGGTTGGCCACCTTGACAGTGGCGCCGTGGGACGTGCCGTCATAGGTGAAGGTTCCGCCCGTCGTGGTCACGACCACCTCGTCGGCGGACTCGGTGACGGTCAGCTTGCCGATGGTCTCGGCCTCAAGCCTGTAGTTCACCCGCTTCGCCGTGCCGCTCCACTCGATCCTGTACGCGTTGTCGCTCGAACCGACCTTGGTCTGGCTGCCGACCAGCTTGAACGCGACGGTCTCGCCGTTGACCAGGCCGTCGACCTTGCCGCCGGCGGTCAGGGGCTTGCCGTCGTACACCTTGTTGGCGCTCTCGGTTGCCACCGTCAGCGGCGCGGGCGCGATCTGGTATGCCACGTCGACGCTGCCGGCGTAGTCGCCCTTGCCGGTCACGGTCACCGTGACGGTGCCCGCGTCGGTCACGTTCCCGGAGTAGGTCAGCTCGTAGTCGACGCCCTCGACCAGCACCTTATCGCCGTCCTTCACGACCGGCTTCTGCTGCTGGGCCTTGCCGCTGTACACGACGTCGGCCGGAGCCTGGACGGTCATATCGGCCGCGGCGATCTGCTTGGCCGTGACGCTCAGCACGCCCTCGTCCTTGGAGATGGCGTAGTTGTCAGCGCTGAAGCCCTCGCCCTCGGTGTAGGCGATCGCGTTCGCCACCTTGCCGTCGGAGACGTGGGTGGCGCTGCCCGTGGCGCGCACGTCGGAGACCTGGCCGTCGACGAAGCCCTCGTCGCCGAGCTGCTTCCAGCCGGCCACCTCGGGCCTGGTGAGCGCGTTGCCGTCGAACACCTTCGAAGCGCTGTCGCTCTTCAGGTTGACCGCGCGCTTGGTGACGGACAGCTGCTGCGAGCCGTACACGTAGCCCTCGTAGTTGCCCAGGCTGGACGCACGGAGCTGGACCGTTGCGGAATCTGCCACGTCGGTCGCCGCGAGCGAGCCGGGGTCGGTCGTCCAGTTCTGGCCGTCAAGGCTGTACTCGATGGTCACCGCATCCTGCGTCGGGACCGCCGCGGAAGCGGCCTTCGCCGCAAGCGGCTTGCCGTCGTAGACCTTGGAGGCGGAGCTGCCGGTCAGCGAGATCCTCCCCTCCGCCTTGGCGGGGGTCACTTCCAGCGACCCGATGGTATCGGCGCCGTGGACGTAGTTCCCTTCCTTCGCGGACTTATCGAACGCGATGGCGTATGCGTTCGCGCTGGAGCCCGCGTTGGTCTGGCTGCCGGTCACGGAAAGCGACGCCTCCTCGCCGTTGACCAGGCCGACGATCTTGCCGGGCGCCGTCAGCGCGGTGCCGTCGTAGACCTTGAAGGCCCCTTCGGTCACGACATAGTACTCGGCGGGCGCGATCTTGATGACGCCGGTCTGCTTCTCGATATCCAGCTTGCCGGTGACGTCCTCGCCCTGGGCGTTGACGATGACCAGCTCGTCGACCGAGGCGGTCACGCCCGCCTCGTCGGTCGCGTCGGTGACCGTGGCGTTGGAGCGCGCGGCCTTCACCGAATAGCCCTCGGGCAGGCCGGACACCGTCACGTCGACGCCGTGAGCCCGGCCGTCGTAGACGCCGGAATAGCTGCCGGGCGTCGCGACCACGCGGCCGGCGAACTCGGTGACGGTCAGCTTGCCGACGGTCTCGGAGACCGTGTAGTTCGCCTGCTTGGCGGTGGCGCCGGCCGCCGCCCAGTCGATGGCGTAGGTGTTGTCGCTCGTGCCGACCTCGGTCTGGCTGCCGGTGGTCTCGAAGGGCGCGGACTCGCCGTTGACGAAGCCGGAGATGGAGCCGGCGGCGGTCAGGGCGTTGCCGTTGTAGACCATGGAGGCGCTCGGGGTGGCAACCGTAAGCGGCGCGGGCGTGATGCGGTACGCGCGCTCGACGCTGCCGGCGTAGTTACCCTGGCCGGTAACGGTCACCGTGATGGCGCCCGCCACGTTGGTGAAGTCGTCGGCGCCATAGGACACCGCGTAGTCGACGCCCTCCGTCAGGACCTTCTCCCCGTCCTTCACCTCGGGTGCCCACTTGTGCTCATTACCGTCGTAGACCAAGTCGCTCGGGCTGGAAACCGTCATGTCGGCGGAGGAGACGATGCCCTTCGCGACGACGGACAGCTCGCCCTCGGCCTTCTCGATGGCGAAGTTGCTCGCCTTGAAGCCTTCCTTCCAGGTGAAGGCGATGGTGTTGGGCACTTTGCCCTCGGCCACCGTCATGACCTTGCCGACCGCCTTCAGGTCATCGACCTGGCTGAGGAACAGGGCCTCGGCGCCCTGGACCGTCACCGCGTCGTCGGACTGGTACGCGCCGTTGTACACGAACTCGCGCGTGTTGGACGCAAGCTTCACGGAAGCGGGCGTGATCTGGTACTCCCTGGTAACGGAGCCGGTGTAGTCGCCGATGCCCGCAATGGTCACCTTGATGGTGCCCGTCACGTTGGTGAAGTCGTCGGTGCTGTAGGTCACCGTGTAATCGCGGCCCTCGACGAGCGCATTGCCGTCCTTGCCGGTGACCACGGGAATCCACTTATGCTCGCGCGCGTCGTAGACGGCGTCGCTCGGGGCGTTGATCCTCACCCCGACATACGCGCCCGGGATCGGGTCGTCCGGGTTGATGGACTGCGCGCTCACCGTCAGCGTGCCGTACCTATAGGTGATGTCGTAGTTCTCCACCTTCGTGGCGCCGTTGCCGGGCTTTGCGGCGAAGGTGTTCTTGCTGGAGCCCACGGAGGTCTGGAAGCCGAAGAAGTCGTAGCCGAACTCCTCGCCGGAGGCAAGCGAACCATCCGCAACGCTGACCTCGTGCTCGGTAAGCGCGGCGCCGTCGTAGACCTTGGAGGCGTCGCCGGAGACAAGCGTCACCGGGCGCTTGGTCACGACGAGCGAGGCCTTGCCGGTTGCCACGTTACCGAACTGGTCGGTGACGTCCTGGCCGGCGGCGTTCGTGATGATATAGGAATCGACCTCTGCCGTAACGTACCCGGCATCGGTAATGGAGCCCTTGGTCTTGGCCGAAAGGGTGAAGCCCGCGGGCACGCCGATCACGTTGACCCCGGCGCTTTCAAGGGCCGTGCCGTCGTAGACCTTGGTGCCGCCCTGCGGGATCACCACGATGCCGACCATGCTCTTGGTGACCTCGAGCGTGCCGAGGTTCTCCTCGACCGTGTAGTTCTCAGCCTTCGCGTTGTCGTCCCACACCAGCTCATAGCCGTTTTCGCTCTTGCTGACGGTGGTCTGGCTGCCGGTGGTTTTGAGGGTGGCCGCCTCGCCGTTCACGAAGCCGGAGACCTTGCCCTCGGCCGTCAGCGCCTGGCCGTCGTAGGGCTTGGAGACGCTCGGGGTGGTGACCGTCAGCTTCGCCGGCTCGACCTTGATGGCGCCGTCGATGAACTTGACGTTCAGCTTGCCGGTGACGTCCTCGCCCTGGGCGTTCCTGATGACGAGCACGTCTGCCGTGGCCGCAACCTCGCCGTCGGAGACGTTCGTCGCCGTCGCGCTGGACGCGGCGACCTCGAGCGTGTAGCCCTCGGGCAGCGCGCTGACCGTCACGGTGGCGCCATGGGACGCGCCGTCGTAGGTGAACGTGCCGCCCGTGGTGGTCACGACCACCTCGTCGGCGGACTCGGTGACGGTCAGCTTGCCGACGGTCTCGGAGACCGTGTAGTTCGCCTGCTTGGCGGTGGCGCCGGCCGCCGCCCAGTCGATGGCGTAGGTGTTGTCGCTCGTGCCGACCTCGGTCTGGCTGCCGGTGGTCTCGAAGGGCGCGGACTCGCCGTTGACGAAGCCGGAGATGGAGCCGGCGGCGGTCAGGGCGTTGCCGTTGTAGACCATGGAGGCGCTCGGGGTGGCAACCGTAAGCGGCGCGGGCGTGATGCGGTACGCGCGCTCGACGCTGCCGGCGTAGTTACCCTGGCCGGTAACGGTCACGGTCACCATGCCCGCATCGGTCGTGTTCTCGGAGTACGTCAGCTCGTAGTCAACGCCTTCGACCAGCACCTTTTCGCCATCCTTCACGACCGGCTTCTGCTGCTGGCTTTCGCCGTTGTAGGTAACGTCGGACAGGCTGTCGGCGGTCATCTGGGCGATGCCCTTGGGCGTAACGGTCAGCGTGCCGTCGTTCTGCGCGGCGATATAGTAATTGCCTTCCTTGGCGGTATCCCACGTGATGCCCGACACCGTGTTGGCAGAAGAGCCGACCTCGGTCTGGGAACCCTGGGTTTGGGCGGTCGCGGTCTCGTCGCCGACAAGGCCCTCGATCGTCGCGCCCGCGGTCAGGGCTTCGCCGTCATAGACCTTGGAAGCGCTGCCAGCGTTCA
The DNA here is from genome assembly GCF_934632265.1 of uncultured Senegalimassilia sp. Lineage (GTDB taxonomy): Bacteria > Actinomycetota > Coriobacteriia > Coriobacteriales > Eggerthellaceae > Senegalimassilia. Next base: position 37,164 of record NZ_CAKTYH010000001.1, read on the forward strand.
CGGTCAGCGGCGCCTTCGTGATCTCGTACGTCTTCACGCACGTGCCCGTGTAGTTGCCCATGCCAGCAATCGTCACGTTGACGATCTTCACGTTCACGAAGTCGTCGGTATCGTAGGACACCGTGTAGTCGTCGCCCTCGACGAGCTTGTTGCCGTCCTTGTCGGTGACCTCGGGAGCCCACTTGTGCTCCGTGCCGTCGTAGACATGGTCGTTCGGCTCGTCGATCACGACGCCCTTATAGGAATCCGGGTTCTGCGGATCAGGCGCGATGGACTGAGCCGTCACCGTAAGGATGCCGACGTGCTTGCCGATGATGTTGTAGTTATTCTCCGCGCCGTCCTTGAGCTGGTAGGAGATCGAGTTCTCGGAGTAACCGACCTCGGTCTGCGAACCCGTCGCGTGCACCTGGCCGTCGCCGGCAAGGTCGGTCCAGATGAAGCCCGTGTCAGGACGATTCGGGCCCATGTCAATCCAGTCCTTCGTAAGAGGCGTGCCATCGTAGACCTTGGAAGCGCTGGCGGACGTCAGCTCGACGTCGCGCTTCTCAATGATAAGCGTCTGCTCTGCATACTTATAGCCGCTGTAGTTCGCGGCGGAAGCGCGAACCTCGATGGTCAGGGTGCCGGCGTTAATCGCCGTGATCGCAGAAGGGTTGCTGCGCCACTCGGCATCGGCGCTGTCCTTGACGCGATACTCAAGGTTCACGTCGGTTCCCTCGACGGAAGCCTTAGCCGTTGCGGCGTCCGCCTCACGCGAAGACGCATCATATATATAGGTAGCGTTTTTCGGCGTGATGGCGATGCCATCTTCGGCCGCAAGCGCCGTGATGCTCAGCTTGCCCTCGTCCTTGGAGATGGCGTAGTTGCTCGCGTTGAAGCCAGCGTTTGTATCGTATGCGATGGAGTTGGTGACCTCACCCTCGGCAACGGTGGTCACAGAACCCGTAGCGCGAACGTTGGAAACCTCGCCTTCCACGAAGCCGGTATCTCCCTGCTGCTGCCAACCGGAAACCTCGGGCTTGACAAGCGCGGTGCCATCGTAAGGCTTCGAGCCGCCCTCGGATTTCAGCTCAACGGGGCGCTTGGTGATCTGATACGTGCGCTTGACCTCACCGGAATAGTTGCCGGCGCCGGTGATGGTGACCGTGACCTCGCCGACGTTGGTGTGGTCGGCGGTGCTGTATTCGACGGTGTAATCCTTGCCGGGCTCAAGCGTGCGCTCCCCATCCTTGACCACGGGCTTCCACGTCTGATCCTGCCCGTTGTAGACGACGTTCGCAGGCGAATCGACGGACATCGTGTTCTTCGGGTTCTCGGAATCGGGAACGATGGACTTCGGCGTGATGGTCAGCGTGCCGTCCTTAACGGCGAACGTGACCTTCGAGAAGTTGCCGCTCTTGTTGGCGAACTGCCCGGAAGCAAGGTTCATGTTGTAGGTTCCGACATCCGTGCCCTTGGCAACGGCCTCTCCGCTGAAGGTGAAGTCGCTTTCACCGTACAACTTGCTTGAAGCCTCGACGAAGTCGTAACCGTCGACGGACTGCTCAGAACCGTTGTATTCGACGGTCTTGTTATGGCCGGCGATGGTCGCAACCACCTCGGAATCGCTGGCGGTCACCACGAGCTTACCGAATTTGGTCGTCACCCAGTAGTCGCCGGCGTTCGTGCCTTCGTCGAAGGTGTAGTCGAAGGTGTTATCGCTTTCGCCGGCATCGGTCTGGGAGCCGGTGACGTTGATGGTCACGCCCTCGCCGTCGATGAAGCCGGTCCCCTCGCCCTTCGGAGTAACCATCACGGTATGGTTGGTAAGCGGTTCGCCATCATATTTCTTGTTGTCGCCCTTGGAAGTCAACGTGACCAGGCGCTTGGTAATCGCGATTGACTCCTCGTTTGTCGCGTACCGACCAGCAGCGTAGTTGGGGCTCGTCGCGCGCAGCATCACCGGCTGAGCGTGAGCGCTGAAATGGGTCAGCGAGATCTTCGACGGATCGTCCGTCCACTGTTCACCGTCGGTGCTGTACTCCACCTTGAGCGGATTGCCGAACTTATCGGTGGCTGTTGCGACATACGCAGAAAGCGGCGTGCCATCGTAGACCTTCTGCACATCGCGCACATCCCAGACAACGCCGTCAGCGTCGATCGTGCCGCCCTCAATCTTAAGCGAGCCATCGACGACCACGAACTCAACGTTGGTGAAGTTGCCGCTGATGTTGGAGAACTGCCCGGAAGCCAGGTTCATGTTGTAGGTGCCGGCATTCGTGCCCTTGGCAACGGCTTCGCCCTGGAACTTGACGTTGGCTTCGCGGTAGCGATCATCGCTCGTAGCGAAGTCGTAACCGGTCACGTTCTGCTCAGAGCCGCTGTAAGACAGTGTGGCGCTCTTGCCCGTGATGGTGACGGTGACCTTGTCGGCAACCGGCATCACCTCAAGGGTGCCCTCTGCCTTAGTAATAGTATAGTTGTCGAAGTTAGTGCCCGAATTGGCCGCATACGTGAACGAGTTGGTCGTCTTGCCGGCGTCGGTGATGGTGCCCGTCACGCTATAGACTGCGCCCTCGCCCGCAACGAAGCCGCCACCGCCAACGGTGACGCCATCATTGGTCAGCGCCTCGCCGTTGTACTCCCGGCTCTCGCTTGCCGAGGTCAGCGTGACGGAGCGCTTCGCGATCTCCAACTTGCCCGGAACCAACGTTACGGCGAACTGGCTGGACACATCGTTGCCATTGGCATCCTTCACTACCGGCGTGCCGCTGATGGTATTCGCATATTCGCCAGCGTTAACGGCCTTCGGGTCGGAGGTCTTCAGGCCCTCGACCGTGTACTTCTGGCCTTCCACCGTGAACTCGGACGCCTTCAAGCCCGTTGCCGCGTGCTCAGCGCCGTCGTACGTGTTGTCAATGGAGGAGTTTGCCTCGACCGTGACCTGGTACTGCGCCTGGCGATTGGTCACCGTCAGCTGACCGGGAATCACGCTGATCTCATAGTTGTCCGCCTTCGTATTCTCATTCAGCGTGTAGCTGAACGCGTTGGGGCTACCGCCCACCAGCGTCTGAGAACCGGTGAAGGTGTAAGCGGCGCCTTCACCCTCGGCCCAGCCGGACTCCACCTCAAGCGGGGTCTGGTCCTCGCCGCCGTTTTTATTGGTCAGAGCCGTGCCGTCATACTCCTTCGTAAGGTCGGCGGACTGAAGCTTCACCTCCGCCTTGGAGACAACAACGAAACCGTCCGCAATCTCGAATCGCACGTTGGGGAAGTTGACCGCATCGGCATTCGTGAACTTGCCCTGCAGGTCCATGACGGTCGTGCCGGCATCGATGCGCGACACGCTGCTCTCGCCGGAGAAAGCGACCTTTTCGCTGGTGTACAGCGCGTTAGTGGACTCAAAGGCATAACCGGCAGCCGTCAAAGGCTTCCCGTTGTAAGCGCCCTCGACATGCTTGCCCGCGATAGTCACGACAACCCCATCGGACACCGGGTTCACCTTCAGAACGCCCTCGACTTTGGTGACGTCGTAGTTGCGGTAGGCGCCCTCGGCGTCTTTCGCCAGCTCCTCGCCCGCAGCGTTCACCAACTTGTACGTGAACACGTTAGCGCTGCTGCCGGCATTGGTCTGAGAACCCGTGACGTCTGCGACGAGCGTATCCCCGGTAGCCAGGCTGCCACTCGTGATGCTGACGGTATGATCCTCAAGCGGGTTGCCGTCATAGGTTTTCTCAGCAGGCGTGGCGGAAGCCAGCGTGACGGAGCGCTTCGTGATGGTGAGCGAGCCGTCAACGATTACGAACTTCACGTTGGTGAAGTTGGCGCTGTTGTTCCTGAAGTCTTCGGACTTGAGGTTCATCCCATACGCGCCGGCATCGGTGCCCTTGGCAACCTTATCGTCGGCAGATCCCACGAACTCGATATCCGTGGCGGCGTATTCCCTATTCGAGATGCCGACAAAGGAATAGCCCTCGACGGACTGCTCGGTACCGTCGTATTCCTTCGTATCGGACTTCTCGGCGATGGTGACGACCACCTCGTCGGTGTTGGGCGTCACCTCAAGCTTGCCGAGTTTGTACGTGATGTCGTAGTTGGAGGCCTTGGTGCCGTCCTTGAACACGACGCTGTCCTGCACCACGCTGCTTTCGGTTACGCCGACATCGGTGACGGAGCCGTCGACCTTAGCGGACGCGATACCATCCTCGCCCACGAAGCCTTCTTCGGCGAACTGCGGATTAGCCTCGGCGGCAGTCAGCGCGGACCCGTTGTAAGCCCTGCTCGCAGAGCCGGCAGTCACGATTGCCTCAGCGGGGTTAATGGTCAGCGTGCCCGGAGCGACGCTGATGGAGAACTCCGCCGTCACGTCGGTGCCGTTCGGGTCAGTCACCTTATAGCCGCCGTCACCGCTCGTGACGATATTGCTATAGGTGCCAGCATCCGTGCCCGAAACGCTTGCATGGTAATTCGAAACAGTGTACTCGACGCCGTCGAAGGTCCACTTATCCTGCACCACGCCGGACACCGCGTGCTCATTGCCGTCATAGGTTGCGGCATCATCGCTCTTACCCGTCAGCGTGATGACATACTTCTTGTCCTCCGAACGATGCTTCACCGTCAGCGTTCCCGGCTTTACGGTGACGCTGTAGTTGTTTCCGTTCGTCCCGTTTTGGAACTTCCAGCTTTTGTCCTTGATGGTGCTGGCGGAAGTGCCACACTGGGTCTGCGAGCCCTCTACGGTAACGTTGGAGATGCCCTGGCCGTCAACGAAGCCCTCAGTGGTGAACTTCGGGTTAGCCTGATCAGCGGTCAGCGCGCTGCCGTCATATTCCTTTTCCGCGGACCCAGCCGTGATCGTCACCGAGCGCTTGTCGATAATGAGCTTGCCATCCTCAGTCGTGATCTTGAACTGATCGGTCACGTCGTTGCCATGGGGATCGGTGATGACAACGTCGGAAACCTTGTTCTCATATTCACCGGCGTCCACCTTATTCTCAGCCCCGGACGTCTTGGCCTGGATGGAGAACTGAACACCTTTTTCATTAGCATAGACAGTCGTTTCCAAGCCGGTTGCGCTATGAGGCTGCCCATCATAGACGGACGTGCCACTCGCACCCTTGACGGTGACCTCGTACTTCTTATTGTCGGCGCGCTTGTTCACGTACAGCTTTCCGTACTTGTACGTGATTTCGTAGTTGTCGAAGTTGGTGCCGGAAAGAGGCTCACACTCGAACTTGTTGTCATAGCAGCCAGGGGCGATGTTGTTCTCGTCGAACCATCTGACGTTCTTGTTGTTCACGCCCTCGCCTTCGACAAAGCCATCGCCCTTGAAGGTCTTCTGGGTGGTGGTGTCCTTATCGTTGTCGTAGACGTCCTTCGTCCCGTCGACGCGGATATCGGTTTGACGCTGAAGCGCGCGGCCGTCATAGTTCTTGTGGCCGTCCTCGGACCACAGGGTCACCTTTCGCTTGGTGATCTCAAGCGAGCCGTCGACGACTTCAAACCTCACCTTGGCGTAGTTGCCGTCAGAGGAAACGAAGCTGGCGGCAGTAAGCCCCATATTGTAGGTGCCGGCATCCTTGCCCCTTGCCTCGGCCGTAGCGCCCGTTGCAAGGGCGATCTTCGATTGATCGAAGCCGTCGGGCGCCTCGGCCACGTCCCAGCCGGAGACGGTCTGCCGCTTGCCGTTATATTTCTCGGTACCCGTCTTGCCCGCGATCTTCACAACGACCTCTTTGTCGACGGGGCTGATGTGCAGGGTGCCGGGCGTCGTCTCGGTCACGATGTACTTATTATCGGAGCTGACCTTGCCGATGGTGCCATCCGCGAACGTATACGGGTAGTCCCCGGCGTTCGTGCCCTTGCCGCCGTCGAGCGTCACGCCATCGAAGCTGGTGCTCACGCCCTCGGGAAGGTTCGTCGTGTAGCCTTCGACGCTCTGCTCGGAGCCGTTATAGGTTTTGGTATCGGAATTCGCCGTCAGCGAAACGTTCTGGCGGTAGTAGAACTTGACCACATTATCGGACTCTTTGACACCAAGCTTGAGGTCCTTGATGTTATCGCTTACCGGTGTGTAACCGTCGATCGCCTTAGGCTCAAGTCCGGTGACCTGGTCGCCCACATGGCCCGAACGCTTCTCGCTTGAAAGCGGTTTGTCCGAACCCGTCCAGTAGTACTCGACGCTATAGTCCACCGGATTTGCGGTGTAGTAGAAGTCGATGGAAGAATCGGTGCCCACCACGCCGGATTTTATCTCGCCGGAAACAGGCGTATAGCCCTCAACGGAAATGGGGCTTTGCACAACCGTCTGACCCTTCATATAACCGGAAAGGGTCTGTGACGGCGCAACCTGAGTTGTGGTCCCCTGGAGATAATAGTTGACCTGGATCGACTGGTCGCAAGCGACATACTTGCCGTAATAGTTCACGTTCTCGCTCGCGCGCATGGGGAACGACACCGCCTGCGTGCAAGCCTGGTCGGAGTACCAACCCATGAACTTGTACTTCACGCCGTTGACGGTCTTTTCCGCGGCGGGGGTTACGGAAGGAGCGGCAACCTGCGCAATGCCCTTTTCCAGCTTGTACGTAGCAGCATCATACTGAGCGAAGCCGGACGCATCGGCATCCTGCAGATAAAACACCGCGTTAATCGCCTTGCTGCACTTCACCACTACCTTGCAATCCAGGTGGTACCCGCAACCGACATTCGTATTGTTCGAGATCTTGTACGGATAAAGGGCGATCTCCTCCACGTCGTCTTCCGTGATTTGAGTACCCTGCTCCTTGGAAAGCGTGTCCTTCCATGCCTGGAAAACAGCGTTCCAGTACTGGCTATACGCGTTCTTGTCGAGAGTCCAGCTTGTCCCCGTACTGCCATCAGGCCATTGCATCACACGATTCGCTACATTGTCGTAGCTGTTCTTGCCACCTGGAAGGTTCAAACCGTCAAGATTGACCTTGACCCCCAGGACATCGCCGGAGGGGAACCATTGCGAAGTTTTATTGCTGTCCGGGTCGGCGGTGGGGCTGTTCTGGAAGAACAGATAGCAACTCGTCGCCGAGGCGGTCGACTTCGTCACCGTCACCTCGTGGGTGGCGGTGAGCACCTTGCCCTCAGCGGTGACCGTGGTGGCCGTGATAGTGACCGTGCCCGCCTTGACGCCAACCACCTTGCCGGAGGCATCGATGGTGGCGACCGAGGGATCGCTCGACGTCCACGTGACGCCCGTATCGGAGTCCGTGGTCAGCGTGATGTTCTTGAATTGCTCGACCGTATCAGGCCCGGAAATGGACAGCGACGTCGCCGCCGGCTTCTTCATCACATGGATGGTGAAGGTTTCGGTATACCGCCAGCCCAAAGCGGAAGTGTAATCACGCTGCACCGTCGCATCGCCAACTTTAAGGCCCTTTGCGGTTCGCGACCCGCTGCTGGACCCGGACAGCTCGATGTTCTCGGAGCCGTTGAGCACCGTCCACGACTCGCCCCACCACGCGCTTCCGTCGCCTTCCAGGTCGACGCTTTCGCCAACGTAGATCCACTTCTCAAAGTCCGTGCTGTCGGGCTTCTTGGTGGGAATGGTGATTTCGATTTGACCCATACCCTCGAAGTCGTAAATCCATCCGTTATTCGGCTTAACAACTACCGTATAGGTGCCGGGCTTAGAGAACTCGTTCGCATCATGCCAATACTGGCTGGCGTTTTCAATCCTCTGGCCATCACGGTAGTACTCGAGCGGGAGGAAGGCGCCGCTTGGCGCATCGGAAATGCTGAACACCTTCCCCGTCTCGTTGTCTTTGATCTGCGGGATCCAGAAATGATCCTGGCCTTCCGCAACCGACTCCGGCTGCACGACGGTGAACGCACGCTTCTTGACGGTCACGTTGAAAGCCAAGCGGTCGTCACCTTGGTTATGCCACGTGCCGGACTGGTCAATGTATCCCAGGTAGATGGTTGTCGTCTTCTCGGACCCGGTGAACGCCCAGTTGCTGGTTGCGGTCAACGTGATGGACTTCTTGTCGGCCGAAACGTCCCATCCGGAGAAAAGACCATCGCCACCATACCAGTTGTCGATCCTCATATCCCCGTTATAGGTGAGCGTGATGGTGTTGCCCTGGGCTACGAAAGTGGGGCCGGAGATGGCGCCCGCGCCGGAGACGGAAGCCTGTGCCTCCTCGTCGGCGTCGTCCTCGATGGAGACGGCGGCGGCATCCTTGCCGGATTCGCTGGAAACCGCCTCGGTCTCAAGCGTCACGGTCGCGCCGGCGGCGACGTCGGCGGCGGAGACGGTGTATACGCCCTGGTCATCGGGTGAGATGGGGTTCTCCTTGCCGGAAACCTTGAGCACCGCCTTCGTGAGGTTGTAGCCGTTATCGAGGGACACCGTGAACTTGAAGTCGTCCTTCACGGGCACGGTGACCTTATGCGCAGGCGCGGAGACGACCTGGTTCATATACGTGATGGAGGCGTTGCCCAGCACCAGCTCGACGTCGGCCGTACCGGCGTCCTCCTTCGCGCTTTCGACCTGCTGCGTTGCAGCGGGCTGCGCGGACTCGGAGGCGCTAGAAGCCGCCTGCTGCTGCGATGTCGCGAAAGCAGGCTGCTCGCTTGCCGCAGGCACCGCGGAGCTTGTTGCGGACGCCGCGGAGCTTGCCGCCGTATCGGCGGCCTTGTCAGCCGCGCTCGTGGCCGCGGCGGACGAGGCGCTCTCGACCTGCGCCGCCGCATCGGCGGCGGTTTCGCCATCCCCGGCGTACACCTGCGACGGCGAAACCGCCGGCCAGCCGAATCCCATCAAGACCACGGACAGCGCTACGGACAGCGCCTTATGGCCCAGCGAGTACCGCTGCGTCATGCTGTCCACCGTCAGCTCGTTGCTTTTTGCCTTCATATCGTTCACCCCATCAAGCGTTTCCGCCGAAAACGTTCGCAGTTGAAATACCGTTTCAACCCGTCTTGATACCGCACTCACGACCCTTCGAAAGGCGCAATCGATCTAGTACGGGTATTCTGAGCAATTATACAACGAGTCCCCCTAAACTGTACCTCCCCTACCACTATATCTCCGCGTTCAATTCATATCTGAATTTCAGCAAAATGCCTGCTCAACACCAGGTTCACCCTTCCCCTTCACCTAGGCCGCACTAGAAGCCCCCTCACTCGGATACCCCCACATCTGTCACCCCTCTGATAGCAGGGTTTTCCGGGTTTTCAGGACGGCATACCGAACGGCGAAGCAACCGCGGCGCCTCCCTCGAAAACCGTTCGGCGGCGCACGCCGAAATCGCACCCTTCGCGCGTATAATCGACGCATCATGGAATCATCCGCACAGACAAGGCGCACCCTCCCTTTCTTCGCCGCCATCGCGGCGACGGCTTTCTGCGCCCTGATGTGGCTTACCGCATGCAGCGGCTCCGGCGGCGCGGGAGGCGCCGGCAAAGACCAAGCCACCGGCGCCGCGTTCTCCCCTGCCGCCGCGGTCGGGGAAACGCTGTTCGACGCGAGCGCCGCCACGGGCGCCAACGACGCGCTCATCGATGCGTCCCACGCGCAAGACGGCTACGTCAGCGTGAGCGCAACCTCAAGCGCCCGCATAAAAGCCCAGGTCATCAGTGGCCAGGCAAGCTCCAGCTTCGACATGCCCCAAAACGGCACGCCCATCGCGTGCCCGCTGGCGTTCGGCGACGGCCCGTACACGGTGCGCATCATGCGCAACACGTCGGGCAACAACTACGTGGAGCTGTGCAGCGCCGACATCGACGTCGCGCTGACCTCGGAGTTCGCCCCGTTCCTGCGCCCGAACGTCTACTGCAGCTACACCGCTTCCAGCAGCTGCGTGGACAAGGCCCGCGAGCTGGTCGAAGGCTGCGAGAACCAAGGGGAGGCCCTACGCGCAATCTGCACCTACATCGTGGACAACGTGGCCTACGACGACGACAAGGCCGCGAAGCTCAAGGATTCCACCGGCTACATCCCCGACCCGGACGAGACGCTGCAGTCGGGCAAGGGCATCTGCTTCGACTACGCAAGCCTGGGCGCGGCCATGCTGCGAAGCCAGGGCATCCCTGCGAAGATCGTCACCGGCACCGTCTCGCCGCAGGGCATCTACCACGCGTGGATCATGGTGAACATCGACGGCACCTGGCAAAGCGCCCGCTTCAGCGTTTCCCCGAACACCTGGTCGCGCATCGACTTGACCTTCGCCGCAACGGGGGGCGGGGCGAACGTCGGGGACGGGGAAAGCTACACCGATCGCTATGTGTACTAGACGTACGGGCGAAAGCGCTCGCTACCGAAACCCCTTCGCCCGGTACATAGTGGCCCCGGGGTGTCAACTTCATCTCAAAAACAGGCGAAAACGCACACCACGACCTACTAGATGTGAGACAATAACGAACGTTTAAACCGATAACCCAGGAGGTACCGATGACAGGAAAGCTTCTGGAGAGCGGCGCCATCAGCGCGTTCTGCAGCAGCGTGGCGACCATGCTGGCTGCCGGCGTCCAAACGGACGAAGCCGTCCACATGCTTGCGGAGAACCGCGAGCAATCCGAGTTCAAGCGCGTCTGCGATGCGGTCTACTCCAAAGTCGTCGAAGGCTCCAACCTTGCCGACGCCATGGAGGCCACCGGCGCCTTCCCCGCCTACGCAACGGAAACGGTGCGCGTCGGCGAGGCATCGGGACGCACCGAGCGCGTGCTGCGCAGCCTCGGGCGCTACTACGATAGCGAAGGCCGCGCGTTCGCCAAGCTGCGCAACTCGGTCGGCTACCCGGCGGCGCTGCTGTGCATCATGAGCGTCATCCTGGTGTTCACCGTGGCGGTCATCCTCCCCATCTTCTCCAGCGCCTACGAGAACCTGTCCGGCTCCATGACCTCGGGCTCCTTCAACACCGTGGGCGCGTCCATCGCCATCGGCTGGGTCGCGCTTGCCATCGTGCTGCTCGCCACCATAGCCGCCCTGTATATCGCCATCTGCGCGCGCAGCGAGGGCGGGCGAGGCCGCGTGCTGAAGATGCTCGAGCGCTACCCGGGCACCCGCCGCGCCATGTACCAGCTGGCGCTCTCCCGCTTCGTCAGCGCGCTTTCGTCCCTGGTAGCATCGGGCGTGCAGGAGGAAGACGCCATGCGCAAGGCCATGGCCACCATCGACCATGCGCAGCTTAAGGCGAAGCTGCAGGCAGCCTACGATTCCATGATCGACCTCGAGAACCCGCACAGCCTTGCCCAGGCCATCAACGAGCACGAGATCGTCGAGCCCGTGTACGGCCGCATGCTGCTCATGGGCACGCGCGCAGGCTCCGTCGACGAGGTGCTCGGCCATCTTGCGCAGGTGTTCTTCGACGACGCCAACGTGCAGATCGACGCCGCGGTCGACCGGGTCGAGCCTACGCTGGCAGCGTTTTTGACCATCGCCGTCGGCGCAACCCTGATCGCCGTCATGCTGCCGCTCATCGGCATCATGGGATCGATCGCGTAGCGAAACCGCAGGTGACAGCCATGTTCCACGAACTCACCGACAACGATATCAAGCGGCGGCGCAAGCGCATCGCCGTCACCGCATGCCTGGTGGCGGCGCTCGTCGTCGCCGCCTTCGCCGTATACAGCGTCGTGCAGGAGAACGCCAAGACGCAAGGCGCCGTGGCCCTGCGCGATTCCGTCCTGGCCGCGGCCAAGCAGTGCTGCGCCATCGAGGGCAGCTACCCGAGCTCGCTTGAGCACCTTGAGGAAAGCTACGGGCTGACCATCAACCATGATGACTACGTGATCACCTACGAGTGCTTCGCCGACAACATCATGCCCAGCGTGGTGGTGACGCCCCGATGAACCCGCAGGCGAACGAAACCCACAAGCAGCGCATCCATGCCATCGCTTCCGTGACGCAAGATGCGCCGTCCAACGAAAAACGCGCCGCCGCAAGGCGCGCCTTCCCCACGCTGCTGCTGACGGTGTTCTTTGCGGCGCTGCTCATGGCGATGATCTCGGGCGTGACCGTTTATAAGGCTGTTTCCGCAGATCAACAGGCTAGCAGCGCGCAGCGCGAAGGGGCGGGGCTCATCTGCAACGTCGTGCGCGCCAACGACTCCAAGGGCGCCATCGCCCAAGGCCAGGGGCCGGAAGGCAAGTCGCTCGTGGTGGTTGAGCCGCTGGATTCCGGCACGTACGAGACGCGCTTCTATCTGTACGAGGGCAAGGTGGTGCAGGAATACAGCCTGGCAGGCAGCGGGTACACGCCCGAGAAGGCCACCGAGGTGACGGCTTCCGACACCTTCGATTTCTCGTACTCCAACGGCCTTCTGGCCGTGACCACCGACCAGGGGACCGCCGAGGTGGCCCTTCGCTACATGCAGGGAGGTGCCTAGGATGACGAAGATCGAGCAGATCGAAGACGCCTCGAAGACCAAGGTCAACACGGCGTTCCTCATCGAGGCGCTGGTGCTTATGGCGGTGCTCATCGCATCCATGGCCGTGTTCACGCAGCTGTTCACGCACTCCGCGGTTGCGGCGCACCAGGCCGAGGAGCTGACAAGGGCCACGCTGCTGGCCCAGAACGCCGCCGAGGAGTTCTCGTCCGACCCTGCAGCCGTCGCCGCCGGCAAGACGGTCGGCCAGGGCGTCGCCGCCGGGAACGCATCCGCCGTCGACGGCTCCGACGGCCTGACGGTCAGCTGCGACGTCGATTCCGACGCGCAGGGCCGGGGCACGCTGTACACGGCGCACATCACCGTGAGCGACGATTCCGGGGAAGTGTACGCGCTCGACGCGTCGCGCTACGAAAGCGGGGTGAGATAGCATGGCAAGGCGAACCGGGGAAGGCGTGCGCATCGGCCCCATCACGCTGCTGACGCTGGTGTCCGTGCTGCTGCTGGCGGTGCTGGCCATGCTGTGCGTCACCACCACGCACGCAACCGAGGCCATGGCCCAGCGGCAGGCCGACGCGCTGTCGCAAACCTACGAGCTGGACGCTTTCGGCCAAGCGCTGCTCGCCCAGATCGACGAGCAGATCGCCGAAAGCGGCTCGCCCGCAACGGCCGCCGCGTTGGTCCAGCACCGCTCTGACAAGCTGCTGGAGAACGCCGCCGAGGCAAGCGGCGCCCACGACCTGCGGTCCTTCATCGACGTAGCGGGCACGCAGGTCACGTTCACGGTCGTCGCGCAAGACGGCAAGGAGCTTGCCGCCACGGCGACCATCACCGCAAACGGCTATACCGTGGACGACTGGAAGATGACTACCGCGCAAGAGCTTCCCGAGCAAGCTCTTCTTTCAACCAACTAACGACGAGAAGCAATAGCATAGGAGGATCGCCATGCAACTGAAAAGCCTACTCGAGAAGATGATAGAGGTGCGCGCTTCGGACGTGTTCATCATCGCCGGCCTGCCTCTGTCATACCAGGCAAGCGGATCGCATGTGCGCACGGACACGCCCACGCTCACCCCGGCCGACACGCAAGGATACATCGCAACGGTCTACGAGCTGGCCGGACGCGACCTGAGCCTGTTCACCGACAGCGTCAACCACGACGACGACTTCAGCTTCGCCGTGCCGGGCGTCGGCCGTTTCCGCGCCAACATCTTCCGTCAGCGCGGCTCCTACGGCGCCGTCATCCGCGTCATCCCCTTCGGACTGCCCGACCCCGACGAGATGAACATCCCCGAGTCCGTCATGCGCCTGGCCGACCTGAACAGGGGCTTGGTGCTGGTCACGGGCCCCACCGGCTGCGGCAAGTCCACCACGCTGGCGTGCATGCTCGACCGCATGAACCACAAGCGCACGGGCCACATCCTGACCATGGAGGATCCCATCGAGTTCGTGCATAAGCACGGCTCCTGCATCATCACGCAGCGCGAGATCCCCACCGACGTCGCCAGCTACTCCGAGGCGCTGCGCTCGGCCATGCGCGAAAGCCCCGACGTCATCCTGCTCGGCGAGATGCGCGACGCCGAGACCATCGGCACCGCCATCAACGCCGCCGAGATGACGCAGCTGGTGCTCTCCACGCTGCACACCACCAGCGCCGCCGACACCATCGAGCGCATGATCGACGCCTTCCCCGCCAGCCAGCAGCGCCAGATCCGCACCCAGCTGTCGCTCGTGCTGCAGGCAACGGTCAGCCAGATGCTCATCCCCGCGCTCGACGGCACCACCATCCCCGTGTTCGAGGTCATGCACATGAACACCGCCATCCGCAACCTCATCCGCGAGGAGAAGACCTACCAGATCGACTCCGTGATCGCCTCCAACGGCGCTGCCGGCATGCAGACCATGGACCAGGGGCTGTTCAACGCCGTGCGCGATGGCAAGGTAGCGAAGGACGTCGCGCTGCAGTACTCGCACCACCAGGAAGCCCTCCTGCGCCGCTTCCAGGCCGAGGGGTTGTAAGGCCCGCTGGACTCTCCTGCCGACCGCATACGAAGCCGCAAACGCCCTCCTGCAACCGCAGGAGGGCGTTTTTGCTGCGCCTTGACGATCGAATGGGCGACTGAGCACCTGGTCGGAGAACCTAAGCAGGCGGCTCAGGCTTCCCAGCGCGCGCTTTTGCCCGCCGTAGCGCGATATGCTGGGCGAAAGCAGCGGCGGCTGCACCTGCGGCGCGCTTCGCCGCGATCGCACAGAGCACCGCAGGTGCGCATATCGAAGCCGCGGCGGCCGCGCCTTCCCCGCTAAACACGAAAAGGACCCGCCGAAGCGGGTCCTTTTGCTGCAAGGTTTATGAACCTGTTGCTTACATCATGCCGCCCATGCCGGCTGCACCTGCGGCAGCAGCAGCGGCCGCCGGATCGGGATCCTTCGGGATCTCGTTGATGGTGCACTCGGTGATGAGGATCAGGGCAGCCACGGAAGCAGCGGACTGCAGAGCCGTGCGGGTGACCTTGACGGGGTCGTTGACGCCCATCTCGATCATCTTGCCGGTGGTGCCGTCGGCGAAGTTCACGCCCTCGCCCTTCTCCATGTGACGGACCTTGTCGACCATGACGGAGCCCTCGAAGCCAGCGTTCTGGGCGATGGCGCGCATGGGGGCCTCCATGGCCTTGCGGATGATCTCCACGCCGACCTTCTCGTCGGGATCGGTGATCTCGAGCGTGTCCAGAGCCGGGATGGCGTTGATCAGAGCCACGCCGCCGCCTGCGACGATGCCCTCCTCGACAGCAGCGCGGGTAGCCTGCAGGGCGTCCTCGATACGGGACTTCTTCTCCTTGAGCTCGGCCTCGGTGGCAGCGCCCACCTTCAGCACGGCCACGCCGCCGGACAGCTTGGCCAGGCGCTCCTGGAGCTTGTCACGGTCGAAGTCGGAGTCGACGCGCTCCAGCTCCTTCTTGATGTGGGTGATGCGGTCCTGGATGGCGGCCTTGTCGCCGGCGCCGTCCACGATCAGGGCACGGTCCTTGGTGACCTTGACGGTCTTGGCGGTGCCGAGCATCTCGATCTTGGCATCGGCCAGGGTCATGCCGAAGTCCTTGTCGATGACCTGCGCGCCGGTGACGGCGGCGATGTCCTCGAGGATGCGCTTGCGGCGGTCGCCGAAGCCCGGGGCCTTGATGGCCACGGCGGTGAAGGTGCCGCGCAGCTTGTTCAGCAGGATGGTGGCCAGAGCCTCGCCCTCAACGTCCTCGGCGACGATGAACAGCGGGCGGCCGGTCTTCATGATCTGCTCCAGCAGCGGGACCATGTCCTGGATGTTGGAGATCTTCTGATCGGTCAGCAGGATGTAGGGGTCGGAGAGGTTGGCTTCCATCTTCTCCATGTCGGTGGCCATGTAGGGGCTGATGTAGCCGCGCTCGTACTGCATGCCCTCGACGATGTCCATATCCAGGCCGAAGGTCTGGGAATCCTCGACGGAGATGGCGCCGTCCTTGCCCACGGCGTCCATGGCCTCGGCGATCTTGGCGCCGATCACGGCGTCGCCGGCGGAGATGGTGCCGACGTTGGTGATCTGCTCGGTGGTGGAAACCGGGGTGGCGTCGGCCTTGATGGCCTCGACCACGGCGTCGGTTGCCTTCTGGATGCCGCGGCGGATGCCCAGGGCGTCGGCGCCGGCGGTGACGTTGCGGAGGCCCTCGGAGACGATCACGTCGGCCAGCAGCGTGGCGGTGGTGGTGCCGTCGCCGGCGACGTCGTTGGTCTTGACAGCGGCCTCGCGGATGAGCTGGGCGCCCATGTTCTCGACCGGATCCTCCAGCTCGACTTCCTTGGCGACGGTGACGCCGTCGTTGGTGATCAGCGGAGCGCCGAAGGACTTCTCCAGGGCGACGTAGCGGCCCTTGGGGCCGAGCGTGACCTTGACGGCGTTTGCCAGCTTGTTGACGCCTGCGGCCAGAGCGCTGCGGGCATCAGCCTCGAACTTGATATCCTTAGCCATTCTAAAGCTTCCTTTCGAATGCGGCCCGCGCGCGGTTCCAAGATACCGGGCGCGGGCCCATGCTTACTTACGAGGTGAAACGATCGAAACTTATTCGAAGACGCCGTACAGATCGTCGGCGCGCAGGATGAGCAGGTCCTCGCCGTCGACCTTGATCTCCTGGCCGCCGAACTTGCCGTAGACGACCTTGTCGCCGACCTTCACGGGAACGGGAACCAGGTTGCCGTCCTTATCGGGCTTGCCAGCGCCGACTGCCAGAACGACGCCGCTCTGAGGCTTTTCCTTGGCCTCGGATGCGATGAACAGACCGGAAGCCGTGGTCTCCTCAGCTTCGTCGGCCTTCACGATAACGCGGTCGCCCAGGGGTTTCAGATTCATAACGCTGCCTTCCTTTCGCATCGATTACGCGAGATTGGTTTCGCATACCCGTTATTTAACCACTCTGTCTTTCTGAGTGCTAGCACTCTTTGGTAACGAGTGCTAAACACATTGCCTACTATAGCAGCCGGCCGTCCGATTGCAAGTGGATTACGGTGATTTATGGCGCGCTTCGCAAACTTCTTGTGCAGCTGCATAAGGCAGAGGGGAGAGCCGGCGGCCGATAGCCGC
>NZ_CAKTYH010000002.1 GCF_934632265.1 uncultured Senegalimassilia sp.
GCGATCGGCGCAACTGCATTGGTGCCGTCGGTGTCATGCGTTGGTGTGGGTGGTGCAATTTATATTGGCATTAATACAGGCAGGACGCCATGCGCGAGTTCGGGGTCATGTCGCTGGCGCCGCTCGACCGATGGTGCAGGCTCTACCGCAAGGGCGGGGCCGAGGCGCTCAAGCCCAAGCCGAAGGGCAGGCCCAAGGGCGCGAAGGCCAAGCCGCGCGAGCTCACCCGCGAGCAGGAGCTCGAGGAGCGCTGCCGCAGGCTCGAGGCAGAGGTCGCCTACCTAAAAAAATTGCGCGCCCTGGTAGAGCGGGACGGTCTCTGACCAGGGCGAAGGCCGAAGCAGTATCAAGCTTGCGGGCCGAAGGCGCGGAGCTGCGCCACTTGCTCGAATGCTCGGGCCTCAAGAGGTCCACTTACTACTACGCGCTGTCGCACCCGGCGACGCCGACCCGCCCGGAGCTGCGGGGCGCGGTGGCCGAGATCTTCTCGCGCACGCCGAACGGCTGCGGCCACCGGCAGGTGGCCATGTGCCTGCGCGCCGAGCTGGGCGCGCGCATCGCCGACAAGACCGTGCTCAAGATGATGCGGGAGATGGGGATCCGCTGCGGCATCCGCCGCGAGACCGACCACCATAGGTACAACTCGTACAAGGGCGTCGTGGGCGAGACGTTCGAGAACGTCATAGGGCGAGACTTCTCCGCCGACGCTCCGTGGCAGAAGATGGGCACCGACGTCACGGAGTTCAAGCAGCCCTGGGGCAAGGCGTACTTCGCGCCGGTGTACGACTTCGGCAGCAAGGAGATCGTGGCGTGGTCCACATCGACCAGCCCGGACATGGCGCAGCAGCTCGCCCTGCTCGACCGGCTGCTGGCGAAGCTGCCCGAGGGGGCGACGCCGGTCCTGCACTCCGATATGGGCTGGCAGTACCAGCACGAGGCATGGACGGGCCGCCTGAGGGAGGCGAAGATAACGCAGAGCATGTCGCGCAAGGGAAACTGCCTGGACAACGGGGCGACCGAGCAGGTCTTCGGCCACATCAAGGACGAGTTCTTCCGGGGCCGGACATGGCCCGACTTCGAGTCCTTCGAATCTGATCTTGACGCCTATGTGGCGCACTGGAACACCCGAAGGCGCCAGGTTAAGCTGAAAGGACTGACCCCGGAGGAGTTCCGGAGCCAGTCCTTCGCGGCGTAGTCTCTATTTAAGCCGTCCAAGTTTTGGGATGCAGTTCAAAAACGTCGGCTCGTTTGATTTACTCGAAAACCAGCATCCCGTTATGCGAGGTTCGAAGCAAGAATACCCTTGAACAGACGCTCAAGATCATCTTCGTCTTTAAATTCGATTTCAATCTTATTCTTACCGTTGACGGACTTCACCTTTACCGGCGTATCCAAAACATCCTTAAGCGTACGGGCAACCTTTCGGTATTCCTTCGGCATCGGAGTCTTCGGCTTGGCATTCTCATTCTTTTTGCCGGAGAACAAACGCGCCAACGCCTCAGCTTCGCGAACGGACAGCTTTTCCTCCACCAGCTTACGCGTCAGGCGCTCACGGCCCTCCTTCGTGGGAATGGAGAGAATGGCGCGCGCATGGCCGGCAGTGATCTTTTCCTCGAACAGCAGCTGCTGAGCCTCCTCGGGAAGCTCCAACAGGCGCAAGGCATTCGCAACCGTGGAACGGCCCTTCGACATAGCCTGAGCAACCTCGGCCTGCGTCATGTTCAGACGTTCCATCATGCGGCGATAGCCGTACGCCTCCTCAATGGGATTAAGGTCGGAACGCTGAATGTTCTCAATGAGCGCCAACTCCAAAGCCTTGTCATCGCTAGCTTCCTTGACGCGGATAGGCACCTGCTGCAAACCTGCCAGCTTCGACGCCTGCCAACGACGCTCGCCGGCGATGATCTGATACGTACCGCCCTCAAGCGGACGCACCAGAATAGGCTGCAAAAGCCCGTCTTTCTGAATGGAAGCAGAAAGCTCCTCCAACTCCTCGCGCTTGAAATTCGTGCGAGGCTGGTCGGGATTGGGGGCGATGGCGTTGATATCGACTTCATTTACTTCGCGAGGCTGATCATCACCGTCGCTCTGTGCAGAGGCAGAAGGCACCACCGTACGCTCGACAACTTCCTGGACAGCAGGACGCGCCGCACGCTCGGCAACTCCCTTGATAGTAACCTCGACGCCGTTATCGACGATAGACTCAGGCTCCTGCTCTTCATAGGAAGAGGGGACCGTCTCACGGGCCGTCCGAGGCTCGGGAGACTTCTGCGCAGGAACGGTTTCACGAATCACTTCGCGCTCAGGCTGGGGCTGCTTTTGCTGCGGCTGATCATTGTCCACGCGTACGCGCTGCGGCTCCTCCTGAGGAATGGCCTCCTCATAGGCACCGCCCAGCAACGAGTTCAAACCACGACCAAGACCACCACGACCATTCCTAGCCACGGGCTATCACTTCCTTAGCAAGACTCATGTACGACTGAGCGCCTTTGCCCGAAGGGTCGTACAGGGTTATCGGTTGACCGAAGCTAGGAGCTTCGGAAAGTTTCACGGTACGGGGAATCAGCGTTTCGAATACCAATCGCCCGAAATAACTGCGCACTTCCTCTACCACCTGACGCGACAGCGTGGTTCGACCGTCATACATGGTCATAAGCACACCGTAGATATCTAGCGTAGGATTCAGACGAGTTTTGACACGTTTCATTGAATCAAGGAGTTTTGTCACACCTTCCAGTGCATAGAACTCGCACTGGATGGGGATAAGCAGCTTATCGGCGGCAACCAAGGCGTTAACCGTCAGCAGACCCAGAGAAGGGGGACAGTCGATGAAGATGTAATCATACTTTCCTCGAAGAGATCCGACGGCATCCTTCAGGCGGTTCTCACGCGCCATCTCGGAAACCAGCTCGACCTCAGCACCAGCAAGGTTGATGGTTGCCGGAACCAAATCCAAGCCTTCGCAGACATCGGGGATGATAACTTCCTCAACGGGAACATCATTAAGCAGCACATCGTAGATGCAATTCTGCACCTGGCTCTTCTCAACACCCAATCCGCTTGAGGAATTGCCCTGAGGATCAAGGTCTACAAGAAGAACCTGCTTACCAAGCTCACCGAGAGCAGCGGAGAGGTTGATTGCGGTAGTGGATTTACCCACACCGCCCTTCTGGTTGATGATCGCCATGATCTTCGTCTGACCGACCACGTGCTTTACCGGCTTCTTGTCGCGGTACGAGCGAATGGGCGTAGGCTCGATCTCGGGGCGAGATTCAACAGGCTGCGGCTCGGGCGCAGGTGAGCTGTGAGGGTCGCGCTCCACCACTTCGATGTGGTCGATGGCAATCTCGTCCTCAACGGTATCTTCCTGTACGCGTTGTTCCTGCTGAACCGGCTCAGCTTGCTTTTTTTCTTTCCTGAGGCCGTCGAAAAATCCCACAGGAACCCCCTTTCATGGTTTCAGACGCTAGTATACCGTGTTTCGTTTCGCGCGTATAAAAGCCCGACCCACAATGGGGGCTTTTGAACGGAAATCAACGAAACCTCGATAAGAAAAAAGCCGCCCCTACAATATCGGGAACGGCTTATATCGCTACAGCGGCTTTTTCTGAGCCAAACCGGTTCGGCGGGGAAGCTTAAGCTTCGGCTTGGCAACCTTCTCGTAGCACAAAATCCTACGACTATAGTCATCAAGCTCATAGGTCTGATTATCGACCAACTCCATGCCAACCTGCTTGCCCACAACACGAGCATGATCAAGCTCGTCTTGCTCGACAAGGGCCTTGAAGCAGATGAGGCGTCCGCCCATCTTCAGCAACGGGGAAGATAGCTCCAGCAGAATAGACAGCTTCGAGAGCGCTCGAGCGCTGATCGCCGCGAATTGCCCAGCCTGCTCGCGTCCAAGATCTTCGATGCGGCCAGCATACGTGGAAACGTTGGTAAGCCCGAGTTCCTCGATGAAGCCATCAAGAATCTGAACCTTTTTCTGAACGGAATCGACCAGCAACGTAGGCCTGCCGGTTTCAATGGCAAGCGGAATGCCAGGGTAGCCAGCACCCGTTCCGATATCAGCATAGCGACCTTCGGGACAAGCATTCAGAGCATCAAGGCCAAGCAGGGAATCCTGCACATGAAGCACCATGCCATCCTCCCAAGAAGAGATGCGCGTGATGTTCGTGGTCTTGTTGGCTTCGATAACCAACTCCAAATGTCGCTTGAGCAAGTCCTCGTGCATGAACTGTTCCTTCTGTCCTGTTGTTTCACGTGAAACATACTTTAGCCCTTCGTGCAGCATATTGGGCGCCAAGCATGTGAACCCCTTGAAAAACAAAGAGGCCGCATCCGAAGATGCGACCTCATACAGTCTTGCGATATCAGCCAGAAGCTAAACGGAAGCAACCGCTTAGAGCGGAACAACGACAACATGGCGAGCAGAACCCTCACCCTCAGACGCCGTCTCAACACGCTCATCGTCGCGGAGGGCGATGTGCACGATACGGCGCTCATAAGGAGTCATGGGGCGAAGCTTCACGCTGCGATGCTGCTTGGCGGCCTTGGCGGCGGCGTTGCGGGCGATGGACTCCAGCTTCTCGCGCTGGCGGTTCTTGTAGCCCTCCACGTCCACGATAACGGGGTAGCGGAATCCCATGGTGCGAACGGTGATAGCCGACACCAAGAACTGCAGCGCATCAAGGGTCTTACCATGACGGCCGATGAGCACGGCCAGGTCATCACCGGTGATGTCGAGGATGAGCTCGCCTTCATCGCCTTCATACTCGTCGATGGTGACCTCGCCGACATCGAAGTGCTTCAGGATATCCTGGATGGTTGCGATAGCGGTATCCGCGATGCGATCAAGATCCTCGTCGCTGATGCCGTCCTGTTCGACCTGGGCGTCTTGAGCCTCTTCTGCGGTCAATTCCACGTTCTCTTCTTCTGCCATTTGCAGCTCCTTAGAACTAAAAACCACAGTGCGCGGTGTTTCACGTGAAACACCGCGCACCATTACGTAAAATCGATTAAGCGTGCTTTTTGGAGGTATCCTTCTTCTTCGGACGCGGCTTCTTAGCCTTACGGGTGACGTCGACCTCGATCGGCTTCACCTCGATGGTCTCCTCCTTCTCCGCATCGCGCTTCTTCATGAGGCGCATGGAGATCTGCTGCTGGCACACGCCGATGATGGAGGAAACGCCCCAGAACAGAAGAACGCCAGCCGGGGAGCTCCAGCTGATCCACAGCATGAACAAGCTCATGACGCCAGCCATGATCATGGTCTGGTTGCGCTGCGGATTGTCCTTCTGGCCCATCTGCATCAAAATCATAGGCAGGAACGTTGCGCCGGCGAACACGATCATGAGGATAAGGTACGGAAGGAACGTGCCGAAGCCACCGGCAACAGCACCGGACGGCGTCATAACCAGGTTGGGAACCAGGTTGAAGAACTGGTAGCCCTCATCGGAACCCAAGTAGTTGGGCATCTCACGCAGCACCTGGAACAGAGCGATGAAGATAGGCATCTGCAGGAGCATGGGAAGGCAGCCGGCCAAGGGGTTGAACTTGGCATCAGCGTACAGCTTCTGCATTTCTTCCTGCATACGCTGCGGGTCGTTGGCGTACTTCGTCTGAATCTCCTGCATCAGAGGCTGAACCTTCTGCATCTGATAAGAAGACTTCGTCTGCTTATGCATCAGAGGGGAGATAAGCACACGGAAGATGATGGTCACGATGATGATGGCCAAGCCCCAGTCTTGGCAGAAGCCGAAGAAGAATTGGATGATGTCAAATATCCAGTTCTTGAATACTTCCCACATACTATGGTTTTCCTTCCTTTAACCGACAAAAAGCCGCCGGCCGAAGCCCCGCCCTTACGGAACGGGATCGTAGCCGTGCGGCCCTCCAGGTCGACACCGTAGAATACGTTTTACCGTCAGCCTTAAGCCCTTTGCGAAACCGTACCGCTGAAACGCGATGAGCCCGTATTCCGAGCACGTCGGGGTAAAACGGCAGCACGATGGGAACATTGGCGAGATTGCCGCCCTATAAAAGGTAATGAGAAACATAGCCACCTTGCACGGTATGCTTCCGAAACCTTTCTTCATTCCAATCAGACCCTACCGAATTCCAGCGCGTTTCAACGCTTCGTCGCATGTTTCGAGCACTTTACTATACTTAGCGCGGCAAATACCCGACTTCGCGAGAAATATCACATCGAGATTCGGGAATGGGCCGCCCAGCTCATGGCAAACCGCTCTCATTCGACGCTTTGCGCTATTACGCCATACAGCGTTACCGGATTTTTTTCCTGCAATAAAAGCAACACGACCGTGAAGGCCGTGCTGCTTCGCTGGTAACACTATGAGCGTAAGGTACGGTGTACGCAGGCGCTTTCCGCTAGAGAACAGATCGGAGATGTCCGCTTTGGACTTGATAGTCTCCAATCGAATACTCTTTACACGCAGAGACGCTTACGACCCTTAGCACGGCGAGCAGCCAGAACCTTGCGGCCGCCCTTGGTTGCCATGCGGGCACGGAAGCCGTGGCACTTGGCACGCTTACGAGTGTTAGGTTGATAGGTGCGCTTCATATCGTTTCCCTTTCATGGTTTAGAGCAACTTGTTGAGTATAACCGGAACGGCACGAGTGTCAAAAGGTTTTTACCTATATATGCCAGCCGATGCACAAGATACCCACATTATGAAAGCCCACCTGCGAAAACACAAAGTTTTCCACAACATTGACGATGTATTGCAAAACGCTGTTTTCAACAATTCATTGGGGGATGGGAATCATAGGTCGCAACATCTAGTGGCGGTATCTTTTTCGGCAATTTCAAAGTTACTAACATGCGAAAAAACAAACGGGGATATCTCCAGCGCTGACGTAAAAAGACGGGAAGTGGAAAACCAGGGCTGTTAATAAAGCGGAATCCAACAAAACAGGCATCACGGCCGATAAATGCCAGCGAAAAGCAGGAAATGCGCCCTGAAACCCGCAACAAGCGGCTGAAAAAGCGACCTTCTCCGCACCAGCCGTTTCCAACGATTGTGGAAAACGTTGAAAACTTGGAATTCATTCGAAAATCGCTGTGGAAAAACTTCGAAACCTTTGTTTTCGAGGTGCTGAAAACTGTAAGCAGGCAAGCGCTTGACCAGGCAATTAAGCGCTTGCATAGTTTTCAACACGTACCTGACCAGGCATTTTAGCGTTTCTCAAAGCGTCGTAAGGTTGCTTCTCATCGGAATGAGCAACTGACCTGGTGCTTTCCGAATCCTCCCGCCAAGCCCTCGCATTAGTTGAAAAAAGCTGCCGAAACCTGCCGGAACGATTATGAATTTCAACAATGCTGAAAACTTTTACACCGCTGTTTTTCACGGTTATTCAAGTTTTCATTCCGCTTTTCAACAATCTTTGAATAGAAAGTGGAAAACATAGGAAACCATGAGTTCATCGTTGTGAAAAACTTTCACTCAATAGTGATTTTTCCACATTCGATTCAGGAATTTGCCCAGTTGAATGGAATTCGATGGGAAAAGAGGGTACACTTTTCAAGGATTTTTCCCGAAAATGTGTAAAACTTTGGAAAACGACGAATGTGGAAAGCGGTAAAAGCGCAGATGAGCGAGCAAGAACAGCATCAGGAATCGCCTGAAAACAACGACGACGAGGGCTTCGACTTCACTCACGTGAATTCGGTTGCGCGCATCGCCCTATACGACAACTTGCTGAGCGCGCCGCGCGTCACCGAAATCCAGCCTGCTCCCACCGGCGAATTCATCGAAAGCCTGGCAACGAACGTATACCAGCAATCGCAAGCGGCGGGCGGCACCATTCCCTACACGGTTATCCGCGAGGTTTCGGAAAACTTCATACATGCACGATTCCAGGAAGCCACGGTATCCATCCTCGACCACGGATGCACCATCCGCTTCGCGGACCAGGGACCGGGCATCGCATGCAAAGACCGTGCGCAGCTGCCTGGATTCACCTCTGCCATCGAGCCTATGAAAAGCTACATCCGCGGCGTAGGATCGGGGCTTCCCATCGTGAAGGAATACCTCGACTTCACGCACGGGACCATCAGCATCGAAGATAACCTCGGCACCGGATCGGTAGTCACCATCAGCGCCAACGGCAGCAATCCGCAGCTGCCCAAGGAGTTGGAGATCGACCACGTCGAGGAGGACGAGGACGCAGAGTACTCGGAACCTTCGACGCCGCGCTATCGAATCGCCGACGAGAATCACGAACCCGCATACAATGCCCAGCCCGCATACGCTCAGCCTTCGGCTCAATATGCACCGGGATTTGCGGCCCAGCCGCCTATGCAGGCATACCAGCAGGCTCCGCAGATGGCATACGCAGCCCCGCAGCAGTTCGCGCAGCCCGGATACGCGCCGGCTGCTCAGCAGGGCTACATGCAAGCACCCGTCCAGCAACCGATGGGCTACCCCTACGGCCAGCAAATGCAGCAGCAGCAGCCGCAGATCCAGCCCGCGCCGGTGGATGCGCAGCCGATCATCGCGTCCCTGTCCCAGCGCGAAAAGGACTTCCTCGTCATCTACCTGAAAGAAGGAGTGCTAGGCGTGTCGGACGTGGTCAAACTGACCGGAGCGGCGCAATCGAGCGTGCATAACACGCTGAAAAAGCTGGAAGGTATCGGCCTTTTGAAAATGTCCGGCAAAAAGCGCATGCTCACGAACCTGGGCATCCAGGTTGCGCAGCTGCTGTAAAACACAGCGGCAATCAGTTTTCAACGAACCGAAACCGCGCAAGGCGAACACGCCTGAACGCGCATGATCGAAGGCCTGCTTATGAACACGGAAGAAATCAATCAGCTATGGGCGGAGGTATGCAGCCGCGTCAAAAGCTACGAGGGGATCATAGGCCCTCAGGTAGACGCGCTGTTCAGCCAGCTATTTCCCCAGGCCGCAAGCGACGGGTTCATGATGCTGACCGCTAATACGGAATTCATCAAGAACTACATCGAGCGCCATTACATCGACCACATCAAGCGCGCCCTCGAAGAGATTCGCGGGGTGCCTTTCGACGTGCTCATCGGCATCGACGAATCGCAGGCGCCCGCACCGCAAGCCGCGCCCGCACCGGCACCCGCACCGGCTGCGGCGGCCAATCCTGCAACCGCGCCCGCACCGACCGCGGCGCCCGCGCCCACGCTGCAACCGGCAGCGCAAACCACCGCTACGGCAGCAGCCAACCCCGCCGCACCGCAAGCTGCCGCCCCCGCAGCAACGATGCTGACAACCGAAACGCCGGCCGCGACGCCGGTCCAAACGACAGCGCAGCCCAACCCCGGCCAGCCGGCAGCCCCGGCGTCCGCCTCGGTTGCAACGCCGGCTACTGCAATGGAGCAGCAAATCACCGCCACCTCCATCGCAGCTCCCGCAAACGCACCGGAGCAGCAGGCCGCTGCGGCGCCCATCGCCAATGCCCCGCAAGAACCCGTCCCGCAGGCCATCCCGGCCGACGGCGGCGAAACCGGCCAGCCCACGCCAAACAACTCCGTCACCTCGACGCTCACGTTCGAGAACTTCGTCATCGGCGATTCGAACCGCATGGCGTACTCCATGGCCGTTTCCGTCGCCGAAACCCCGGGCAAGCCGCATCTGAACCCGCTGTTCATCTACGGAAGGTCGGGCCTAGGCAAGACGCATCTGCTCCGGGCTATCCAGAATTACATCAACAGCAACATGCCGAACCTTCAGGTGGTCTACAAGGACTCGAACGAGCTGCTCGAGGACTACATGGACGCATCCGCGGCGCATGACACCGAGAAGTCCAGCTTCAAGAACTTCAAGATGTACTACGAGGAAGCAGACGTCCTCCTTGTCGACGACGTCCAGCAGCTGCAGGGCAAGAAGCAAACGCTCGACATCATGTTCCAGATATTCAACAAGCTGACAAGTCAAGGCAAGCAGGTGGTGCTTTCCGCCGACCGCGCGCCGAAGAACATCGACATCGACGAGCGCTACAAGACGCGCTTCAACTCCGGCGGCACGTTCGATATCCAACCACCCGAGATCGAAACCAAGCTGAGCATCGTGAAAAGCTTCATCCGCGAATACGAGGATATGGAGCAATCCGGACCCATCAACATGCCCGAGGACGTCCAGGTATGCATCGCTGAAAGCTCAGGATCGAACATCCGAGAGCTGAAAAGCGCGGTGACCAACGTCATCGTCAAGATGAAGTGCGAAGAAGGCTCGGACATCACCGTGGCCGACGTGCGCAAGCTGCTGGAAAACCACTTCTCAGGCGGTCCCAGCAAAAGGCTCACCGCAGACGATATCCTGAAGGTGACGGAGGACTTCTTCAAGATCAGCCATGCCGATATCGTGGGCAAGAAAAGAACGCGTAACATCACCCACGCGCGACAAACCGCCATCTACCTGTGTCGACAGCTGCTCGACATCCCTTACGGGGACATCGGGAAGAAGTTCAACAGGGATCACTCGACCATCATGTATTCGGTAGGCAACATCGAGGCGAAGATGAAGGAGAACCGCGTAGCCCGTGAGGAGATGGAAGCGCTGAGGCAGATCATTCGCGAGCTGTAGCATGCCGCCATCAAGCAGATTCCCAATGTTTCACGTGAAACACCCCCGATGAACAGGCGTTTTAAAGGAGTTGGGGAAACATGGGGATAAACAACGCAAAACATGGCGAAAACCATCGAGTTCAAGGGGAAAGATAATGTAGTCAATAATCATGGTGGATTATGAGAACAAGCAACCCACATTCAAGGTTGAATTACTTTTCAAGCATGACATGGGGTTTTGCGAGTTCTCAACATTTCCACCGCGTTTATTATTACTACTATTCAAAAACCTATTATTAAAAGAAAAGCATTGAAGATAAATAACAACGCTGCATGAACCATCTATCATGAAGCAACGTCTTACATAAAAGGAAAGAGGAGCCAGTGAAATTCAGCATCAACCAATCGGAACTGCAGGATGCGCTTGCCGTTGTGCTCAAAGGCATTGCCACCCGTTCCACGCTGCCCATTCTTTCGGGTATCTACCTTGATGCCCATGACGACAACCTGACGCTGCAGGCAACCGACTTGGAGCTGTCCATTCAATTCACCATCCCTGCGTTGGTGGAAGAGGAGGGCCGCTCGGTATTCCCCGGCAAGCTGTTCTTCGATATCGTGAAGAACCTGCCCGATGCCGCCGTGCATGTTGAGACGGGCGAGGATTCCGCCGTCATCACGTGTGACGCCTCCTCGTTCTCCATCAAGACGCTGGATGCCGAGGATTTCCCGGGATTCCCTCATGTTGATACGCAGCAGGCCATCTCCATCCCGTTCTCTCAGTTCTCATCCATGGTCAAGCGCGTGGCTCGCGTGGTATCCAAGGATGAGAGCCGCGCCATCCTCACGGGCGTGCTGATCACGTTCGAGGGCGAAACGCTCAAGATGGTTGCAACCGACTCTTATCGCCTTGCCATCACCGAGGCGCAGCTCGGCGAGCCCGCGGCCGAGGGCTTCCAGGCCGTTATCTCCGGTTCCTTCCTGCAGGAGCTTGCTTCCCTGACGCGTACGGACGACCCGTTGACCATCGCCTTGGCTGAGAACCAGATCGTGGTCACCTATCACGACACCGTGTTCATCAACCGCCGTATCGAGGGCAATTTCCCGAACTACCGTCAGCTGCTGCCCGATTCCTATGCGACGCGCGTGCGCCTTAACGTGAGCCACCTTGTTTCCGGCGTGAAGCGTACTTCGATCCTGGGTCAGCAAAGCTCGCCGGTGAAGTTCGCCATCGACGTGGAAAGCCAGACCGTGCAGCTTTCGGCAGCCGCTCAAGATGTGGGCAGCGCTCAGGAGACGCTGGCATGCCAGGGCGAGGGCGAAAACGTCGAGATCGCCTTCAACTACGCATACGTGCTCGATGGCTTGGGCTCGGTGAACACCGACGACGTGTTCCTGGAGGTCCAGTCCGGTATGAAGCCGGGCATCTTCAAGGCAGGCGAAGGCGAGAACTTCCTGTACCTGGTCATGCCTGTGCGCATCTCCTAGCAACGAAGGCGTTGCATGAGCCTTCGTATCAAAGACGTTGCGATCGATGATTTTCGCAGCTATGAGCATTTCCGTTTGAACGATATCGGGCCCTTGACCGTATTGGTGGGGCCCAATGCCGTCGGCAAGACCAACGTCGTTGAGGGAATCCAGCTGCTGACAGCGCAAACGTCGTTCAGAAACCCCACTGGGGTGCAGCTTGTGCGCGACGGCGCCGCCTTTGCCCGCTTGCGCGCAACCGTCGCGGATGAGAACCGGTTGCTGGAGTTAGGGCTGACCATCGAGGAAGGCAAACGTCGGTTCACCCTTAACGGCAAGCAGAAGCGGACGGCGGATTTGAAGGGCGTCATCCCCTCGGTCACGTTCACTCCCGACGACCTGAACCTCGCAAAGGGGTCGGGCACTACGCGCCGCAACGCGCTCGATGCCGTGGGGTCGCAGCTCTCGCGCAATCATTATCTGATCCGTCGAGACTATGACAAGGTGCTGCGCCATAAGAACTCGTTGCTGAAAGACGAGGCGTCGCCGCTTTTGTTGGAAAGCTTGAACGACCTGATGGTCACCTGCGGCGCCCAGCTGGTGTGCTACCGCGCGGCCTTGTTCGGGAAGCTGGCGGCATCCATGGCAAGCTATTACGCCGAGATCGTGGGGAACAGGGAAAAGCTGTCGGCCCGCTATGCGCCGTCGTGGCTTGCGGAGGGCGAATGGCTTGATGCCGGCGAAACGCTCGATCGCGACGAGGTTCGCGAGCGCTTCGCCGCTGCGCTTGCGTCCTCGATGGCGCAGGAGCGCGCCAGGCATCGCGCATTGGCGGGACCTCACTCCGACCGCATCGAGTTCTTCGTCGAAGGCCGTCCAGTGGGCGTTTACGGAAGCCAGGGGCAGCAGCGCTCGGCGGTGCTCGCCTTCAAGCTGGCCGAGGTAACGCTTATCTGCGATCTTCTGGGCCAGCAACCGGTGCTGCTGCTCGACGATGTGATGAGCGAGCTCGATGAGCAGCGCCGACGCGCGCTGGTGAAGTTCGTCTCAGGGGATATCCAAACGTTCATAACCACGGCGAACCTGGCGTATTTCGACGAGGATCTGCTCGCCGCGGCGCGCGTCGTGCGCTTGCCTCTTGAGCGGAAGGAAGGTGAATGATGGCCGATCTTGGCAGCGGGCTGCAGCAATTGCTGCGAAACCTTGGCGCCGCCGGCGCCCAAGCCGCGCGTTCCCAACGCGTTGCAGAGGTGCACGTGCGTTGGAAAAACGCGGTGGAGGCCGTCTATCGCGATTCCGCGCCGCTCGTGCTCGATCATACCAACGGCATCTACATCATGAAGCCCGAGCAAGCCAACGACCCTATGGCCGCGCGCGTGCCCGCGGGCAAAACCTTGCTCGTGGTGTATTGCGATGACGCCATGATCCGCTCGGATATCGATGCCCGCCAAGAGATGCTGAAGATCCGCCTCAACGAGCAGGGCGAGCATGTGGCCCTGTTCTCCATCAAGCCTGCCCGCTTCGATATGAAGGCCCGCCACCCGTTTCGCGAAGAGGCCGCGCGCGCCGCGCAGCAGGCGGCCCAGGCCTCGCGCACCCCGGAGCCGCTTATCAGCTCCGAGGCCGCGGCCCGCTTGCGCGAGCAGGCCGCCGGCGTTGAGGACAGGCGCCTCAGGGAATCCATCCTGAAAGCCTTGGAGGCAAGTGAAAAGCCAGGGCGCTCAAAAAACGGCAAAAGTGGTCTGTAAATCGAAAATCATGCCTTAGAAGGCATCTGAAGGCCTGTAAAGGCCGTGGAGAGCCCCGGTGCCAAGACGCGTTGTGGTAGTATTACTAGGTTCCAGAACCATCCGGAATCGAAACATTCAATACTAGAGGAGCGTGTCAGTGGCAGCAAAACCTGATCATTACGACGGCTCGGACATTCAAGTCCTCGAAGGCCTTGAGCCTGTCCGCAAGCGTCCTGGCATGTATATCGGCTCCACGGGCCCGCGCGGTCTCCATCACCTGGTTTACGAGGTTGTGGACAACGCGGTCGACGAGGCTTTGGCCGGTTACTGCAGCCATATCGAGGTGACCATTCACCCCGACAACTCCATCACCGTCTCCGACGATGGCCGCGGCATCCCGGTCGACGAGCACCCTAAGGAGAAGATCCCCACGGTCGAGGTCGTTTTGACCGTGCTGCATGCCGGCGGCAAGTTCGGCGGCGAGGGATACAAGGTGTCCGGCGGCCTGCACGGCGTCGGCGTGTCGGTCGTGAACGCGCTGTCCACGCGCGTGCAGGTGAACGTGCGCCGTGACGGCAAGGAATACCAGATCGCCTTTGAGCAGGGCAAAACCTGCGAGAAGCTGCACGAGGTGGGCACGTCCGACCATACCGGCACCACGGTGACCTTCTGGCCCGACCCCGAGATCTTCACCGAGACCACCATCTACGACTACAGCGTGCTTGCCGCCCGTTTCCGCGAGATGGCCTTCCTGAACAAGGGCCTGAAGATCACGCTGGCCGACGAGCGCGCCAACTCGAGCCTCATCGTGTCGGATGCCTCGCCCGAGCCGCATAGCGACGTCTTCCAGTACGAAGGCGGCATCATCGACTTCGTGACCTACCTCAACGAGGGTCGCGAAACGCTGAACAAGCCCATCTACTTCGAGGCCGAAAGCGTCGACGGCACGGTCGAGGTGGCCATGCAGTGGTCCACGTCGTTCTCCGCGAACTCCGTCATGGCCTTCGCTAACAATATCAACACGCATGAGGGCGGTACGCACCTCGACGGCTTCAAACAGGCCGTCACGCGTACCATCAACGAGTATGCGCGCAGCAAGGGCATCTTGAAGGAGAAGGATAACAACCTCTCCGGCGACGATACGCGCGAGGGTTTGGCCGCGGTCATCTCTGTGAAGCTGCACGACCCGCAGTTCGAGGGCCAGACGAAGACGAAGCTCGGCAACTCCGAGATCCGTCCGCTCGTCCAAAACGCCGTCACGCAGGGTTTGGCCGAGTACCTGGAGGAGAACCCCGCCCCGGCCAAGCGCATCATCGGCAAGGCGACGCAGGCCCTGAAGGCCCGCGAGGCTGCCCGCAAGGCCCGCGAGATGACGCGCCGCAAGGGCGTGCTCGACTCGTTCGCCCTGCCGGGCAAGCTGGCGGACTGCTCGTCTAAAAAGCCCGAAGAGTCCGAAATCTTCATTGTAGAGGGCGATTCCGCAGGTGGCAGCGCCAAGCAGGCGCGCGACCGAAAGACCCAGGCCATCCTGCCGCTGCGCGGCAAGATCCTCAACGTCGAGCGTGCAGGCTTGCATCGCGCCCTTTCCAGCGACACCATCAGCTCGCTTATCACGGCCATCGGCACGAACATCGGCGAGGATTTCGACGCCGATCAGGCGCGTTACCAACGCATCATCATCATGACCGATGCCGACGTCGACGGCGCGCACATCCGCATCTTGCTGCTGACGTTCTTCTATCGCTACATGCCCGAGCTCATTAATCGCGGCTATGTCTATATCGCATGCCCGCCCATCTTCGGCGTGAAGAAGAAGAACACCCGCTCCACGAAGATCGAGCGCTACATCTACGACGAGAACAGCCTGAGCCGCGAGCTCGAGGAAATGGGCGGTTCCGAGAAGTTCGACGTGCAGCGCTACAAGGGCCTGGGCGAGATGGATCCCGAGCAGCTGTGGGAAACCACCATGGAGCCTGCCACCCGCACGCTTCTGCAGGTGAGCATCGACGATGCCGCCGAGGCCGAGCGCACGGTCAGCGAGCTTATGGGCGACCAGGTCGAGCCGCGCAAGGAATTCATCCAGAAGCACGCTCGCGACGTTAGATTCTTGGACATCTAGGAGAGTTGAATGGCAGATAACACTGACAACCGCGATGGTCAGGGCGGCGAGGAGCTTCCCGACGACCTGAAGCGCTTGGTCGATGCCGCCGAGGAAGATGCGGCCGACGCCGGCGAGCAGGACGAGCCCGGCCACACGGTGACGTCGGGTCCGGTGTCCGAAGAGGACAAGGCCCGTTCGCTTATCGATATGTCCACCATCGCCAACCCCCACGGCTCCATCATCGAGGATGCCAACGGCGGCGAGGGCACCACGGTCCGCGCGGCGTATCTGGGCAAGGAAATGGCTTCGTCGTTCCTGGAATACTCCATGAGCGTCATCGTCAGCCGCGCCCTGCCCGATGTGCGCGACGGCTTGAAGCCGGTTCATCGCCGCATCCTGTACGCCATGAACGAGTCCGGCTATACGCCGAACCGCCCGCATATGAAGTCGGCCCGTACCGTCGGCGACGTTATCGGCAAGTATCACCCGCACGGTGACTCTGCCGTCTACGACGCAATGGTGCGCTTGGCCCAGCCGTTCAGCATGCGCGTGCCGCTGATCGACGGCCACGGCAACTTCGGCTCCATCGACGGCGACTCGGCCGCAGCAATGCGTTACACCGAGGCGCGCCTGGGCAAGGCCGCCATGGAGCTTTTGCGCGACCTCGACAAGGAAACGGTCGACTTCCAGCCCAACTACGATGAAAGCTTGGAGGAGCCCACGGTCCTGCCCGCGCGCTTCCCCAGCTTGCTGGTCAACGGCTCCAACGGTATCGCCGTCGGCATGGCCACCAACATCCCGCCGCATAACCTGGGCGAGACCATCGATGCCACGTGCATGATGCTCGACAACCCCGAGGTCTCCACCGCCGAGCTCATGACGGCCCTTCCCGGCCCGGATTTCCCGACCGGCGGCATCATCATGGGCAAGAAGGGCATCCTGGATGCCTATGAGACGGGTCGCGGCAGCCTCACCGTGCGCGCGAAGTGCAAGATCGAAGAGGGCAAGAACGGCAAAAGCTCCATCGTGGTCACGGAGATCCCGTACCAGGTGAACCGTCAGCGCCTGCTCGAGAAGCTCGGCGAGCTGGTTCGCGAGAAGAAGCTTCCCGAGATCTCGAACATCCACGACGGCGCCGACCGCCACGGCATCGACATCATCATCGAGCTGAAGAAGGACGCCATCCCGCAGGTGGTGCTCAATAAGCTGTACAAGCACACGCAGCTGCAGGTTGGCTTCGGCGTCATCATGCTGGCGCTCGTCGATGGCGTGCCCCGCGTGCTCTCTCTGAAAGAGACGCTGCACTACTACATCGCCCACCAGGAAGACGTCATCGTGCGTCGTACGCGCTACGAGCTCTCGAAAGCCGAGGAGCGCGCCCATATCCTGGAAGGCTATGTGGTTGCCCTCGACCACATCGATGAGGTCATCAGCATCATCCGCTCCTCGCAAACCGACAAGGAGGCGGCGGCTCGCCTGACCGAGCGCTTCGGCCTGACCGACAAGCAGACCACCGCCATCCTGGAGATGCGCCTGCGCCGTCTGACCGGCTTGGAGCGCGAAAAGATCGAGTCCGAGTTGGAAGAGCTGCGCGAGAAGATCGCGTACTACAACCGCGTGCTCTCCGACCCTCAGCTGGTGCGCGACATCATCAAGGAGGAGCTGCAGGAGATCAAGAAGAAGTTCGCCACTCCTCGCAAAACGCAGCTCTCCGATGCTGCCAAGGACCTGGACGTCGAAGACCTCATCGCCGAGGAGAGCATGGTGGTCACGGTCACGAAGGCCGGCTACGTCAAGCGCCTGCCCGTTGCCACGTACCGTCAGCAGAAGCGCGGCGGCAAGGGCATGCAGGCGGTGAACCTGAAGGACAACGACTACGTCGAGCATCTGTTCGTCGCTTCCACGCACTCCTTCATGCTGTTCTTCTCCACGAAGGGAAAGGTATACCGCCTGAAGGTTTACGAGCTGCCCGAGGCGTCCCGCCACGCGCGCGGCACGGCCATCGTGAACCTGTTGCCGCTTGAGAAGGGCGAGACCATCAGCGCGGTCATCGCGACGAAGGACTTCCCGACTGACGAATACCTCATGTTCGCTACCGAGCACGGCATGGTGAAGAAGACGTCCATGGAGCAGTACGACCGTACGCGCCGCGACGGCCTTATCGCCATCAACCTCAAAGACGGCGACCGCCTTATCAGCGTGCGCCGCGTGGCTCAGGGCGAGAACGTCATCATGGTGTCGTCGGCCGGCAAAGCCATCATGTGGCCCGAGGATGAAGTGCGTGCCATGGGCCGCGGCACCATGGGCGTGCGCGGCATGAACGCGCCGGCCGATGCCAAGGTGCTCGGTATGGAGATCGCGCGCCCCGATACCGACCTCTTCGTCATCACCGAGAAGGGCTACGGCAAGCGCACGCCCATCTCCGAGTACCCGTCGCACCATCGCGGAGGCCAAGGCGTCTTCACCATCACCATGACGGAGAAGAAGGGCTTGTTGGCTGCCATGAAGATCGTCGGTGCCGACGACGAGATCATGATTATGTCCGAGGAGGGCGTCGTGGTACGCACTCCCGTCGAGGGCATCTCCGAGCTCGGCCGCTCCACGCAGGGCGTCCGCGTCATGAACGTGGCCGAAGAAGACCGTGTGACCGCGGTTGCGATCGCTGCGCATGGCAAGAAGAAGAGCGC
Source organism: uncultured Senegalimassilia sp. (assembly GCF_934632265.1). Lineage (GTDB taxonomy): Bacteria > Actinomycetota > Coriobacteriia > Coriobacteriales > Eggerthellaceae > Senegalimassilia. The sequence goes on from NZ_CAKTYH010000002.1 coordinate 18,538, forward strand.
CGCAAACGCCGATGGCACTGAAGAGCTGGATGAGTCGTCCATCGACGCGATGGAAGAGTAGCCAGCTTCCGGCATGTATGAACGATTAAGAAAGCCGCTCCGTAAGGGGCGGCTTTCTTGCTGTATGGGCATGTTGCGGTACGGCAGCATGAGATGTTTCACGTGAAACATCTCAATAGGGAAAGGTGAGGTTGGGTTGGCTGACCGCGGGGCGTGGCCCTGCGGGTATGGTAATCAGCTCAGTGCTACAGGGAAGAGTGCGGTTGAGCTGGTCGATCACGTGGCGTGTTGGTCTGCGGATACGGCGGTCGCTGCAGTGCTACGAGAAGTCCTTTGGGTCAAGGTCCTCCAGGAACGAGCGGAACTCCTCAAGTTCCGCTTCGGCGGACTCGTCCTCGATGGGCTTTCGAGCGATATAAGGGTATGAGGCGCGTTCTAAGACGTCCTCGTTGATATAGAGCGGGGCATCTTCGCGCAACGCCAGAGAGAGCGCGTCACTGGGGCGGGCGTCGAGCTCGATGAGTCTTCCGTGTTGGCGCAACGTCAGCTTCGCGAAGAACAGCGATCCCTTCACCTTGTCGATAAGGACGTGGTCGACGCTTGCGTCGAGGTTGGTGAGGGCGTCGAGCAGCAGGTCGTGCGTGGTGGGGCGTGCAACCTTGGTATGCGTGACGGCCAAGTGCAGCTGAGCGGCTTCGGCAGCGCCCACCATAATGGGCACGATACGCGATACGTCGGGCACGGGGCTTTCCTCGATAGGCTGCAGCACAAGGATGGAAGGACCCGGTGCGCTTCCGATAATGATCTTTTGCACGGCGATGGGAACCAAGCTTGCTCCTAACTATAAGCGAATCGCTTATATATTTTATTGAGCCCTTCAGAAGCCTCTTCATAAGGGATTATACGCGTGAATACGTCTCTGACCTGCGGTTTCTTTTGTAAAACGGCAGTAGGAAAAAATTTTCCTAAAAGTTGAAAATTCTTCTTGACCATTCTTGGAAACCCTGGTTATAATAAACGAGCACTTTTCGAAGGGGCCCGTAGCTCAGTTGGTTAGAGCGCACGCCTGATAAGCGTGAGGTCGCTGGTTCAAATCCATTCGGGCCCACCAGTATTTGCGATAAACGCTCCACCGTGAGCCGAGTTTGCCGGTGGAGCGTTTATTATTGTAAAGTGCGAGTTGGGGGTTTAGCTCAGCTGGGAGAGCGCGGGCTTTGCAAGCCTGAGGTCAGGGGTTCGATCCCCCTAACCTCCACCATTTGAGATTATTTGCAGGTCCGGAAACGGGCCTGCAATTTTTTTGTCCGCAGGTCCGTTAACGGGCCTGCTTTCGTATCGGGGTAGGAAACGGTCGAGCTGGTAAGCGAGGTGTCATGAACCGTCTGGAAGCATTGCGCGCCCTAGGGTTGGACGAGGACGCAACCGACGAGGATATCAAGACCGCTTATCGCGAAACGGCCCAGATCCTTCACCCCGACCGTTTCGCCACCAATAAGAAGCTGCAGGACCGCGCAACCGAGCAGTTCAAAAACCTGCAGGAAGCCTACGACTTCCTAACGTCGTCCAAAGGCCGCAGGAAAGCAGGCGGCGCGTCAGCCTCGGCGCGTTCAACGCGCGCGGCCTATGACGACGTCGATGCCCGCCTGGCCGGCATATCCGCGGCTCGGACGCAGCTGGTGCGCCAGCGCGATGCCGTGTATGACGAACGCCGCAACGGCCTGGGCATGGCTGCCATCGGCGGCCTTGTGGCCTTGTTCTGCGGTCGCCGCCCTTTCGGGTTGTTCGGTGTGGTTGCCGCCATTGCCTCGACTGCAGCTATTTGGGGAATTGTCCAGGTGGTATCATCGCAACGTTCCATCAACACGCTTACCGAGCATATTGACGAATTGAATAGGGAAGAGCGCAAGATCGCGCAAGAAACTGAAGAGGAGTAGCACACCCGTATGAAGCAAGAAGGCCTTCGCAACGTTGCCATCATCGCGCACGTCGACCATGGTAAGACCACGCTGGTCGACCGCCTGCTGTGGTCGTCCCACGTGTTCCGCGAGAACCAGGAAGTGCAGGAGCGCGTCTTGGACTCCAACGATCAGGAGCGCGAGCGCGGCATCACCATCCTGTCCAAGAACATCTCCATCCACTATAAGGGCGTCAAGATCAACGTCATCGACACGCCCGGCCATGCCGACTTCGGCGGCGAGGTGGAGCGCGTGCTGAACATGGCAGACGGCGCCCTGCTCATCGTCGACGCTTATGAGGGCCCCAAGCCTCAGACGCGCTTCGTGCTCTCCCATGCCCTTGAGCGCGGTCTGCGCATCGTGGTCGTCGTGAACAAGATCGACCGCCCCAACGCCGATCCCGAAGGCGCTGTTGACAAGGTGTTCGACCTGATGGTCGAGCTGGGCGCTTCCGACGAGCAGCTTGACTTCCCCGTGGTGTACGCTTCCGCGGTCAACGGCTATGCCCGCCTGGAGCCCGAAGACGGCAACATGGACATGATTCCGCTGCTCGACACCATCGTCAACGAGATCCCGTGCCCCGAGGTGGACGCCGAGGGTCCGGTGGCCCTGCAGGTCTGCACCGTCGATCATAGCAGCTACGAGGGCCGTATTGGCGTCGGCCGCCTGCATAGCGGCACCCTGCACGAGAAGGAGCAGGTGCTGGTGGTGCAGCCTGACGGCAACCAGTACAACGCCACCATCCGCAAGGTCTACACCTTCGAGAACCTGGGCAAGACCGAGGTTCCCGAGGCCCACGCCGGCGACATCGTGGCAGTGATCGGCATCGAGGCCGCAGATATCGGAGACGTCATCACCGACCCCGAGAACCCGGTGGAGATGGAGCCCATCGCCGTCGAGGAGCCCACCATGGCGGTCGTGTTCGAGGCTTCCACCAGCCCGCTGGTCGGCCGCGAAGGCGACATCGTCGGCGCCCGTCAGCTCAAGGAGCGCCTCATGCGCGAGAAGGAGAGCAACATCTCCATGCGCATCGACGAGACCGAGGACAAGTCCGGCGTCCGCGTCGCCGGCCGCGGCGTTCTGCATCTGTCCGTCCTCATGGAGACCATGCGCCGCGAAGGCTTCGAGTTCCAGGTTGGCCGCCCGCAGGTCGTGTACAAGACCGACGAGCACGGCAACAAGCTCGAGCCGATCGAGGAAGCAACCGTCGATGTGCCGAACGACTACTCCGGCAAGGCCATCGAGGTCATGGGCACCGCCGGCGGCATCATGGAGGACATGTTCTCCGATGAGAGCATGACGCACCTGACGTTCAGCATCCCATCCCGCGGCACCATGGGTCTGAAGACCCGCATCCTCAACGCAACGCACGGCGAGGCGGTGCTGTTCCATCACTTCCGCGAGTACGGCCCGTATTCCGGCGAGATGGACGGCCGTAAGAACGGCAGCATGATCGCCATGGCAACCGACAAGGCCGTCGCTTACGCGCTGGATACCCTGCAGCAGCGTGGCCGCCTGTTCGTCAAGCCCGGCGACGAGTGCTACGAGGGCATGATCGTCGGCGAGTCCGCCAAGGAAGGCGACATGGTGGTCAACGTGTCCAAGACGAAGAACCTGGGCAACCAGCGTTCCTCCACTGCGGACAAGGCCATCCAGCTGACGCCCCCGATCACCTTCACGCTCGAAGAGGCGCTGGAGTACATCGAGGACGATGAGATGGTGGAGGTCACCCCCGAGTCCATCCGCCTGCGCAAGCGCATCCTGAGCACCATCGAGCGCAAGAAGGCGAACAAGAAATAGCGCAAAAAGGTCGATTCCGAATCGACTTCAAATGCAAGCATGGGTTTAATGGGGCGCCGGCAAGGCGCAGCAGAACCAGCTTGAAACCTCAAAGGCGGCCTTCGGGCCGCCTTTTTCTATGGGAACTAACTCGAATGTTGTAGGAAAGCCCAGCTCCTGTGAAACCTGCATGGGCATATTGTGCTGGTAGAAAGGCGAATTCCGCCGTGTGGGAAAATACGCTCGAGGCATTCGATTCGACCGTGGGACGCGTCTGTCCAGCGGTTTCATGCGTTTGAGGAAGGGTTTTATGAAGGCATCTCGCATTATCTCAACGGTTTGCGCGATGGGTCTTTCGGCGGCGTGCGTCATGGGCGTTGCCGGCTGCTCCAGCAATAACCAGAACTCCGGCTCGGGTGCGGTGGCCGCCACCATCAACGGCACCGATATCTACGAGGACACGGTTACCGACTACATCCAAAGCGTCCGTGAGCAGCAGGGTCTGACCGATGAGGATTCCTGGGGCAACTACCTGGCGCAGATGGGAACCGACCCGGCGGGCGTGCGCGAGCAGATCATCAACACGTACGTCACGCGTGAGCTTATCAACTCCGGCGCCGAGGAAAAGGGCATTACCGTTGACAGCTCCGAGGTTGACAGCTACGTCGACAAGATGAAGTCCAATTACGACAGCGATGAGAAATGGCAGTCCGCTCTCGAGCAGGCCGGCATGAACGAGGACGAGTATCGTTCCGAGATAGAGCTGCAGCTGAAGGCCAAGGAGCTCTACAACACCTTCACCTCCACCGACGAGCCCTCCAGCGACGATATGCTCCAGTATGCGCAGATGTACGCCAGCGCTTATGACGGGGCTAAGCGTTCCAGCCATATCCTGTTCGATTCCGACGATGAGGCAACCGCTCAGGACGTGCTGAACAAGATCAACTCCGGCGAGCTCGACTTCGCTGAGGCTGCCAAGCAGTACTCCAAGGACACGGGCTCCAAGGACGCCGGCGGCGATGTGGGTTGGGATAAGACCTCCTCGTTTGTGCAGGAGTACACCGATGCCCTGAGCGGCCTTGAGAAGGACCAGGTCAGCGGTTTGGTTACCAGCAGCTATGGCATCCATATCATCAAGTGCACCGACGTGTACAACGCTCCGAAGGAGAAGGCCGACGATGGTACCGAGACGGTGAAGATCACCAGCCTCGACCAGATTCCCTCCGAGTGGCAGGAGACCATCAAGGAGTCGCTGCAGTCCCAGGGCCAGACCACGAACTACCAGAACTGGCTGAAGGAGAAGAAGGAATCTTCCGACCTTAAGATCAACGACATGCCTTCAGGCCTGCCCTACGACGTTGATATGTCGAAGTATCAGACCGAAGACCCCAACAGCGCCGACAACGCCGATACCAACGTTTCGGCTGCTGAATCGACGGACGGCGACGCCTCCGCCAGCACCGAAGGCTCCGCTGACAACTCCGCCAGCGCTGCCGACTCCGAGGAAAAGTCTTCGGCAAACTAGCCTGCAAGGGCGTGTGAAGCAAGATAAGAAGGGAACCCGTTTCAACGGGTTCCCTTCTTCGTTTGGTAAGGAATGGGTTTATGAGCGAGGAAAACGCCGAATCGCAGCTGTTGTTCGAACTTAACGATGCCGAGGTGGTGCGAGCGGGTCGCACCATCCTGCATGTTGACAAGTTCTCGCTTGCCAAAGGGGAGAACATTGCGCTTCTGGGGCCGAACGGCGCCGGCAAATCGACGTTCGTGAAGCTTATCACCAGGGAAGTGATGCCGCTGTATCGCGAGCAGCCCCCGGTGAAGTTCAACGGCAATCCGCGCGCAACGCTGGTTGATGTGCGCAAAACGCTGGGAATCGTGTCATCCACCATGCAGGCGCAGATCAACGTTCACCTGCCGGCTGTGGACATCGTGGAAGGCGGCCTGTTCGGAACGCTCGGCCTTCCGCGTCACGTCCATCCGGATGACCGTACGCATGCGAAGGCGCTTGAGGCCATGGAGATGCTGGGTGTGGCGAAGCTTGCCGACCAGGATATTATGACCATGTCGAGCGGCCAGGCTCGCCGTGTGCTGTTTGCCCGCGCCCTCGTGCACGATCCGAGCACCCTGCTGCTTGACGAGCCGTGCACGGGCCTGGACCCGGAAGGCATGTATTACGTGCGTTCGAGCATGCGCGACCTTGCAAGGGCAGGTAAGGGTATCGTGCTGATCACCCATTATCCGGAGGATATCATCCCCGAGATCAAGCGTTTGGTCCTGGTCAAAGAGGGAAAGTTGTTCGCCGATGGCACGAAAGAGGATATGCTGACCGACCAGATGATGAGCTCGCTGTTCGATGTGCCGCTGCAGGTTGCGAAAAATGGCAAAAACAATGAGTATTTTTCTCTTGTGAGTTCGTATTAAATGGTGTAGAATACTTAACCGCTGCATGAGCGCACGAGAGAAAACGTGAATGCAATGCAGTCTGTAAGCAAGCGGAGAGATGACCGAGCTGGCCGAAGGTGCACGATTGGAAATCGTGTATACGCCAAAAGCGTATCTGGGGTTCGAATCCCCATCTCTCCGCCAGATTATCCCGGCGGAACCTTTACGGTAACGCCTTTTTTGTAGGTCGGCATAAATACGCAGCCGACCCACCCCATGCGGAGGGGTGGCAGAGTGGTTGAATGCGGCGGTCTCGAAAACCGTTTCACCGGCAACCCCGGTGACGAGGGTTCGAATCCCTCCTCCTCCGCCAGGAAACTTGAAGCCCTTGCAATCGCAAGGGCTTTTTCATTTTCCCGGGCGGTTGCGCTATTGTTTTGGGGTTCTAAAACCAAGAAACAATCTTATTCATGAATAATCATATCTATGAATATAACCTGGGAAAATAGTAATCCACGGAGTGTTTATGGATAACATGTTTCACGTGAAACATCGTATGAGCAACGCTCATATACTCAAGCTATTCGAAATCATCCTTACCTTACCGGTATAGAAAGGAACCACCATGAACGAAGCCGTAAAGTCTTTGGCTCAGATGAAGAAAGCGAACAAGCTTGTCCGCCTGGCATTCCGTAAGAACGGCCCGAAAAGCTTCAAGCGCGGTCAGGGCGCGCTGTTGCAGGCCCTGCTGGTTAACGATGGCGCAACCCAGCGCGAGCTCACCAAGACGCTGGGCATGAACCGCAGCAACTTGAAGGACATCGTGAAAAAGGCCGAGCGCAACGAATATGTGACCATCGAGTCTGTTGATCAGCCGCGTACCTACGCAGTGAAGCTGACCGAGCTTGGTCGCGAGCTAGCCGAGAAGCGCGCCGCTGCCAACGATAAGACCGCCGAGGACATCATCTCCTGCCTGAGCGCCGAAGAGGTCGCCCAGCTCGATGCTATTACCGAGAAGCTGATCCTGGCGATGAAGGACAAGGATATCTGCGGTAAGAAGAAGGGCTATAAGGTGCGTCGTAAGCGTCATCGTCGCTAATAGCCGAACGCGGATTTTAAGCGGTTCGTTGCAACAACGATAGCGCCGCATGAAAGCCACGCTACACTGGATGCATCATGGAATGCATGCGGGGGCGTGGCTTTCGCATTGTAAGAAACCGAAAGGATACGGCAATGGCTGATCGCGTTGTTGAAAACCCGGAAAACGAAGTTCCCGAGATTCCCGAGATTCTGGAGAAGGTGCTGCTGTTCTCGCTGGATGAGGCGAAGCAGAAGCTGACCCAGAGCAACGAAGTGGTTCCGTTCACTGCGCTGGCGGTCAAGGACAACCTGTTCATCGAGAACCACCCCGGCGAATCCGTGGAGGCGTGCTTCAATGCGGCTCGCCACACGGTGCAGCATGCCCAGGGTGCACAGGCTTATGCGCTGTGCTACGACGGATACGTTGAGGTTGACGAAGGCACCAAGGACGCCCTTATCGCCGAGGGCGGCGTGCCCGGCACTGATAAGGGTTTTGCTGTGGGCTACCTGTACGAGTGCTCCGAGGACGGCACCGTCGAGTTCGAGGACGAACCGGCATACATCGGCGAGGCCCCGAACTTCATGATCGCCCTGAAGGCCCCGGGCGAGTACAGCGACGACGAGATCGACGAGAAGTACACCGCCGAGGACGAGACCGAGTTCGAAGTGGCGGACGAGGGTTCCGAAGAGGAGTAGCTCGAATGGTGCGAGATTGGCAAACCATGTAAGCTTATCAAGCCAAGCTTCGGGCTAACGATAGATGCGAAGGCGGTTCACCTGCAAGGTTCAGGTGAACCGCCTTCGTTATTTCGACAAGGGTTCTGCAAGATGGCGTGCCTATAGTTGGAGATGCGGGCAGACGGCGGGCTGTGGAGCAGGGGCCTGCCGCCTGAGGTGCGGCGATGTGTTGAAACGGTGCAGAAGGAAGAAAGCAAGGTGAAAGGCTGGCATTGAGGAATCGGGCTTGATAATATAGTCAGGCTAATTCCTGCCCCGGTGTGTGCCTTCACCAGCCCGGGGCCGTAAAGTCCAAAGGAGGTGAGCTGATGAAGGCTTACGAACTGCTGTTTATTGTTGCTCCGTCTACCGACGAGGAAACCCGTGCAAATACGATGAATCGTATCCAGGGCGTTATCACGTCCGCCGAGGGTTCCGTCGACAACGTTGACGAGTGGGGCAAGCGTAAACTCGCTTACGAGATCAATGGTCTGACCGACGGTGTCTACACCCTCATCGATTTCCACGCTGATCCCGCCGAGGTTGCAGAACTCGATCGCGTGCTGCGCATCTCTGATGTCGTTGTTCGCCACATGATCGTGAAGCGCACCGACCGCGAATAGGATTACGTAGGGGCCCTCAAGGTCCCAGCATGAGAAGAGGTAGATACACATGAGCATCAATCGTGTCATGATCAGCGGAAATCTTACGCGCGACGCCGAAATTCGTTCCACGCAAAGCGGTATGGCCATCCTGGGGTTCGGCGTTGCGGTCAACGACCGCCGCAAGAACCAGCAGACCGGCGAATGGGAGGATTACCCGAACTTCGTCGATTGCACCATGTTCGGCACCCGTGGCGAGAAGCTGCAGCCCTACCTTACGAAGGGCACGAAAGTGGCCATCGAGGGCAAGCTTCGTTACAGCTCGTGGGAGCGCGAGGGTCAGCGCCGCAGCAAGCTTGAAGTGATCGTCGACGAGTTGGAGTTCATGTCCAGCCGCAACGGCAACAGCGCCAACCAGGGTTACGACAACGGCATGACCGCAGGTTACGCCCCGCAGCCCGCACCGATGGCCGCTCCCGTTGCAGCTCCGATCGTAGATGCCTCTGCTTCGGTTTACGACGAAGACATCCCGTTTTAAGCGAAAGAGGTTTACCAAATGTCCGACTACGCGAAGCAGCCTCGTCGCAAGTACTGCCAGTTCTGCAAAGAGGACGCGGAGTACATCGACTACAAAGATACTCAGATGCTGCGCAAGTATGTTACCGACCGCGGGAAGATCAAGCCGCGCCGCGTGACGGGTGCCTGCACCCAGCACCAGCGTGACATCGCGAACGCCGTGAAGCGCGCTCGCGAGATGGCTCTGATGCCCTACGCGGTTCCCGCAATTAGCGGCCGCGGCGACCGCCGCAATCGCTAGGCGCAAGGAGGAACCATGAAAGTCATCCTGCTCCAAGAGCTCAAGGGCAAGGGCGGCGAAGGCGACGTCGTGGACGTGGCCCCCGGTTTTGCCAACAACTACCTGATGCCGCAGGGCATCGCCATCCTGGCTACGAAGGGCAACCTGAAGCAGCTGGAGATGCGCAAGAACAACATCGCCAAGCGCGAGGCTACTCGCCTGGCCGATGCTGACAAGCTGAAGTCCGTGCTCGACGGTGCTTCCGTGAAGGTCGACGCGAAGGTCGGCGAAGAGGGCCAGCTGTTCGGCTCCGTTACCGCCACCCAGATCGCCGAGGCCATCAAGGAGGCTCTGGGCGTGGAGATCGACCGCCGTCGCATCGAGGCTGGCAAGGCCATCAAGACCGCCGGTCAGCACGAGGTCGTCATCTCCATCTACCGTGACATCAAGGCCACGGTCACGCTGCTGGTGGGCATCGACGAGGTTGCCGCCGAGGAAGAGGCCGAAGAGGTCGAGACCGAGGCTGTTGCCGAGGAGGCTGCTGCTGAAGAGGCCGCTGAATAACTCAGCGCTTTAAAGCGAACTAGCGAATCCCCCGTACGCAAGTGCGGGGGATTTTTCTATTTGCGGGCAATTAGCGAATCTTCATTCATGTGATAGTTAAAGAGGCGCGTGTCCCCTGCTTGGGCGTACCACATGGCGCTTGTTGCTGTTTCGGGTGACGTGGGGTGCATTAATGCTCGGCAGAGATTCGGGCAATGTGCATAGTATCAATCCTGCTTGGAGTTTCTGCAGGTGTTCAGGTGACGCCCTGCGGCATCCGCGGCGCAACTCTGAGTGCGGTATGATAAGCCGGATACAAGAAAGGATGAGCAGCATGTCCGTTGACGTTCCCTACAATCCCGATTTCGCCCCTGAGGTGCCCGAGAGCTCCTCGATCCGAAAAATGGAGCCGCAAAACATCGAAGCTGAGAAGTCGGTGTTGGCGGCGTGCCTGCTCAATCAGGAGGCCATCGAGGATGTTGCCGCCAAGCTCATCCCTGACAACTTCTATCGAGCTGCTCACCAGCGCATATTCGAGGCCATGCTCGACCTCTATACGCGTCACATCCCGCTTGACCAGATCTCGGTTGCCGATAACCTGAAGGCATCGGGTCAGCTTGAGGCCGTTGGCGGCCAGGCGTACATCTTGGAGCTTGCCAGCAACTCCTTTGCCCTGGTCAACTGGCAGAACCATGTCGAGATCGTCAAGCGCACGTCCATCCTGCGCGACCTCATCCGCGCATCCGGCGAAATCCGCTCGCTTGCCTACGATGCCCCCGATGACCTGGGCGTCGTTGTGGAACAGGCGGAGAAAACGCTGTTCGCGGTCACGGAGAAGCGCGTTTCCAGCGCATTCACCGGCATCGACACGCTACTGGTCGACGCCTTCGAGGAACTGCAGGAGATGGCCGCGCAGGAGAACAAGATCTCGGGCGTGGCATCGGGCTTCAAGGACGTTGACGACCTGTTCCACGGCTTTCGTGGCGGCGACCTGGTCATCCTTGCGGCTCGCCCTGGTGTCGGCAAGACGGCCTTCGCCCTGAACCTGTGCACGAGTGCGGCGAAGCTGGGCGCCACCGTGGCGTTCCTGTCCTTGGAAATGAGCGCCTCCCAGCTGGTGCAACGTGTCCTTGCGTCCGAAGCGCGCGTCAGCCTGTCGAAGCTGCGCGCCGGCCAGGTGCAGGACGCGGACTGGGCGGCCATCATCGAGGCATCCAGCAACCTTTCCAAACTGAAGATCGAGTTTGACGATACGCCGGCGCTTTCCATCCTTGAGCTGCGCGCGAAGGCGCGACGTGAGCTGCGCGATGCCGAGAAGGGCCTGATCATCGTCGACTACCTGCAGCTGATGCAGCCGCCGCAGGCGCGTCGCGATGGCAACCGCGCCGTCGAGGTCGCTGAGATCTCGCGTGGCCTGAAGGTGCTCGCGAAAGAGATGGACATGCCCGTCATCGCGCTGTCGCAGCTCTCCCGTGCCGTGGAGATGCGCGGCAAGAAGCGCCCGATGCTGTCCGACCTGCGTGAATCCGGCGCTATCGAGCAGGACGCCGACATCGTCATGTTCATCGACCGAAGCATGGACGAGATGGAGGCGGAAAGCGAGGACCGTCCCGATTTGGGCACCGCCGAGCTGATCGTCGCCAAGCACCGCAACGGTCCCACGCGCGATATCACGCTCGCCTTCAACGCGGAATACACGCGCTTCATGGACTTCATCGACGATTCGCGCGTTCCCGACTATATGTAGCGCACGCAACGACGGGGCCGGGGTAAACTGAAGCTATGACTGAGAGCCTGACATTCCTCCACACCGCCGATCTTCACCTTGGCGCGCCGTTCCGCGGCCTTGCCAAGGTGTCGCCAGCTTGGGCTGCCCGACTGGTGCAGGCCATCGCGGAAGCGTTCGATCGCGTGATAGACACGGCTATTTCCCGCAAGGTCGACTTCGTGGTCATCTCGGGAGACGTGTTCGACGCGTCGCGCGCATCATACGGCGATTACCTGCGGTTCTTCGAGGGGATGCGCACGCTGGGGAAAGCGGGCATCCCGGTATACTTGATCACGGGAAACCACGACCCTTACACCTCGTGGCAGCAAAGCACGTTTTCCTTGCCGGAGAATGCGCACATGTTGCCGGCTGACAAGCCGGGTTTCGAGCTGTTCAGGCGCAATGGGGAGCCGCTTTGCATCATCGGCGGCCGCGGCTATTACAACCAATCCTGGCCGATAGACGAATGCATCGCCGACGGGATCACGCGCGATGCGGCGATTGCCGCCCTTCGTCAGTGCGAACCTGACGTTGCGCAGGCTCCCTTCGCCATAGGCATGCTGCATACCGGGTTGAACCTCGACCCCGTGAAAGCGCCGGTCAATCCCTCGGTGCTGCTTTCCGCCGGCATGGACTACTGGGCGTGCGGGCATATCCACATGCGCTATATCCATCCCAGCGAAGATGATCCGCGGATCGCGTTCTCGGGCTGCATTCAAGGGCGCGACATCAAGGAAACGGGCCCGCGCGGGGCACAGCTGGTCACGCTTTCCGAAGGTGCGGCACCGCGGCTCGAGTTCATCCCCACGGCAAGCGTGGTGTGGCAGCGCCTGCGCGTCGACGTGTCCGACTGCACCACGTTGCCCGAGATCAGCGACCTGATTATCCGGGAGCTGTTCCGTGCGAACGGCAAAGCGCATTGCGAGGAAATGATCTCGCGCATCGCGCTGACGGGTACGACTGCGCTTCACGAGGTGCTTTCCCGTCCCGATGTGCTCGAGGACCTGCGAAAGCACGTGAACGATTCGTATGCGTCGTTCTTCTGCGACACCATGGTCGACGAAACGCAAGAGCCGCGCGATAAGCAGGCCTTGCGCGAGGAAGGGCTGTTCCCGGCGGTGTTTTTGCGCGTCGCCGAGACGCAGCGGTCCCTTCCCGAAGAGCAGATCGCCTTCCTGCAGCAGGAATTCCTCGATCGAGGGCTTCAGATGCCGTCGAGCTGTGCCGGCAAGGTGGGGAAGCTGTCTGAGCAGGCTGAGGATCTGGTGCTCGATATGCTGTCGCAAGGGGAAGAGCGCTAGTGGGCAAGTATCTGGAACACATCAAGATGGACGCGTTCGGCGCGTTCTCCAATCGCCTGATCGGGCCGTTCGGGCCGGGCATGAACGTGGTGTTCGGCCGCAACGAGGCCGGCAAGACCACGTTTGCCCAGTTCGTCGGCGGCGTCTTGTTCGGTTGGGAAGAGGCGCGTGGTCAGCGCAACACTTACAAGCCCGACAACGCGGAACGTGCGGGAACGCTGTTCTTCGCCAACGAGGACGGGACGGAAGCTTCGCAGGTATCGCGCATCCGCAACGCCGACGGCCTGCAGGGAGACACGTCGGTCGCCGACGACATCGACCGCGAAACATACCGCACCATGTTCAGCCTGACCAGCGACGAGCTTCGCCAGCTGCGCAACACCACCGACGTGACGGCCAAGCTGCTCACGGCCGGATCCGGCACGGGGGCTTCCCCAGCGCACACGCTGACCGCGCTGCAAGAGCGCCTGGCGCAGTTCACCTCGAAGGCGGCCGCGTCGGAGAAATCGCTGGTGAAGCTTGAATCCGAGCAGGATGAGCTGCGTCGCCGCATCGCCGCCGAGTCCGACCGCGTGGAGCGCCTGAAGCGCGAGGACCGCGAGTTCGCCGAGCTGAAACCGCAGCGAGACGAGCTGCTGGCCAAGATCGGCGACCTGAACACCGCCATCGAAACCCTGAAGGCGAACCGCAAAACGCTGGAGAAGACCGAGGCGGACGAAGCTGAGCTGCAGGAGAAGATCGCCGAGCTTCGCGCTCAAGAGGAAAGCCTGCGTTGCGAGCATAGGCTGGCGCAGCGCGAGCATCCCGCCGAGCTCGCGGGCATCACGGCCACCGAAGAGCGTCACCTGCGCGATCGCATCGAGGCGCTTGCCGTCCAGGAGGCGAAGACGGAGCACGCCGTCGACCTGGCCCGCGACAATTACGCGACCTCGAAGGCGGCCTATGAGGCCATGCTCGAGGCGCAGGACGAGCAGGGCGAGACCATGCGCGCCCGTCGCCAGCAGCGCGTGCAGATCGGGCTTTCCGTGGCGCTGCCCGTGGCCTTCATGTTCGCGGGCATTCCGCTGTTCATGCACGGCCGCGAGATAACCAGCCTGTCGTTCACCGCGCTGGGCTTTTTCCTGGTGCTCGTGGCGGTGGTGCTTGCCGCGGCCTCGTTGATCATGCTGTTCAAACCGGGAAAGAAGGGCGACGAGCGCTCCCAGCGCGTTCAGGACCGGCACTGGGTCATGCTTCAGGACAAGAAAAAGCTGGAGGCATGCCTGGCCGAACGGGAGCAGCAGCGCCAGTCCGTGCAGGCCGAGCTTGCCGCCATGGGGCTTTCGGAAGCCAAGGATTCCCTGCGTCACGCCCGCGCGCTGCTCGACGAGGCGAAGGATGTACGCGCGGAGAACGCCCTGTATCTGCAGCGCAAGCAGGCGCTCGTGTCGCGCCGCACGGCGTTGGAGGAGTCGCTTGAGAAGGCGCGCGAAACGCGCGAGGGCATGTACGCCGAAATCGGCATGCGCCGCGAACGCGGCACGCTCGAGGCCGTGGACGCCTTCATCGCGCGCAAAACGCGTCAGCGCGAGGGCCTGATGGAGACGAGCGAGCACCTGAACCGCCGCTACGGCGAGCTTCGCCAGCTGCTTTCCCAGGCGAAGGGGGAGCGCAGCTTCGACGAGCTCAAGCTTCAGGCCCAGCAGCTCCAAACGCGTCGCGACGAGGCGGCCATGGAGTTCGCGAAGCTGCTGCTCGCGCGCCACATGCTCGAGGCGGCCATAGCGTCGTGGGAGAGCAAAAGCCAGCCCGAGGTGTACGCCCGCGCAAGCGAGCTGCTCAGCCTGATGACCGACGGCAAGTGGGTGAAGGTGTCCATGAGCGCCGACGGCCGCCTTCAGGTGACCGATTCCCTGCGCACCGTGCGCGAGCCCGTGCATCTGTCGCTGGGCACGTGCCAGCAGCTATACCTGGCGCTGCGCATCGCGCTGCTCGTCACCGCCGACAACGTGGGACGCGCCGTTCCCATCATCGCGGACGACATCCTGGTGAACTTCGACTCCCAGCGCCGTGCGGGCGCTGCGAAGGCGTTGGCCCAGCTGGCGCATCATCGACAGGTCATTTTGCTGACCTGCCATGAAGAAATCGTTGAAACCATGCGCGTGGCCGATCCGGGCCTTACCGAAGTGGTTCTGTAGTACACTGTGAGGGTTGCGACACTGTTATCGAAAGGATGCGCACACATGCCCAGCACCGTTCTGGTTGGCGCCCAATGGGGCGACGAAGGCAAAGGCAAGATCACCGATCTTATTGCTAGCGAATACGATTACGTCGTCCGTTATCAGGGCGGCAACAACGCAGGCCATACCGTTATCCACGGCGACAAGAAGCTGGCGCTTCATCTGATGCCCTCCGGCGTCATGTACGAGAACGCCATTCCTGTTATCGGCAACGGCGTGGTGGTGGACCCCGGCGTGCTGGTCAAGGAAATGGCCATGCTCGAGGCCGAGGGCATCTCCTGCAAGAACCTCAAGATCAGCGGCGACGCGCATGTCATCATGCCGTACCATAAAGATCTCGACGGCGCCGACGAGAAGAGCCTGGGCGATCACAAGATCGGCACCACCAAGCGCGGCATCGGCCCGTGCTACCAGGACAAGGTGGCCCGCAAGGGCATCCGCATCCAGGACCTCATGGACGAGAAGATCTTCCGCCTGAAGGTCGAGACCGCCCTGGTTCAGAAGAACGCCATCCTGGAGAAGATCTACGGCCTGCACACCTATACGGTCGAGGAGATCTGCGAGGAGTACCTGCCCTACGCCCGCATCCTCAAGCAATACATGGCCGAGACCAGCCAGATGCTGAACAACGCCGTGCGCGAGGGCAAGTCCATCCTGTTCGAGGGCGCGCAGGGCACGCTGCTCGACATCGATCACGGCACGTATCCCTACGTCACGTCCTCTTCCTGCTGCGCCGGCGGCGCTGCCACGGGCTCGGGCGTGGGCCCGGTCAACATCGACCGCGTGCTGGGCATCCAGAAGGCTTACATCACCCGCGTCGGCGGCGGTCCTTTCCCCACCGAGCTGAAGTACGTCGAGGATGGCGGTCAGAGCCCGGATGCCGAGGATGGCGAGACGCTGTGCCAGGTCGGCCATGAGTACGGCGTGACCACGGGCCGCAAGCGCCGCTGCGGCTGGTTCGACGCCGTCATCGCGCGCTACGCCGCCGATGTCAACGGCCTGACCGACGTGGCCCTGACCAAGCTCGACGTGCTTTCCGCCTTCGACACCATCAAGGTGTGCGTGGCCTACGAGTGCAACGGCGAGCGTTACGATTACTTCCCCATGCAGCAAAGCGTGCTGTTCCACGCCAAGCCCGTGTACGAGGAGCTGCCCGGCTGGAAGGGCGAGGACATCACCTCCTGCCGCACGTTCGACGAGCTGCCGGAGAACGCCAAGAGCTACGTGGAGTATCTCGAGAAGAAGGTGGGCGTGCCCATCAGCATCGTGGCCGTCGGCCCCGATCGCGATCAGACCATCATGCGCGGCTGGTAAGGCGCCGATAAGCTTGATGAGCTGCTGTCACTGAATAGCGAAGCGAATCCCGTGCGGGGCTGCATGAGTCTGCAGTCCCGCACACGCATATTATCCGAGAGCTGGAAATGGAGGGTTAGTTACATGAACATCTTGGTTTTGGGCGGCGGCGGCCGTGAGCACGCCATTGCGTGGGCCTTGGCGAAATCCCCCCGTACCGACAACCTGTACGCGGCCCCGGGCAACGGCGGCACGGACTCCGTCGCGCAGAACGTGGCGGGCCTGAACGCCGAGGATGGCCAGGCCGTCCTGGAATTTGTGAAGGGCAACGCCATCGACCTGGTGGTTATCGGCCCGGAAGCGCCGCTGGTGGCGGGCGTGGCCGACGTGCTGCGCGAAGCCGGCGTGGCGGTCTTCGGCCCCGATGCGCAGGGTGCGCAGCTCGAGGGCAGCAAGACGTACAGCAAGGAGTTCATGCAGGCCAACGGCATCCCCACGGCTCGCTACGGCAGCTTCACCGAGCTTGAGCCGGCGCTTGAGTACGTGCGCGAGCTGGGAGCCCCCGTCGTCGTGAAGGCCGACGGCCTGGCGGCCGGCAAGGGCGTCGTGGTTGCCGACACCATCGAGGTTGCCGAGAACGCCGTGCGCAGCTGCTTCGACGGCGCGTTCGGCTCCGCGGGCTCGAAGGTGCTCGTGGAGGAGTGCCTGACCGGTCCGGAGTGCTCGCTGCTCGCGTTCGTTTCCGGCGGCAAGGCGCACTGCATGGCAACCGCCCAGGATCACAAGCGCGCCTTCGACGGTGACCGCGGCCCGAATACGGGCGGCATGGGCGTGTACTCTCCGGTGCCCATCGTCACTGACGAGGAACTCGCCGACATGACGCACATGATGAAGGTCGCCGCAGCCGCAACGGCGCGCGAGCCCTTCAAGAACGATTACCGCGGCGTGCTCTACGGTGGCTTCATGCTGACGCCCGAGGGGCCGAAGGTGTTGGAGTATAACGCCCGTTTCGGCGACCCCGAGACGCAGGTCGTGCTGCCGCGCCTGAAGACCGACCTGGTCGACGTCATGATGGCCGTGGCCGAAGGCCGTCCCGACGATATCGAGCTGGAGTGGGACGACCAGTGGGCCGTGTGCGTGGTGCTGGCTTCCGCCGGCTACCCGGGCAAGTACGAGAAGGGCAAGGTCATCCTGGGCGTTGAGGATGCCGAGGCCATGGAGGGCGTGACGGTGTTCCATGCCGGCACCGCCCGCAACGCCGATGGCGAGCTCGTCACCGCCGGCGGCCGCGTGCTCAACGTGGTCGCGCTGGGCAAGACGTTCGACGACGCCCGCGAGAAGGCCTACGAGGCCTGCGACGTCATCAACTTCGAGGGCAAGCAGCTTCGCTCCGACATCGGCGCAAAGGCCGCTGCAGGTCGCGGCGCCTGGGCGTAAGGCTTCAAGCGCAGACGTATGCGGTGGCCCGGACGGAAACGCCTTTCTTTGGCCGATACGTCTGCGTGCTGGAAGCGGTTTCGCGCACGATGGCTTTGCGCACGGCGTATCGGGCGGGAGGGGCCGTCAGGCGCAGACCGATGCGGCGAACTAGCTGGGGATTCCCCTCAGCAGCCGATACGTCTGCGTGTGGACGGCGGCTCCGCGCTTGCGGCGGGCCTTTCGTGCACGGGGAGCGAAGCTTTCGTCGAGATTATATGAGACTGAAACGGTAGGATATAATTCCTACCGTTTTCACTAGGACGAGAAAAGGAGCGCGCGTACATGCTGTCAGAGCGCCTGCTTACGAACGTGGTTCGTCAATGCACGAACCAGTACCTGAAGCTCAAACCCACCGATGAGGTGATGATGCCTGCTCCTGAGCAGGGGAAACGCTACATGCTGTACATGCACGTGCCGTTCTGCGAGCGTCTGTGCCCGTACTGCAGCTTCAACAGGTTCCCGTTCAGCGAGGAGCGCGCCCGCCCGTACTTCGAGAACATACGCAAGGAGATGCGCATGTTGAAAGACCTGGGCTACGACTTCGACAGCGTCTATATCGGCGGCGGCACCCCCACCATCATGATCGATGAGCTGTGCGACACCATCGACCAGGCGCGCGAGCTGTTCAACATCCAGGAGGTTTCGAGCGAGACGAACCCGAACCATCTGATTCCCAGCTATCTGGACAAGCTGCAGGGCCGCGTGCAGCGCCTGTCCGTCGGTGTGCAAAGCTTCGACGACGGCTTGCTCAAGCAGATGGATCGCTACGACAAATACGGCTGCGGCCAGGAGATTCTCGAGCGCATCCAGGATGCCAGCCCGTACTTCGTATCCATGAACGCCGACATGATCTTCAACTTCCCGGCGCAAACCGAGGACATCCTGATCAACGACATCGAGCGCGTCATCGAGAGCGGCTGCACGCAGACCACGTTCTACCCGCTGATGGCATCGCCGTCGGTCGAGCGCAGCCTGGCCCGTACCGTGGGCAAGGTGGATTACGCCCGCGAGCAAAAGTACTACGAGATCATCAGCGAATTGCTGACGGGCGGCCCCTTGCATCTGTTCGAGCACGGTTCGGCTTGGACGTTCAACAAGAGGAACACGTCGGCATCCGGCGAGGGCGCCATGATCGACGAGTACGTGGTCGACTACGAGGAGTATCCGGCCATCGGCAGCGGCGGTATCACGTATCTGGGCAGCAACCTGTACGTGAACACCTTCAGCGTGAAGGACTACAACAAGTGCATCGAGGCAGGTCATATGTCCATTATGGGAAAAACCACCTTTAGCAAGCGCGATCGCATGCGCTACCGCTTCATGATGCAGCTGTTCGGCCTACGTCTTGACAAGCGCCAGTTCAAGAAGGACTTCGGCTGCTCGGTGGAGATGGGCCTGCCGGTGGAGATGGCGTTCATGAAGGCCTCGGGCGCGTTCGCAACGGACAACGCCGACGAGCTGACGCTGACCCCGAAGGGCCGTTACCTGCTGGTGGTCATGATGCGCCAGTTCTTCATCGGCGTGAACAACCTGCGCGACCAGGCTCGCGCCGCGCTTCCCGGCGAGGAGAAGGAGCTGCTGTTCGGCAGCGGCTGCGCCGAGTGCAAGTAGCTTGGTGCGTTGCAGAAAGGGCATATGAACCGCGTCTTTGGCAGTGATTTCGTGGTCGATTTCGCAAGCTGTTGTTGAGCGGTCTTAAGCGAGTTGGCGTATTTGCTGGTCACGCGCTCGTTTAAGGGGTCGGTTCGAGATTGCTTTGCTTAGAGCGAAAGCGTATCTTGAAAAAGTTTGAAAACAGGGTTGACGAATAGCGTTCGCTGCCGTAATATACTAACTCGCGTTCGCAACGAACGACTTCTGGTCGGGTAGCTCAGTTGGTAGAGCAGGGGACTGAAAATCCCCGTGCCGAGGGTTCAAGTCCCCCTCCGACCACCATGAACTTAGAAAGCCCGATGGTGAAAACCATCGGGCTTTTTGCTTTTCCGGCGCCCTTCAATCTCCAATAATTTGCGTGCGGTTTTTCTTATGCGTCATCTTCCGCGCTACACTGCCTTTGAGAGCAAATCACGTGTTGAAAGGGTTGCGAAATGTCTTGCGATCATAAGAATCCCGTCATCGGCATCATCATGGGCTCCGAGAGCGACATGCCCGCCATGGAGCCTTGCATGAAGCAGCTCGAGGAGTTCGGCGTCCCGTACGAGGTGAAGGTTGCCAGCGCGCACCGCAAGCCCGCCGAGGTGCATGAGTGGGCCTCCACTGCGCATGAGCGCGGCATCAAGGTCATCATCGCCGCTGCCGGCAAGGCTGCCCACTTGGGCGGCGTGGTTGCCGCTTACACCCCGGACCCGGTTATCGCCGTCCCCATGAAGACGAGCGATCTGGGCGGTCTTGATTCGCTGCTGTCCATGGTGCAGATGCCCTCCGGCGTGCCGGTTGCCACCGTTGCCATCAACGGCGCGAAGAACGCTGCTATTTTGGCCGTGCAAATCATGGGCACCGGCTGCGACGGCGCCCGCCAGAAGATCATCGACATGAAGAAGGCCATGGCCGAGGCGTAAAGCCGGCCACTTGCGAAAGGGCGACGGGGCAACCTGTCGCCCTTTTGCTATCATGAACAGGTATCAAGACGATTCTCCCGACGCTGTTTCACGTGAAACAGAACAGGGAGCGATTCCTGAAATCAGGCTTTGAAGCGGGGAAACATATGACGAAGAAACTGCTAATGGGCAACGAGGCGTTCGCCCATGCCGCACTTGAGGCGGGGGTGTGCGTTGTTGCGGGTTATCCCGGGACGCCGTCGTCCGAGGTGACGGAAACCGTGGCGAAGCTCCATGCTTCCGGCGCCGCCAAGGGTGTCCATGTGGAGTGGTCCACGAACGAGAAGAGCGCGCTTGAGCTGCTTGCCGGCGCATCGTACTGCGGCGCACGTACATTGTTCGCCTGCAAGCAGGTGGGCCTGAACGTGGCAAGCGATCCGCTGATGAGCCTGAACTACGTGGGCGTGAAGGGCGGCACGGTGTTGTTCGTCGCCGACGATCCCGGCCCTATCTCGTCGCAGACTGAGCAGGACACGCGTAGGTTCGGCAACTTCGCCAAG
The DNA here is from genome assembly GCF_934632265.1 of uncultured Senegalimassilia sp. Classification (GTDB taxonomy): domain Bacteria; phylum Actinomycetota; class Coriobacteriia; order Coriobacteriales; family Eggerthellaceae; genus Senegalimassilia. The sequence continues at coordinate 39,549 of NZ_CAKTYH010000002.1, forward strand.
GTGCCGGTGCTCGACCCGGCAACGCCCGATCAGGGCTTCGCCATGATGAAGGCGGCGTTTGAGCTTTCGGAACGCTATAAAACGCCGGTCATCGTCCGTCCCACCACGCGTGTGTGCCATGCTTCGACCTTCTTCGACGTTGCAGAGGAAACGCATGCCAAGCCCGTGCCCGAGGAAGGCTTCGAGCGCGGACCGCGCTGGGTCATTTTCCCGAAGCGCGCCTATGAGGGCCATGGGGAGATCAACGAGCGCCTGCGCGCAATCGCCACCGACTATGCGACGAACCCTGTTTTCGGTGAATTCAATCCCGTTGACGAGCGTCGCGTGGCTGGTCAAATCACCCGTTTCGGCATCGTCGCCGGCGGCGTGTCTGCAGCTTACGCACTCGAGGCGCTGCGCCTGCTCGAAGAGCGCGCGAACGAGCGTGGCGTGCAGCTGCCGGCGTATCGCTTCTGGCAGGTGGGCACCCCCTTCCCGTTCCCCGAGCGTACGTGCGCCGAGTTCACCAAGGGCCTGACCGACGTGCTCGTGCTCGAGGAGCTCGACCATGTGCTCGAGGATGAGCTGCTGGCGTTCGCCGGCAAGACGCATGCTGAATACAACACGCACGGCAAGCTGACGGGCGAAGCGCGCGATCGCGGCGAGAACGACGTCGACGACATCCTTGCCCGCTTGGCCGTCTACCTTGGCGTCCCCGAGTTGGCTGAGGCCGAGGACGCTGCGACCTACGACGACGCCGACCCCGAGCAGCCCCTGCCGATTCGCCCGCCGGTGCTGTGCCCGGGCTGCCCGCATCGCGGCAGCTTCTACGCCGTTAAGCGCGCGCTGGGCAAGACCCCGGCCGTGTTCTGCGGCGATATCGGATGTTACACGCTGGGCAACGCCATGCCGCTCGATGCGGTGGACACGTGCCTGTGCATGGGCGCCGGCATCACCATGGCGCAGGGTTTCTCCGTGGTCGAGCCGCAGAAGAAGGCCCTGGCGTTCGTCGGCGACTCGACGTTTTTCGCCAGCGGCTTGCCGGGAATCGTGAACGCCGTGTACAACGGCCACGACTTCACGCTGTGCGTGCTCGACAACGCAACCACCGCCATGACGGGCAGCCAGCCGCATCCGGGCACGGGCGTGACGCTGATGGGCGAGCGCCGCAAGCCGGTTTCCATCGAGGGCGTGCTGAAGGCGGTGGGCTTCGAGTGCATCGTGCACGCCGACCCGCTGAACCTGCAGCAGTCCATCGATGCCGCGCGTGAGGCGATCGATTTCGAGGGGCCTTCCGCCATCATGTTCGAAAGCCCCTGCGTGCAGCTGTTCAAGCCGGCTGCTCCTGTGGTGTTGGACGCGCAGCGTTGTACGGGTTGCAAAAAGTGCATCACCGAGATCGGATGCCCCGGCATCGGCTTCAACGCCGACGCCCGCGGCCCGAAAAGCGGGGAGCGCGGCCAGGCGTTCATCGACGCCGGCCAGTGCAACGGGTGCGGGCTGTGCACGCAGGTGTGCCCGTTCGATTGCATCTCCGTGGTCGACGCCGCATCCGCCGCTAGCGAGAAGAAGGAGGCCTAGCATGCTGAACATCCTGCTCACGGGCGTAGGCGGCCAGGGAACGGTTTTGGCTGCGAAGGTGCTTGCCCAGGCCGCTTTGGAAAAGGGCTGGCAGGTGCGCACGGCCGAGACCATCGGCATGGCGCAGCGCGGCGGCAACGTGGTGTCGCATGTGCGTATCGGCAACAAGGGCGAGCAGGTGCATGCGCCCCTGGTCAGCCGGGGTACCACCGACTTGATCATCGCGTTCGAGCCGGCCGAGGCCGCGCGCGTGCTGTCCTACCTTGCCCCCGCGGGAACGTTGGTGTTCGCCACCACCGCGGTTCAGCCGGTGACGGCGGCGCTGTCGAAGAACCCGTACCGCGCAAGCGATGTGATCGCGAACATGGAGCGCGCGCTGGCCGGCACGCAGGCGAAGCTCGTGCCCGTCGACGATGCGGCGCTCACGAAGGAGGCTGGAAGCCGCAAGGTGCTTAACAGCCTGCTGTTGGCCAAGGCCTTGCAAACCGGATGCGTGCCGATCGATGTCGAAGACCTTCGCGCGGCGATCTCCGCCTGCGTCAAGCCGCGCTTCGTGGATATGAACCTGGAAGCCATCAACGTGGCGGTGGGGGAATAGCGCGCAAAACCCTGCGTTACAAGCAACGGGACCGCAAATCGGTCCCGTTGCCGTTTTTGGGGGTTGCCTGCAGTGAGGTTTGGCCTACAATGGCCAGTATGACTTCGGTATTCGACATCCACTTCTCCTCAGCCGCGCGCAACGCGTTGGCTGGTCGATGGCTTTAGCTTCAAGACCTGTAAGGCTTGGGGCCGATTTGTCGTGCTTCCCTGCAGCTTTTTCGGGCTTGAAGCGCCTACGCACTTTTCCTCACACAGCATGAATAACAACAGAGCAAGCCATTTGAACAAGGGAGCATACTATGCAGATGAAGCCGGAGCAGCTTGAGATCATCAAAGAGCAGTTCAAAACCCTGAAGGACCGTTCGGCTTTCTACGCCCGCAAATTCAAGGACATCGATCTGTCCGACGTGCAGACCCAGGAAGATTTCGAGAAGCTGCCGTTCTCGGAAAAGGCCGATTTGCGCGAGGCATACCCGCTGGGACTGCAGGCAGTGCCGGATGAGAAGATCATCCGCATCCACAGCTCCTCGGGCACCACGGGCACCCCGGTCGTCATCCCCTACACGCAGAAGGACGTCGACGATTGGGCCACCATGTTCGCGCGCTGCTACGAGACGGCGGGCATCACGAACACCGACCGCATCCAGATCACCCCTGGTTACGGCCTGTGGACTGCCGGCATCGGTTTTCAGCTGGGCTGCGAGCGCCTGGGCGCCATGGCCATCCCCATGGGTCCCGGCAACACCGAAAAGCAGCTGCAGATGATGCAGGACCTGCATTCCACCGTCATCACGGGCACGTCCAGCTATGCGCTGCTGCTTGCCGAGGAGATCGAGAAGCGCGGTCTGCGCGACAAGCTCGACCTGCGCAAGGGCGTCATCGGCTCCGAGCGCTGGGGCGAGAAGATGCGCCAGCGCATCTCCAACGAGCTGGGCATCGAGATCTTCGACATCTACGGCCTGACCGAGATCTACGGCCCGGGCATCGGCATCTCCTGCGAAGAGCACCACGGCATGCACATCTGGGAAGACTACGTGTACTGCGAGATCATCGACCCGAAGACCGGCGAGCAGCTGCCTGACGGCGAAGTCGGCGAGCTGGTGCTCACCACGCTGCGCAAGGAAGGCGCGCCGCTGATCCGCTACCGCACGCACGACCTTACGCGCATCATCCCCGGCGACTGCAAGTGCAAGTTCGGCAGCCACCATCCGCGTATCGACATCCTGACGGGCCGCACCGACGACATGGTCAAGGTGAAGGGCTGCAACATGTTCCCCTCCCAGATCGAGGAGGTGCTGCAGTTCACCGACGGCGCGTCGTCCGAGTATCAGGTAATGATCGAGGCCGTGAACGGCCGCGACGTGCTCACGGTGCTGTTCGAGACGCCGCTTGAGGGCGAGGAGCGCGAGCAATGCGAGCAGCAGTTGGCGGCCATCTTCAAGGCGAAGATCGGCTGCACCCCCGAGGCGAAGGGCGTCCCCATGGGCGAGCTGCCGCGCAGCGAGAAGAAGTCGAAGCGCATCTTCGACTCCCGCTACTAAAAGCTTGCGAACAAGTTGAATGCGAAGCGAAGCCGGGCCACGTCCGGCTTCGCTTTTCCTAATACGAACCTGTTCGCTAGGAAATAATGTTGCCGTTCGGGAAAATCCTGGACGGAAAGACACTCGACTGTGGTAGAGTAGCGCCCATGAGCATCGTGAACGGACATATCGCCGCATCCCGCAGCGCTCAGCAGACCGCTGAGCTGGCTGCCATGCTGCGCGCTTCCGATGTCCAAATGGTGTCTTTTGCCGGCAAGGCCGCTGCTGAATCCGGCGCGACGAAGCCCTGCCTTCCTTCCTATTATTATTCCTATCGATACCTGTAGCACACGGGGCTTAGCCGCTGCGTGCGTCCGTTAGACGTGGCGTATGTTCGCAGCGAACTCGGGCTTGTGCCGTGTGCGTCTCCGGGTTGGGTGAATCAGATGCGTTCGCTTGCCCAGCCGTGTCCTTGACGAGGGGCAGCTGCTTTCCGAACAGGGAAGATTCCACGGTCTACACGATATCGATCGGTAAAGGAACGATCATGGTCGCAAAAATCTGCATGGTTTTGATTTTCGTCGGCGTGGCGGTCGGCGTCGGCTTGTACTGCCGACGTACCACCACCAGCGTCGACGGTTTCGTTCTGGGTGGGCGCAACGTCGGCCCTTGGATGAGCGCATTCGCATATGGTACCAGCTACTTCTCCGCCGTGGTGTTCGTCGGCTACGCCGGCCAGTTCGGTTGGAAGTACGGCATCGCCGCCGTGTGGGCCGGCATCGGCAACGCTATCCTGGGCAGCCTTTTGGCTTGGTGGGTGCTCGGCCCGCGCACGCGTGAGATGACGCATCGTCTGGGCGCCACCACCATGCCCGAGTTCTTCGGCAAGCGTTTCCAGTCGAAGGGCCTGCGTATCGCCAGCGCGGCCATCATCTTCGTCTTCCTGATCCCGTACACCGCAAGCGTGTACAACGGCTTGTCCCGCCTCTTTGGCATGGCGTTCGGCCTTCCTTACGAGGTGTGCGTCATCGGCATGGCCGTCATCACGTGCCTGTACGTGGTGCTGGGCGGTTACATGGCAACCGTCATGAACGACTTCCTGCAGGGCATCGTCATGCTGTTCGGCATCGTTGCGGTCATCGCGGCGGTCATCCTGAACAACGGCGGCTTCAGCGAGGCCATCACCACGCTGTCGCAGATCTCGGCCGAGGGCTCTCAGATGGCCGGCCCGTTCGTCAGCATGTTCGGCCCCGACTTGTTCAACCTGCTCGGCGTTGTGGTGCTGACCAGCCTTGGCACCTGGGGTTTGCCGCAGATGGTGCAGAAGTTCTACGCCATCAAATCCGGCCCGGCGGTGAAGCAGGGCGCCATCATCTCCACGCTGTTCGCGTTCGTGGTCGCCGGCGGCAGCTACTTCCTGGGCGGTTTCGGTCGTCTGTACGCTGACAAGATCGAGATCGGCCCCACCGGCGTTCCGGTGTACGACTCCATCATCCCGACCATGCTGTCCACTCTGCCCGATATCCTCATCGGCATCGTGATCGTGCTCGTGCTGTCCGCCAGCATGTCCACGCTGTCCTCGCTTGTGCTGACCTCGTCCTCCACGCTGACGCTCGACCTTCTTCAAGGTAACGTGGTGAAGAAGATGAGCGAGCAGAGCAAGCTCGGCTGGATGCGCGTCCTCATCGTGGTGTTCATCATCGTGTCCGCCGCGCTGGCGTTGATCCAGTACAACTCCTCCATCACGTTCATCGCGCAGCTCATGGGCATCTCCTGGGGCGCGTTGGCCGGCGCGTTCCTCGGCCCGTTATTGTGGGGTCTGTACTCTGGGCGCATCTCCAAGGCCGCCGTGTGGTGCAGCTTCATCGTGGGCGTGTGCCTGACCAGCGGGAACATGGTGCTCACCCTGATGGGCACGCCGCTGATCGCCAGCCCCATCAACTGCGGCGCCTTGGCCATGCTGCTGTCGCTGGTCATCGTGCCGGTGGTCAGCCTGTTCACCAAATCCGTTCCGTTTGAGGTGAACCCGCCCAGCCCCGAGGGCGCTATCGACCGTGAATACCAGCAGGAGCTGGCCGCGGAACGCAAGGCGGCGGAATAGCCTTTCGTTCGCGGTTTGCAGCTACGGCTTGAAGCGTACCGCGCAAAAAAGGATTTCTCAGAAGAAGCGCTGGGCGATGCGTCGTCCAGCGCTTCCTATTCCTTTTGTTTCACGTGAAACCCCTCCGGCGGAATCCTGATGCGGTTCGACCGTTGCACTTGTATACTGATTCGCAATGGACTTTGAGGACCTTATGGAGAAAGGGAAGGGAAATGGAAGAGGCTTTCGAGCTTATCAGCACCGGCGCTTGGTCCATCGTGCCGCCGTTGCTGGCGTTGGCTCTGGCGCTCATCACCAAAGAGGTGTACTCGTCGCTGACCATCGGCGTATTCGTCGGCATGGTTATCTACCAGTTCACCCTCAACGGTGTCGGCGTCGATCAGCTGGTCACGGCTTTCACCGATGTGCCGAACGCAATGGCGCTGCAGATCGCCGATAACGGGGCGTTGCTGCTGTTCCTTGCGTTGTTGGGCGCGCTGACCGTGGTCATCGCCACGGCGGGCGGCAGCCGCGCGTATGCCGAGTGGGTGTCCACGCATATCAAGAACGCGCGCGCCGCGCAGGTGCTTACCGGTTTGCTGGGCATCATCATCTTCGTCGACGACTACTTCAACTGCTTGACGGTCGGCGCGGTCATGCGTCCTGTGACCGATCGCTTCCATGTCAGCCATGAGAAGCTGGCTTGGATCATCGACTCCACGGCTGCCCCAGTCTGCATCATCGCGCCGGTGTCCTCGTGGGCCGTTGCGGTCGGCGGTTACCTGGGAGACGACGGCTTCACCACGTTCGTGCAGTCCATCCCGTACAACTTCTACGCGCTGCTCACCATCTTCTTCGTGTTCTTCATGCTGATCACGAACAAGAACGATTACGGTCCCATGCGCGCGGCTGAGGCGGAGGCGAAGTCCTCCGACGGCGCTACCGCCGAGGGCGGCAAGCTGCTGGAGAAGCTGTCCACTATGGGTCTTTCCGAGCAGGCCGAGTCCGATCCCGATGATCACACCAACCTGGAGTCGGTCGTCACCGAGCAGGCCGACATCGAGCAGTCCGCATCGGCTGCCATCGACGAGTACAAGGGCCTCGACATCTCCGAGAAGGGCAAGGTCTACGACCTGATCGTGCCTATCCTGGTGCTGATCTTCTTCTCGATCCTGGGCATGATGTACACGGGCGGCTTCTTCGAGGGCGTCGACTTCGCCACTGCCGTTGGCGAGAACCCGGTCGGCGGCCTGTGCATCGGCGCTACGGTGGCCCTGTGCGTCGCCGGCGCCATGTTCCTGCCGCGCGGTCTGACCACGCTGAGCGGTTTCGTGGAGAGCGTCTCCGAGGGCGTGCGTTCCATGGTCGGCGCCATCATGATCTTGGTGCTGGCATGGAGCCTGGGCGGCTGCTGCCGCTACATGCTCGGCACGGGCGACTTCGTGAGCAGCTTCCTGAACAGCCTGGGCGTGAGCCTGGCCATCCTGCCGTGCATCATCTTCCTGGTGGCCGGCTTCATCGGCTTCGCCATGGGCACGAGCTGGGGCACCATCGCGCTGATCCTGCCTATCGTGGTCGGCGTGTTCAACGAGGGCGACCCGCTGTTCCTGGTTGCCGTGGGCGCAACGCTGGCCGGTGCCGTGTACGGCGACCATATCTCGCCGATCTCGGACACCACCATCCTGTCGTCTGCGGGCGCGAAGTGCAACCACCTGCGCCATGTGGCCACGCAGCTGCCGTACGCGACCACCGTTATGGTCGTCTGCTTCGTGTGCTACATCGTTGCCGGCTTCACGGGCAATCCCTGGATTTCCCTGGTGTTGGGCGCGGTGCTCATCGTTGTGGCGGTGAAGATCCTGCACAAGTCCAACATCGGCATGAAGAAATAGCCGCTGATACGCGGCGTAAGCCGCAAAAGCCGCAAGAATGCGAAAGAGAGGGCTCCGTTGGGAGCCCTCTCTTTTTATGCCGAGAAGATGCAGGGGAGGGGAAGGTCGTGGGGCTCGGTTGGCACGCGATCGATGCGCTGCTCCTCGAACGCCACGCCGGCTACGAGGCAGTCTTCGCGCAGCTTCGGAAGAAACCTGTCATAGTTTCCGCCGCCGTATCCGAGGCGCATGAGGCCGCTATCGAAGGCCACCAGGGGGATGACGGCGACGTTGAACAGCCGCTCATCGGCTTCCTGCCATCCTTGGGCATGCAGCTCATCGAGCAGATAGGGGCGTGCGGGATGATCGAGGAAAGCAGGTCGCTGCTCGGTCAGGTGGTTTTGCGTGATCGGGAAGAACACCATGTGCGCAGGCGTGTCCCGCGTATCCTTGGCCATGCAGGGCAGATACACCTCCCAGCCGTGTTCGTATGCAGCATAGAGCAGAGGATGCACGTCGACTTCGCTGGTCATAGGCTCATAGGCTGCGATGCGCAGTCGTTCGGCGGAAGCGCTCGAGGGTGTTTCGCCCTCAAAGCGGCTGTCGATTTCCTCAAGGAATCGCTCGCAAATCGACAAGCTCTTCTCCTCGCGCAAGGCGGAGGGGATCTGCTTGCGTCGTGCAAGGACCGATGCGCGGGTATCTTGTTTCAAAGTCATGATCGTCTTTCTCGAAAATGGACGAAATCTCAGTATCGTGTGAAAAAGCATAGCAATAAAGTAGAGGATTATCGCTTGCGCTAGTATGTAAGCATACTCGTTGAGTCCGGCGATAGCCACGGCGGCAACGGGAAACGAGGCGGCGGCGCATCCAGTTGGGATTCCGGCAGGCAGCGCTTCAGGATGCAGCTGGGGCCCTGACGGGTATCGCTTTACGGTGCAGTTGGGGGTTCCTACAGGCATCGCTTCACCGCCCACCGCCCGAGCATGGGCGTGGACGCGGAATCGCGATGCACTGGGATTTTATGCGCTTGCATAAGCCTCTATAGCAGATGACCAGGGATTTCGTTAGCGAAGACAACGGGAAGGGTGCACGCGCCCGCCCCCGCTTGGAGCATCGAAACAGAAACGGGAACGAGGGAAACGGTGCACTTCAAGGCTTCGGTCGAATACGGGATGCGTGCGGTGCTGTACCTGGCGGAAAAGGGCTCGATATGCTCGTCGCGCGAGGTGGCCGAGGAGATGTCCATTCCGCGCGACTATCTGATCCAGCTGGCGCAGCTGCTGCGCAACGCCGGGATCATCCACGCACGCCCAGGCAAAAACGGCGGATACATCCTGGCGAAGGACCCGTCCGAGATCAGCATGCTCGATCTGTTCAATGCGCTGCAAAACGACCGTCCGCGAACGGAGCGCAAGGAAGCGGAGGAGGGCGCGAGCGCTCTGCTGCAGGGCATCACCGCCGCATGCTCCACGATCGAACGCGAGATGGAGGAGTACATGTCCTCCATCACCCTGCAGAATATGATCGACCGCATCCACGGCAAGGAATCCGACACCGCTTCCGGTTCTACCCGATCCCAAGCACCTGCATAACCAGCAGTACCGCTGTGAGCACGGAGACGATGCCCACGGTGACCCAGATGAGCACCTTCGTCACGCGGCCGGACTTGAACTTGCCCATGACGCGCTTGTCGGACGAGATCAGCGCCATGAACACCAGCAGCACCGGCAGCACCAGGCCGTTGATGAACTGCGCCATGAGCATGACGCCCATCAGGTCGATGTTCGGGATGAGCACGATGATGGCCGAGAACGCGATGACGAACGTGAAGATGCTCTTGAACAGCGGCGCTTCCTTCCACTTGAAGGACACGCCGGCCTCCCAGCCGAATGCCTCGCAGATAACGAACGCCGTAGTCAGCGGAAGCACGCATGCGGCCAGGAACGATGCCGCGATCAGGCCGATGGCGAATAGCGCTTCTGCGTACTTGCCCGCAAACGGCGCCAGCGCGGCCGCCGCATCGGCGGCGTCGCTGATGACGATGCCCTGCGGGTACAGCACGGTGCCGGTGGTGACGATGATGAACCATGCGACCAAGCATGCCGCCACCGTGCCGGAGACCACGTCGACCTTCTGCGTGAACAGGTCGTCGGGCTTGATGCCCTTCTCAACCACGTTGCTCTGGTTGAAGAACATCATCCACGGCGCGATGGTGGTGCCGATCATGGATATGACCAGCGACACGAAGCTTTGCTGGTACACCACATGGGGCACGATGGTGTTGATGGCCGCATCCTCCCAGTTCGGCTGCGCCAAGAACGCGGCGATCACGTAGGTGAGGAACACCAGCGATAAGACAAGGAACACCTTCTCCACGCGTTTGTAGCTGCCGCCCACGATGAGCAGCCAGACGGCCAGCGCGGCAACGGGCACGGCGATGTATTTCGACACGCCGAACATCTCCATGCCCGAGGCGATGCCCGCGAACTCGGAGAACGTGGTGCACACGTTGCCGATGAGCAGCGCGAGCATAGCCAGTGCCGTAAGCCTGATTCCGAAGGACTCGCGGATAAGCGCGGCGAAGCCCTTGCCGGTGACGGCGCCCATCTTCGCGGCGGTCATTTCCACCACGATGAGCAGCACGCACATGATCGGGATAACCCACAGCGTGGCGAAGCCGAACTGCGCGCCAACGGTCGAGTAGGTGGAGATGCCGCCGGCGTCGTTGCCTGCCATGGCGGTGACGATGCCCGGGCCCATGGCCGCCAAGATGAGCAGCAGCTTGCTTTTCTGCTTGCTTGAACCGCCGGTTTGCTCGAGCGCCTGCTTTTCCGCAAGCTGCTCGGCGGACAGCGTGGCCTCGCCGGTGTGGAAGCTGCTGCGCTCCAACGGGTTATGCGAATCGATGTCGGCAACGCGCCCGGTCTTGCCGTTCTGCTTCAAAACCACGGCTTACCTCCAATGGAATCCTACGATTTGCAGTACGACAAGGGTGTAGAGGATCAAGAAGATCACGGCGCCGGTCGCAATGCCCACCCACTTCCAAACGGAAGTCTTCGTCTTGTCGCTGCTGACGTCGTCTTCGATGGCGTCCCAGGCGTCGTCGACGGTGACGATGCCGAGCAGCGCGCCGTGCTCGTCCACGACGGGCATGGCGGTCAGGTCGTACTTGAAGATGTCGGCCGAGACATCCTCTTCGGTTTCATCCGGCGTTGCGGTAATCAGGTCGTCGTACATGCACTTCGACATGGGCGTTTTGTCGTCGGTGAGCACCAGGGTGCGCAGCGAGCAGACGCCCACCAGCTTGTCGTACTCGTCCAGCACGTACACGAAGTGGACGGAAGGATGGTCCTCGGGAAGCTCGCGAAGCACCTCGATGGCGTGCCCGACGGTGTCGGTGTCGGCGACGGATACGAACTGCGTGGTCATCATGCCGCCGGCGGTGCCGTCCTTGTAGCCGAGCAGGCGGCGGATTTCCGTTGCGTCCTCCACGCCCATAAGGCGCAGAAGCGTTTCGGCGCGCTCGTAGGACAGGTCGCGCACGATGTCGGCTGCGTCGTCCGGGTCCATATTGCCCAGCACGCTTGCAGCCTGCTTGTTATCCAAGCTCTCGATGAAGTCGGACTGGTATTCGTCTTCCATCTCGGAGATGGCCTCGGTTGCCTGGGCATCGTCGAGGTGCTCGAACACGTTAGCGCGCTGCTGCGGATCCAGCTGCTCCAGAATGTCCGCGACGTCGGCGGGGTGCAGCTCGTCCAAGCGCTTATGGGTGACGGACAGCTGCACTTCGGACAGGTCGCGATCCAGCAGGTCCATATAATTCCATGCGATGATCTGCTCGTCGATCTTCTTGCCGAAGACCTTGGCGACGGAGACCACCGAGCGCTCGATCCAGGGGGCAAGGCCGCGCAGGATGCCACGGATGCCCACTTCGGCGCCGAGCAGGCGCAGTTGAGAGCCGGATACGGAAAGCTTCAGGTCGTTTACGCGCACGACCTTCAGGCCCTGCGTGTCGACGATCTGACGGTTCATGAGGTCGCGTGCAAGCAGCACCTCGTCTGGCTGCAGGTAGCTGAAGCGGATGTCGTGCGCTTCGACCTGCAAGGTGAGGCCGTCGTCGTCGAACTCGTCGACGTACTTGCGCCATGAGATCATGAACGGGATCTTGCCCGGACCCTGGAAGGCCAGGCTGGTGATACGCGGAAACACCTCGCCCGTGGAGATGGCAAGGTCGGATACGGTGCCGATTTTCTCACCGGTGCAGTCAACGACCGGCTTTCCCAGCATTTGAGAGAGATAGAGCATGATCAATTCCCTTACTGTCCATGCTCGCGTTCGGCAGGGGCTTTTACAGGTGCCGGATAATGCTACGTCCGCCATGCGGCAACGGCGTTATGGGCACGTAAAGCTTCTGTCAAACGAGAGCGCGCTGCAGCCTGCTCCTTCGGCTGCCAGCGTAAGGGAGGAGTCGAAGGAAGGCTACATACTGTGAGGTTTCGGTTTTCGAACCTTCAACAGGGTTCCTTTCTTTGGCCTACAAAACAAAAAACCGCATGTGCTCGGTGGAGCCATTGCGGAATTTCAAGCTAAATGGTGCGCCGTGAGGGATTCGAACCCCCGACGTACTGATTCGTAGTCAGTCCCTCTATCCAGCTGAGGTAACGGCGCACATCGAAACAGCAACGAATATTATGCGCGTATATCGGCGATGAGTCAACACCTAATTTCGGCCAATATCAAAAATTTTGCGACTAGCGTTGCTGGGCGCCGCTAGCGTACAGGGCGAAGCGACTGAACAGGGGGACGGAGGTGCGTTCATACTTGGCTCCTCGGTGACGCGGCGCGATGTCGAACGTTGCTGGGCTTCGCAAGCCAGCGGGGCGGGGAGAAAGGGGTGCCTGCGACTAGCGTCGTCGATGAACTGTTGCGTTGATGGATGTGAATGGGGGGGGGCAGATGCGTGAACAGACGATATGCCCATCGAGATGGCAGCAAGAAGGAAGCCTCGCTGTTGTTGATTCATATGCGCCTTCGTC
>NZ_CAKTYH010000003.1 GCF_934632265.1 uncultured Senegalimassilia sp.
CTTGAAGGTCACCGTGGGCGGCGAGGAATACGATGCCGACGTGGTGGGCACCGACGAGTCCAGCGACATCGCCGTCATCAAGCTGCGCAACGCCAGCGGCCTGACCCCCGTCGAGATCGGCGATTCCGACAACCTGACCATCGGCGAATGGGTCATGTCCATCGGCAGCCCGTTCGGCCTTGAGCAATCCGTGGCAACCGGCATCGTGTCGGCCACCAGCCGCTCGCAGATCATGAGCAACTCCGAAAGCAGCGGCAGCGATGGCTATGGATATGGCTACGGCAACTCGTCGTCCCAGTCCAGCGGTTACACCATCTACCCGAACATGATCCAGACCGATGCCGCCATCAACCCCGGCAACTCCGGCGGCGCGTTGGTGGATTCCGATGGCAAGCTCATCGGCATCAACACGCTGATCACCTCGTATTCCGGCAATTACTCGGGCGTCGGCTTCGCCATCCCGGTGAACTACGCGGTCAACATCGCGCAGCAGATCATCGAGGGCAAGACCCCCACGCATGCGCAGCTCGGCGTGTCCCTTTCCACGGTGAACTCCCAGAACGCTAAGCGCTATGGGCTGAAGGTCGATAGCGGCGCCTACATCTCCGCCGTCAGCAGCGGTTCCGGCGCGGCCGATGCCGGTCTCGAGGAAGGCGATATCGTCACGAAGTTCGACGGCAACGCCGTCGATTCCGCAAGCGACCTGATGCTCGATGTCCGTTCGAAGAACCCCGGCGACAAGGTGACGCTGGAGGTCAACCGAGATGGTGAGACGAAGCAGATCGAGGTCACGCTGGGCTCCGACGAATCGTCCCAATCAGCGGCCACGCAGCAGAACTCCAGCAACAGCTCCAGCGAGATGCTCAACCGCCTGCTGAACAACAGCGGGTCTTCCAGCAAGAGCGACGCGGCCTAGCACCATCTCCTTCAGGCATTCGCGGGCCGCTCGACGTTCGCTCGAGCGGCCCCATGCGAGGCGAGCGATCCGCGCGCCTCGCATGGGGCCGAAAGCCCCTTTTCCTTTCCTTTTCCCTTTTCCCGCGGGAACGGCCCCTCTTTTGGGGCCGTTCCCATTTTTCCGGTCGTTTCGGCCCGTCATAGACGGTTACCATGCGTTAGCGGGCCGATGGGGCAGCCGTCCGCTTCTCAGCGGGTCGCTCCGCATGCGGTTTACCCGATAGCCGGCCGTCTGAAAATAGCGTAGTAAGCCCATTGCACTACTAGGTAAAGTAGGCGCATAATAAGCGACACGCTGTAAGCAGGAGCTGCGACGGGCGGGTGAATGCCCTGGGTTCGTTTCCCCGGTGGTTCGCCCGCCCGTCGTATCGCTTCGAAACGAAAAAGGGAGACGAGAGACATGTCGTTCGACGTATTGGGGCCGGTGCTTGCCGTGCTGGTCATCTTCGCGGCGCTCATCGCGGTGCTGCGTTATCTGAAGGCGAAGGATAAAAGCTTCACGTTCCGCGTGTTCACGGCCTTGGGTATGGGCATCGTGCTGGGCGCGGGCATCCAGCTTGCGCTGGGCCGCGGCAGCGACGCCGCCACCACCGCGCTCGACTGGATGTCGCTGGTGGGAACCGGCTATATCGATCTTCTGCGCATGCTGGTCATGCCGCTGGTGTTCGTGGCCATCGTCGGTGCGTTCACGCGCACGAAGGCCGTCGACAACCTGGGCAAGATCGGCGGATCGGTCCTTGCCGTCCTGCTGATCACGGTGGCCATCGCGGCGCTGTTCGGCTGGGCGACCATCGCCTTGTCGGGCCTGGCGGGTGCCGACTTCACGCAGGGCAGCGTCGATGCAACCAAGCTTGACGCCCTGCAAACGCGTCAGGACAAGGTCGCCGATACCACCATCCCGCAGACCATCCTGTCAATGATCCCCGTCAACGTGTTCGCCGACCTTGCCGGCACGCGTTCCACGTCCACCATCGCCGTGGTCGTCTTCTCCGCCATCGTCGGCCTGGCGTACCTGAAGCTGCGCGACCGCGATTCCGAGCAGGCGCAGTTCTTCAGCAACCTCATCGACAGCCTGTACGGCATCGTCATGTGCATCGTGAAGATGGTCGTGGGCCTTACCCCCTACGGTGTGCTCGCCCTGATCGCGAACGTAACCGCCACCAGCGACTACGCCGCCATCCTCGACCTGGGCAAGTTCATCATCTTCAGCTATGTGGCCATCATCGCCATGTTCCTGGTGCACCTGCTCATCCTGGCGGGCAACCGCGTCAGCCCCATCACGTACCTTAAGAAGGCCTTCCCCGTGCTCTCGTTCGCGTTCGTGTCGCGTACCAGCGCCGGCGCCCTTCCCATGAACATCGAGACGCAGTCCAAGGCGCTCGGCGTCGATCCGGCCACGGCCAACTTCGCGGCAAGCTTCGGCATGTCCATCGGCCAGAACGGCTGCGCGGGCATCTACCCGGCCATGATGGCCACGCTCATCGCTCCCACGGTGGGCATCAACGTGTTCGATCCCACGTGGGTCATCGGCTTGATCGCCATCATCGTCATCAGCTCGTTCGGCGTTGCCGGCGTGGGCGGCGGCGCAACCTTCGCCAGCCTCATCGTGCTGGGCACCATGGGCCTGCCTATCGAGATCGTGGGCCTGATGGCCTCCGTCGAGCCGCTCATCGACATGGGCCGTACCGCCCTCAACGTCAGCGACTCCATGGTGGCAGGCGTCACGTCGTCGAACTTCACCGGCGGCCTCGACCGCGACATGTACAACGACCCCGCCGCGGTCATCAACGCCGACGGCGTCGAGAAGGCCTAGCCCTGCTCGTTTGTCCTTTGCGTGAAAAGCCTGGAAACGGCCGCCCCGATGGGCGGCCGTTTCCGTTTTCAGGTAAGATAGGGAAGCTTAAAACGCTTTACGATTTAACCGGGAGGTTGCATATGGCCGAGGAATACCGATACAAGCGCGTGCTGCTGAAGTTGTCCGGCGAGGCACTGGCGGGCGACCTTGGCTACGGCATCGATCCGAAGGTGGTCGATTCCCTGGCCGACGAGATCGCCGACGTGGTGCATGACGGCGTGCAGCTTGCCATCGTGGTGGGCGGCGGCAACATCTTCCGCGGCGTCTCCGGCGCAACCGACGGCATGGACCGCGCCCAGGCGGACTACATCGGCATGCTGGCCACGGTCATGAACGCGCTGGCGCTGCAGGACGCCTTCGAGCGCCACGGCATCTTCAGCCGCGTGCAAAGCGCCATCAACATGCAGGAAGTGTCCGAGCCCTACATCCGTCGTCGCGCCATCCGCCACATGGAGAAGGGCCGCGTGGTCATCCTGGCCGCCGGCACGGGCAATCCCTATTTCACCACCGACACCACTGCGGCGCTGCGCGCCTGCGAGCTGGACGTCGACGTGCTCATGAAGGCCACGAAGGTCGACGGCGTCTACGACTCCGACCCCGTGAAGAACCCCGATGCGAAGCGCTACGACCGCATCAGCTACATGGAGGTGCTCTCGCAGGGGCTCAACGTCATGGACTCCACGGCCACCAGCCTGTGCATGGACAACAAGGTTCCCATGATCGTGTTTGACCTGACGGTGCAGGGCAACATCGCCCGCGCTCTGAAGGGCGAGGACGTCGGAACCACCGTAGAGTAACGTCTTCCGCGCCGCCCGTGCAGGGCGGGCGCAAAAGGGAAAGGAACCGAAATGATCGACGAGATCATGCTTGAAACCGAGGAGAAGATGCAGCGCGCCGTCAACGGCCTGCACAACGCGTTCGGCACCGTCCGCACGGGCCGCGCCAACGCCATGGTCCTCGACCGCATCAAGGTGGACTACTACGGCGTCCCCACGCCCATCAACCAGATGGCCGGCGTGAAGACGCCGGACGCGCACATGTTGGTCATCGAGCCTTGGGACAAGGGCGTCCTGGGTGCCATCGAGCACGCCATCATGGAAAGCGACCTGGGCGTCACGCCGAACAACGACGGCTCGGTCATCCGCCTGCCGTTCCCCGCGCTCACCGAGGATCGTCGCCGCGAGCTGGTGAAGCAGTGCAAGGAGTACGCCGAGGAGGCCCGCGTTGCCATCCGCAACGCCCGCCGCGACGGCAACAGCCACGTTGCCAAGTCCGTCAAGGAAGACAACCTTCCCGAGGACGAGCAGCGTCGCGCCGAGGCTGAAATCCAGAAGCTCACCGACAAGTACGTCGCCGAAGTCGACGCGGTGTTCAAGAAGAAGGAAGCCGAGGTCATGGAGATCTAGAAACGGCGTTCGCCTGCCGGCGAATCCGTTGCTCGGTGCTGCGGGAGCCCCGGCGCACCGCGTTTACGCGGTTTGCGCAGGCGCGGCTGCTCCGGGGCTCGTCCGAGCAGCCAGGCCGATGGTGGGGGAGCGGCCCCTGCTTTCGTCCTGCGCATCTCCGATTTCCGCGTAACCCATGTTCGCAACCGGGTTGCGTCATCCGGCTCTTATGAGCGTTTCCCTAGTGCCAGCCGGCGGTTTTCCCCGCCGGTTGGCTTTTCCCTTATGTACGAGGCTGCCCATGAACAAGACGCTTGATTACATATTCCCGAATCCGCCCAAGGGCCTCGACCCTGCTGCGCTCGATCCGCGGGCGATCCCCGAGCATGTCGCCGTCATCATGGACGGCAACGGCCGTTGGGCGAAGAAGCGCGCGCTGAACCGCCTGAAGGGCCACAAGGCCGGCATCGAGGCGGTGCGCGAGACCATTCGTTGCGCCTCCGACCTGGGTGTTCGCTATTTGACCATCTATTCGTTCTCCACGGAGAACTGGAAGAGGCCCCAGGAAGAGGTCGTGGGCCTGATGGACCTGTTCGCCAAGACCATGCTGGCGGAGGTCGATGGCCTGCATGAGGAGAACGTGCGCGTGCGCACTATTGGCGACCTTTCAGCGCTGCCCGCCGAAACGCGCGAGGCCTTCGAGAGGGCGTGGCTGAAAACGCGCGACAACACCGGCATGACCTTGGTCGTTGCGGTGAACTACGGCTCGCGACAGGAGATTCTGCACGCCGCCGAGGCGTGCGTGCGCCGCGCGCTGGCAACGGCAGCCGAGGGTGGCGACCCCACCGCGCCGCTGACGGAGGCAGAGTTCGCCCAGGGGCTGTACACGGCCGACATCCCCGACCCCGAGGTGGTCATCCGCACGTCCGGCGAGATGCGCTTGTCGAACTACCTGCTGTGGCAGGTGGCCTACTCCGAGTTCGTGGCAACCGACGTGCTCTGGCCCGATTTCGACCGCTACGAGTTTTTGCGCTGCTTGTTGGAGTTCCAATCCCGAGATAGGCGCTTCGGGGCGGTGAAATAAATGTCCGGGGATCCGCAAGACGGCGAGCAGCAGCGCGCGGATGAGCGCTCGCGCGGCGAGCGCTTGAAGGATTTCGCGTATCGGAAGACGCCGCAGAAGTTCAAGAACGCTTCCGACCTGCAGGTTCGCTTCCGCACGGGGTTCATCTACGTCACGGTCTCCGTGCTGTGCATCCTTGCAAGCGAATGGACCACGCTGGCTTTGCTGTCTGCCACCGCCGCGGTATGCGCAGGTGAGTTCTACTACATGCTGCGCGCCGACGCGAAGCTGCCCAACGAGATGCTCGGCATCGTGGCGGCGGCGCTCTACCCGCTCAGCGTACACTTCTTCGGGCTGTCGGGCGCGCTCATGGTCAGCCTTGTGCTGCTGTTGGCGCTTATCGTGTGGTACGTGTTCTGGATGCGCGCCCGCATCCCCGATGTTGGCGTCAGCTTCTTCGGCGCAGCGTATTGCGGCATGCTGCTATCCGGCTTGGTGGTGGTGCGCCAGGCGCTGCCGCATCCATGGGGCGGCGTGCTCGTGCTTGGCATTTTCTTCAGCGTGTGGGCCAACGACTCCTTCGCTTACCTGATCGGCAGCAAGTTCGGCAAGCATAAGCTGGCGCCGCGCGTTTCGCCGAAGAAAAGCTGGGAGGGCTTTTTCGCGGGCTTGGTGGGATCGGCGCTGTTCTGGTGCCTGTTCACGTTGATACCGGGGTTGAACCTGGATATCCCCATGGCAATGGCGTTCGGCGTGATCAGCGGCCTGTGCGGCGTGCTGGGCGATCTGGCCGAAAGCCGCATCAAGCGCAATGTGGGCTTCAAGGATTCCGGCAAGCTGCTGCCGGGCCACGGCGGTCTGCTCGATCGTTGCGACAGCCTGTTTTTGGTGGCGGTCGCCTCGGCTATCCTGCTGGTGGCGGGCGGGTGCATCCCCTTTAGCTGGTAAATCGAACGAGCCAACGTTCTTGCGGCGTTGGCTCGAGTTGTTTTCGCAGATGATTCGGAGGCTTTCATGAAACGCATCGTTGTTCTCGGGTCCACAGGCTCTATCGGAACGCAAACGGTCGACGTGGTTCGGCAGCATTCCGACGAGCTGGAGATCGTCGGCTTGGCGGTGAACTCGCGCGTGGGCGACATGCTCGCGCAAGCACGTGCCCATAACGTGCGCAACCTTGCCGTGGGCGATGAGCGCTTGGCCGATCAGCCGGTCGCATCCGAGGTGCGCGAGCAGGCTGGCGCCCAGGGCATATGGGGCTTCGGCATGGATGCCGTTGTCGACCTGGTGCGCCTGCCCGAGGCGGACGTGGTGGTCAACGCGCTGGTGGGCGCCGCCGGCTTGCGCGCAAGCTTCGAAACGCTGCGCGCGGGCAAGGTGCTTGCGCTGGCGAACAAGGAGAGCCTGGTGGTGGGCGGCGATCTGATCATGCCGCTGGCAGCGCAGGTGGATGCGCAGCGGCGCGCAGCCGGCACGGCGCCGGCGGTGGGTCCGGCAGGCGCGCTCATGCCCATCGATTCCGAGCACGGCGCCATCTACCAATGCCTGCTGGGCGAGTCCGAGCGAGAGGTCTCCCGTTTGTGGGTGACGGCATCCGGCGGCCCGTTCCGCGGCAGGAAGCGCGCAGACCTTGAGGGCATCACCCCTGCTCAGGCGCTCAACCATCCCACGTGGAACATGGGCGCGAAGATCAGCATCGACTCCTCCACGCTTATGAACAAGGGCTTGGAGGTCATCGAGGCGCATCATCTGTTCAACATGCCCTACGACAAGATCAGCGTGGTCGTCCAGCCGCAAAGCGCCATCCACTCCATGGTGGAGTTCACCGACGGCAGCGTGAAGGCGCATTTGGGCACCACCGATATGCGCATCCCCATCCAGTTCGCGCTCAGCTATCCGCAGCGCTGGGAGGCGCCTGTCGAGCCCTTGGACTTCACCAAGCTGGGAAGCCTGGAGTTCGCCCCGGCCGATACCGACACGTTCCGCTGCCTGGAGCTTGCCCGTCATGCGGGCGGCGTGGGCGGAACCTTGCCGTGCGTCATGAACGCCGCCAACGAGGTGGCCGTGGCGGCGTTTCTGGCGGAGCAGGGCAGCTACCTGGGCATCGCCGAGTGCGTGGAAGCGGTTATGGACGCGCACGAGCGCGAAGGCGTGCAGAAGGTGGAAAGCCTCGAGCAGCTGCAGGCGCTTGATGCATGGGCCCGCGAAACCGCTTGGAAGTCCGTGCGCTAAGGTTCGCAAGCTGCAAATCGCGTGCATCGTGTGGTTATGGTTCCGCTTCGGTAACGAGGCGGAACCTCTTTTTATAATGAAGCGGATTCTAATGGGCGGGACCGTCGAGTGAGGTCCCGTTTAGTCGCGTGTCCGTAGCCAAGGCAAGGAGCCGGTTGTTGAACGTCATCCTCATGATCTTGTATTGCACCATCGTGCTGGGCATTCTGGTCGTCATCCACGAAGGCGGCCACTATCTGGTGTCTCGCGCCTTCGGCGTGCGCGTCACCGAGTTCATGCTGGGCATGCCCGGCCCGAACATCGGCTTCAAGAAATGGGGCACGAAGTTCGGCGTCACGCCCATCCTGCTGGGCGGTTACGCGCGCGTATGCGGCATGGAGCCGGGCGAGATGAGCCCGCATCTGGAGCCGGTGCTGGCGGCGCTGTACCGCCGGGGCACGGCGAACATGGAGGATATCGCGCGCGATTGCGGCATCTCCGATGACGAGGCGATCAAGGCGCTCGACGAGCTGGTGGACTGGGGAAGTTGCACGGGCCCCACGAAGAAGGATGAGTACAACACGTATCGCGCCGCAGAGGTTATCCCCTCCAAGAAGCAGATCCGCGCGGCGGCGCAAGCCGGCAAGCCCGCACCGGAGCGCTACGCCGAGGGGCAGGCGCGCCCGGTGGAAGACGCCCATGCGCTGTTCGAGAGCGAGTATCGGCAGCAATACCGCAGCCTGCCGTTTTGGAAGCGCTCGGTCATCTTGCTGGCCGGCATCGCGGTCAACCTGCTGTTCGCCATGCTGGTGTTCGTGGTGCTGTTCAGCGTCATCGGCTTCGATGTTCGGTTGCAGTCGGGCGAGATAACGCATATGACGGTGGATCCGGGCCGCGCCATCGTGGCGGGCTTCACCTATATCGGCATGGTCGTGCAGGCCGTTGCGGGCCTGTTCAACCCCGCAACGGCGGCGCAGACGGTGTCGGATTCGTCGTCGGTGGTGGGCATCGCCGTGATGTCGAAGCAGTTCGCCGACGCGGGTCTGGTGCCGTTCATGCAGTTCATGGCCATGATATCGGTGTCGCTGGGCATCATGAACCTGCTCCCCATCCCGCCGCTCGATGGCGGCCGCTTCGTCATCGAGGTCTTCCAGAAGCTGTCGAAGAAGGTGGTCTCCATGCGCGCCATGAACGCCATGAGCGCCGCTGGCATGGCCTTGTTCCTGATGTTTTTCCTGGTCATGGTCAATCAGGATGTGCAGCGCATCATCTCGGGGACGTTCTTCGGGCAGTAGGGGCGTCGGGCCTTCTGGCCGTCGCTCATCACGCATATCGCAAAAGCCGGCAGGGGGTTTGCCCTGCCGGCTTTTTTTCTTCGCCTGTTGCTTGTATACGTTTCGCCAACGAGGGGCGCTACGCTGGTAGAATAGCCGCTATGGAAACTAACGAGAACATGGGCAACGCGCGCGCCGCGGCTCCTTCGGGGGCCGCGGCTTGCCCGTTGCCGCAGGACGCTATGCGCCCCAATCAGAAAACGCACCAGGTTCACGTGGGCAACGTGGCGCTTGGCGGCGGCGCTCCCGTGGTGGTGCAGTCCATGCTCAACGCCCCGGCCGATGACGCGCAGGCCAACCTTGCGCAAATCCAGCAGCTGGCAGATGCCGGCTGCGAGGTCGTGCGCATGGCCATCCCGCGCCGCAGCTGCCTGGACACGTTCCAGGCCGTATGCGAAGCGTCGCCTCTGCCCGTCGTGGCCGACGTGCACTTCGATTCCGTCATCGCCATCGAGGCGGCGCGCCGCGGCGCGGCGAAGCTGCGCATCAACCCCGGCAACATCGGTGGTTTGGCGAAGACCGACGCCGTGCTCGACGCCGCCGGGCAGGCGGGCATCCCCATCCGCATCGGCGTGAACGCCGGCTCGCTCGACCAGGCGCTGGCCGAGCGCGACGACCTTTCGCTTCCCGAGAAGCTGGCCGCCTCCGCGCGCCAGTACGTGGAATACTGCGAAGGTCGCGGCTTTCATGACCTGGTGGTCAGCGCGAAGGCCCACGACGTCATGACCACGGTGCGCACGTACCGCCAGCTGGCACGCGATATCCCGCATATCCCGCTGCATATCGGCGTCACCGAGGCGGGCACCACGTTCCAAGGCGTCATCAAAAGCGCTTCCGGCCTGGGCATCCTGCTCGAGCAGGGCATCGGCGACACCATGCGCATCTCGCTCACCGACGATCCGGTCACGGAGATGCGAGCCTGCTGGGCGCTGCTCGGCGCGCTCGATCTGCGTCGTCGCAACCCCGAGTTGATCAGCTGCCCCACGTGCGGAAGGTGCCAGGTCGACCTGATCGGGCTGGCGCAAGAGGTCGAGCGGCGCATCGCCTGCCTCGACAAGCCGCTCAAGGTGGCCGTCATGGGCTGCGTCGTCAACGGGCCGGGCGAGGCCGCCGATGCCGACATCGGCGTGGCCTGCGGCAAGGGCGTGGGCGTGGTGTTCCGCCACGGCCAAACCGTTCGAAAAGTGGAAGAAGGCGCCATCGTCGACGCTTTACTGGAAGAGATAAAGGACCTGTAAATGAACAACGCCAACATCACGCGCATGAGCGCCCTGTACGCTCCCACGCTGAAGGAAGATCCCACCGATGCCGAGATCGCCAGCCATAAGCTGCTGCTGCGCGCCGGTTTCATCCGCAAAACGGCGGCCGGCATCTACACGTTTCTGCCCCTGGGCAAGCGCGTGCTGACCAAGATCGAGAACATCGTGCGCGAGGAGATGGACGCGTGCGGCGCCCAGGAGATCCGCATGCCCATGCTCCAGCCCGAAGAGCTGTGGCAGGAGTCCGGCCGCGCCGACGCATACGGCCCCGAGCGCATGTGCCTCAACGACCGTCACGATCACGAGTTCTGCCTGGGCCCCACCCATGAGGAGCTCATCACCGCGCTCGTGCGCGCCGAGCTGCGCTCCTACAAGCAGCTGCCGCTGAACATGTATCAGATCCAGACGAAGTTCCGCGACGAGATCCGCCCGCGTTTCGGCCTGCTGCGCAGCCGCGAGTTCGTCATGAAGGACGGCTACAGCTTCCACGACACGCAGGAGTCGCTGCAGGAGGAATACGACAGGATGTACGCAGCCTATGAGCGCATCTGCGCCCGCTGCGGCCTTGAGTTCCGCCCCGTGCAGGCCGATGCCGGCCAGATCGGCGGCGCGGTCACCTGCGAGTTCCATGCGCTTGCCGAGGCGGGCGAGTCCGCGCTGGTGTACTGCGATTGCGGTTACGCCGCAAGCGACGAGGTGGGCGAGGGCCTGGCGCGCCCCACGGTCTACGACGTGCCCGAGATGGAGAAGGTTGCCACGCCCGGCGTGCACACCATCGCCGAGCTCGCCGAGTTCCTGGGTATCCCGGAATCCTCCACGGTAAAGGCGCTCTCCGGCAAGAACGACGAGGGTAAGCTCGTCGTGCTGTTCGTCCCCGGCGACCATGAGGTGAACGAGGAGAAGGCCGCCCGCGCAGCCGGCGGCTTCACCATCCTCACCGACGAGGACATGGAGGCCTACGGCCTGCACAAGGGCTCCATGGGCCCGGTCGGCCTGCCCGAGGACGCCTTCGTCATCGCGGCGAACAGCCTGAAGGCGGTGCCGAAGTGGGTCGTCGGCGCCAACGAGGACGGTTACCACTACGTGGGCGCTCAGCTTGGCAAGGATTTCAAGGTCGACCAGTGGGCCGACATCATCACCGTCAAGCCCGGCGACTGCTGCCCGAAGTGCGGCATGGAGCTCAAGGGCGCGCGCGGCATCGAGGTCGCGCAGGTGTTCCAGCTCGGCGACAAGTACTCTCGCGCCATGAACGCCACGTTCATGAACAAGGACGGCAAGGAGCAGCCGTTCATCATGGGCTGCTACGGCGTGGGCGTGTCCCGCACCCTGGCCGCCATCATCGAGCAGCATAACGACGAGAACGGCATGATCTGGCCGATGTCCGTGGCCCCGGCGCACGTGTGCATCCTGCCGCTCGCCACCGGCGACGACCTGGTGCAGCCTGCTGCCGAGAAACTGGCCGAGGAACTGGCCGGTCTGGGCCTGGAGGTCGTCATCGACGACCGTAAGGAGCGCGCGGGCGTGAAGTTCGCGGAGGCCGACCTGATGGGCTGGCCGCTGCAGATCGTCATGGGCAAGCGCGGCCTGACCGAGGGCAAGGTCGAGATCAAGCGCCGTGCCACGGGCGAGCGTCGCGATATCTCGCTGGAGGCGCTGTCCGAGGCGCTGACCTTCGCCAAGGGCGCGCAGCGTCGCTGGGGCAACAACCTGAACGCCTTCGCCGGCCTGTTCGCCGAGAAGGCCGAATAGCGCTTGCGCGAACGCGTATATGACCGCGGGCCCGGCATTTGCCGGGCCCGTTTTGATTTCAAGGCGGCTTGCGTTCGACTGGCTGCGGGCCCGCGGTTGTTTGGGGCGGCCTGAGGTCGGCGGGCCGTCGTGCTCGCGGTTGTTTGGGGCGGCCTGCGATAAGCGGGTTGCCGCGCTCGCGGGTGTTCGGAGGCGACTCCCGGTCGGCGGGCTGCCCCTTTATCGCTCTTGCCGATCTTCGTAGCGTTGCCTTACCCAAGTGTGCGCGGTCTGCACGAATGCCCGCGTGGCGGCCGAGGCGGTGTCGGCAGACCGCATGGCAACGGATATCCTCCTTCGCATCTCCAGTTGCGGCGGCAGCACAGTCAAGGGAAGCGAGGCGTCCTCGAGCAGCAATCCTGGCAATATGCTGAAACCCAGCCCTTCGCTCACCATGTTCATGACGCTGTAGTCGCTATCCACCGCGAAGCGCACGCGCGGTTTCACCCCGCTGTTGCGCAGCAGCGCTTCCGCCTCCTGCAACGATCTGCTTCGCGGCTGGATGAAAGGCTCTTCGGCAAGCGTTTGCGCAGGGACGCGGTCGGCATGCGCGAGCGCATGGTCGGGCGGCAGCAGCACTAAGATCGGGTCGTCGTGCAAGGGGATGGCTTTCAGCGCCCGTTTCGCGGGCGTGACCAAAAACCCGCAGTCGGCGTCTCCGTGCCATATGGCGCGTTCAAGCTCCGCTTCGTCGTCGATGCACATCAGGTTCAGCTCCACGCCGGGGCATTTTCGCTCAAAGGCCTTCACCATGCCGGGAAACCAATGGGTGGAGACGCTGGTGGGCGCGGCTACGCGCACCACGCCGCACTCCAGGCGTCTCAGCTCGGCTATCCGGCTTGCGAGCTGCCGTTCGCCGTTGCAGACGTTGGAGATCCACGGAAGCAGGTCCTCGCCCTCGGCCGACAGATGGGCTTCCCCGCGTTCACGCACGAGCAACGGCATGCCCATCTCCTTTTCCAAGGAGGAGATCATGCCGCTGATGCCCGATTGCGAGTAGCCAAGATCGTACGCCGCTTGCGTGAAGCTGCCGGTTTCGGCAACGCGCAGCAGGGCATGGTATTTCTGGTTCACCATATGATGCTCCTTTGTGGGATGCAGCGTTTTTTTGCAGGCGGCGGCGATGGTCTCGCGCCGCGACGATGCGGACGGGTCATCCGCATGTGCATATGCGCTCAGCCGAGGCGATGAGCGCCACTGGGGGAGGCCCCCCAGCAATTGAGCATTGTAGCGGTAGCGGCATGGGATGCATCCGGTAAGGCGATGGGGAAGGCGACGAAGCCCCCTTTTGCGCGGGGGACCGGCGTCGGGAATGCAACGCGCTGCGCCGTTGGCGCGACCGCCGAGCCGCGCAAGGTATCGTTTCGGCTTCAACTTCGCGTTCGAGGTCGCTTTCGCGCCCAGGCGTGTAGCATTATGGGAACCGTAGGGGCTTGCCGAATGTGCGAGCATGTGAAGAAGGGGAGGCCGACATGGCAACGATCGGCGATGGTTTCAAGGACATCTTCCTGGCTGGCGTGGGGGCTATGGCCATCACGGGCGAGAAGGCAACGGATCTGGTGAGCACGCTTATCGCGAAAGGCGAGCTTACCGTCGAGCAGGGCAAGCAGATCAACACCGAGCTTGCGCATAAGGCGGCCAACGCCGCGCAATCCGCGCGTTTCGATGCGCTTGAGGCGCGCATGTCGGTCATGACCCCCGAGGAGCGCGAGGCCTTCGCCGCGAAGGCGGCCGAGATCGCCGCGCGTCCGGCGGCGCAGCCCGTGCAGGAGCAGCCGCAGGCCGAGGATCCCCAGGATTCCTCCGACCAGGCCGAAGCGTCCGCCGAGCAATAGGGGTCGCGTGCTTCCATGGCCGACAACACGCTGTTGAAATACTTCTTCTCCTCGGGTTCCGATCTGGATCCCGAGGGGCAGTTCAACCTCACGCGCAAAACGCGCGCGCAAAGGCTGCGCGAGATATACACCATCATGCAGAAGCATCATTTCACGAAGGGGTTCACGCCTGAATCCTTCCGTAGCATGCTGGAGGGCTTGGGCCCTAGCTTCGTGAAGATCGGGCAGACGCTTTCCACCCGTTCGGAGATCTTGCCGAAGGCCTATTGCGACGAGCTCAAGAAGCTGCAGGCAAGGTCGAAGCCGCTTCCGTTCGATGAGATGCTCGCGGCCATGGACGCCATCTATGGGGATGAGCGCGAGAAGTTGTTCGCCGAGATCGACCCCAAACCGCTCGGGAGCGCTTCTTTGGCGCAGGTTCACAAGGCGCGTCTTGCCGATGGCAGCGTGGTGGCGGTGAAGATTCAGCGGCCAGGGGTGCGCGCCACTATGGCGCAGGATATCGACATCATGCGCATCGTGGCCCGACAGGCGTCGCGAGTCATCAAAGACGGGCAGATGCTCGACTTGCGCGATGTGGTCGAGGAGCTGTGGGCAACGTTTCTCGAGGAAACGGATTTCAAGCGCGAAGCTGCCAACTTGCAGGAGTTTGCGCTGCTGAACAAGGATGTGGCCTTTATAGCATGCCCGAAGGTGTATCCCGAGCTGTGTCGCGAGAACATCCTGGTCATGGAGTACGTCGACGGCATCCCCATCGACGATTTCGAGAAGCTGCGCGCCGCGGGATACGATCTTCAGGAAATCGGCGAGAAGATCCTGGACAACTACGCCACGCAGGTGCTGGATTTCGGTTTCTTCCATGCCGACCCGCATCCGGGCAATATGTTGGTGCGCGACGGGAAGATCGTCTACATCGACCTTGGCATGATGGGCCGCCTTTCCCCGCGCGACCGCGCGGGGTTCGGCTCCATCATCAAGGCGGTGGGCATGCAAAGCGCCTCGGAGCTCAAAGACGCCCTGCTGGCGTTCGCCATCCAGCGCGACAACAACGCCATCGACCATACGCGCTTTTTGGCAGACCTGGATCTGCTGCTGAAGGACTACGGTTCATGCGACGTCAGCGCCATCGACGTCGGCCAGCTGCTTTCGGACATTTTGAACCTTACGCGTCAATGCAAGGTCACGCTGCCGCCGTCCATCACCAGCGTGTCGCGCGGCATCGTCACCCTCGAGGGCACCGTCATGCCTCTCATTCCCAATGAGAACATGGTGTCCATCATCAATGCGCATATCCAACGCACGAAGGATACGAAAGCCGAGCTGATAAGCGCTATGCAGGAATTGGCGCTGGCGCTGCGCGCTGCGGGATCGGGCACGCTGGACACGGCGAAGTATGCAGGTCAGGCGCTGCATATGCTCACGCGCGGGCAGGTTAAGGTGAACATGGAGGTCCTGGGCTCCGAGGCGCCCATGCGCGGCCTTTCGATCATCATCAACAGGCTATCTTTGGGCATTATCGTCGCCGGCCTGTTCATCGGCTCGTCCATGGTGGCGCTGTCCACCATGGAGCCGCGCGTTCTCGGGGTTCCCGTGCTGTCCTTCTTCGGCTATCTGGGCGCGCTGGTGTTGTCCATCTGGGTGGTTACGGACATCCTACGAAAGCGAAGATAGCGCCTTAGATGGCATATGCGCCTGATGAGCGGCCTTTTGCGGCGCGCGTGTCGGGAAGCATTGAGAGTTCGAGTGCCATGGATGACGAAAAAACGCCTTTTCAGGCGCTTTTTCGTTGTGTTCTCGGTTTTTGTTTTCGACAAAATGGCGCCTGCTACGACTTCATCTTCGTTTCCGTCTTGCATTTCGGGCACACCACGCGCAATGTTCCCTTTCCGCGCGGCACGGAAAGCTCCTGTCCGCAGTGTTTGCAGCGGAAGTACTTCGTGGTGTTGCGGTTTACCCACTTCTTCTTCGCCAGCTCGTAGCTGCGTCGGGGTTTGGCGGATAGGCGCAGGTACTTCTGGTTCTCTTGACGGCGTTTCCCGATGTTCTTCGAGCAGGTGCGCCAAATGGCCAGCGCCATCGCCGCAAGCGCGACATAGGAAAGCCATCCGCAGTGCGGCAGGATGGAGGCCAGCATGGTGATGATGCCCAACGCCACCAGCGCGTTGCCAAGGTCGTCGTTGCCGTAACGGCCCTGCATCCACACAGCCATGCGTTGAGCTAATCGTTGGAAGTAGTTTTTCATGAGGAGCCTAACGTTTCGGTGATGCAATGTGTCGCGCCTTGCAAGGTGAGTTTGCGGCCTTGCAGGGCGCGGTGTTTACTGTATTGTTCTTTTCTTGCGCAAAGGGCGCGTGCCGGCGGGCGTTACCTAACGGTTTACCGTTCTCCGCGCAGCTTCGCGAACAGGGGCGGATCGCCGTGAGCCGTTGCACACGTTGCTACAGGGGCGGATCGCCATGGTCCGCCGCGCCCCTCGCTGGCTGCGACCAAGCCCGCGTCTTATCGCAGGGACGAGTTCGCCCGATCAAGGACGTTCTTCACCGCTTGCGGGTGCTGATCGCATAGCAGCGGGAAGGGAATCGGCTCGGCGGGGTCGTCCTCGAAGCGGTCGGTTAAAAACTTCACGTACCAGGTGACGTCGTGCCATTGCCCGCACTTGAAGCCGGCGTGGCGTTGACGCCCCATCACTTCGAAGCCGAGGTTCTCGTGCAAGCGCTGACTGGGGTCGTTTGGGCTGGTCACAATGCCGTATACCGCCGTGATTCCCTGTGCGGCGCACAAATCGATGAGCGCACGGTACAACACGGCGCCCAGCCCATGGCCCTGCGCGGCGGGCGCCAGGTACACGGAAAGCTCGGAGTTCCATCGATAGGCGCCGCGTTCGCGCAGCTCGTGGGCATAGGCGTAGCCCACCACCTTGCCGTCGAGCTCGGCGACCAGGTAGGGGTGGGCGGCAAGCACGCCGTCCGTGCGGGCTTGGAAGGCCTCGCGCGCGGGCACCTCCTCCTCGAACGTTATGGACGTGCCTATATAAGGTGCGTAGATATCCAAGATGGCGTCGGAGTCGGCGCTGGTCGCAAGGCGGATGACGGGAGTGGTCATGAAAAGGGCTCCTTCTCGTTTTTCGATTCAGAGCCCATGGTACTACTGCTTTGCGGTATACTCCGTAAGCACATGCACAGACGAAGACAGCGGCGCGCATCATCGCGGTCGGCAGAGACGGGTCTCATCGGCTGAAAGGACCCGGGCGGCAAGCGCGCTGATTCCCTTCCGAGCATCACGGCTGAAAGCGGGGCGCGGCAGCGCGGACGTTTTAGTAGGCCATGGCGGCGGCCCTCCGTTATCGGGGCGAATGAAGCGGGCGGCTCGCGCGTAGGCGCGTCCGTCAACCAAGGTGGTACCGCGAGAGCCTTCTCTCGTCCTTGGACTGGGCAGATCCCAGGCCAAAGGCGAAGAGGGCTCTTTTTTTATCGGCCGCATCCGGCGGTCGTCGGCAAATGTGGAAAGGATCGGACACATGGCAATCGTGGACGAGCTGTCGGCGTTGCGCACGAGCACGCTGGCTGCCATCGAACAGGCTGCGGACACTTCCGCGCTCGACGAGGTGCGCGTGGCGGTGCTGGGCAAGGCCGGCACGTTGACGGGCTACCTGCGCGGCATGGGCCAGGTGGCGAAGGAGGAGCGCGCCGCCGTGGGCAAAGCGGTGAACGAGGTGCGCGGCGCCGTCGAGGCGGCGCTCGAGGAGCGCAAGCGCGAGCTTGCCGCCAAGGAGCTTGAGGCCGCCATCGATGCGGCGGCCGTCGACGTCACGCTGCCGGGCCGCGGCCAGCAGGTGGGCACGCGCCATCTCATCAACGCCATCACCGATCAGATTTCCGAGATTTTCCTGGGTCTGGGCTACACCGTGGCGCAAGGTCCTGAGGTGGAAACCGACTACTATAACTTCGAGGCCCTCAATGCCCCGGCGGACCATCCCAGCCGAAGCATGCAGGACACCTTCTACGTGGTCGACCGCTCTGGCGAGGAGTCCGCGGTGCGCGGCGAGTCCAAGGTGCTGCTGCGCACGCAAACCTCCGGAGTGCAGGTGCACGTCATGGAGCAGCAGAAGCCGCCCATCTACATCATCGCCCCGGGCAAGGTGTATCGTCGCGACGTCGCCGATCCCAGCCACCTGCCGCAGTTCACGCAGATCGA
Source organism: uncultured Senegalimassilia sp. (assembly GCF_934632265.1). Taxonomy (GTDB): domain Bacteria; phylum Actinomycetota; class Coriobacteriia; order Coriobacteriales; family Eggerthellaceae; genus Senegalimassilia. Next base: position 17,879 of record NZ_CAKTYH010000003.1, read on the forward strand.
GGGCCTGGTCGTTGACAAAGGCATCTCGTTCGGCGACCTGAAGGGCACGCTGGATTACTTCTGCAAGCAGATGTTCGGCCCCGATCGCAAAACGCGCTTCCGCGCCCATTACTTCCCGTTCACCGAGCCTTCCGCCGAGGCCGACGTTAGCTGCGGCGTGTGCGGCGGCACGGGCCATTTGCACGACGGCGAGCGCTGCCGCATGTGCAAGGGCACGGGCTGGTTGGAGATCTTGGGCTGCGGCATGGTCGACCCCAACGTGCTCAGCATGTCGGGCATCGACCCGGAGGAGTATTCGGGCTTCGCGTTCGGCGTGGGCGTCGAGCGCGTTGCGTGCTTGAAGTACAACGTCCCCGACCTGCGTATGCTGCTCGAGGGCGATATGCGCTTCCTTCGCCAGTTCTAGCCCCACCTGCCTGATGGCGGCCGAAACCGCTCGGCTGTGCGGATGGGCGGGATCCGGTTCGGGTTCCCGCTTTCGGCGCACGGGCGATGCGGCACGGCCCGTCGCTCGGGTAGAAACCGGCAAACTCGGTCGTCCCACTGACTTTCATCGGCTTGCGCCGATGCTATAGAAAGAGAATGTCATGAAAGTATCGCTGAAATGGCTGAACGAATACGTTGAGGTCCCCACGGACATCAAGGCGTTCTGCGACAAGCTCGACCTTACGGGAACGGGCGTGGAAGGCGTTGAGACGCTTGGCGCCGCGTTCGACCATGTGGTAACCGCCAAGGTCCTCAAAAAGGAGCATCATCCCGACTCCGATCACATGTGGGTGTGCTCGGTCGACGTGGGCGAGCTTAACGTCGACAAGGAAGGCAACCCCGAGCCGCTGCAGATCGTCTGCGGCGCGCAGAACTTCAACGAGGGCGATCATATCGTCACCGCCATGGTCGGCGCGGAGCTGCCCGGGGATGTGAAGATCAAGAAGTCCAAGCTTCGCGGCGTTGCCAGCTTCGGCATGAACTGCTCCGCGCGCGAGCTTGGCCTGAGCGGCGACCATGACGGCATCATGATCTTGCCCGAAGACGCCCCGGTGGGCGTCCCGTTCGCCGAGTACGCCGGCCTTACCGACACCGTGCTCGACCTGGAGATCACACCGAACCGCCCCGACAGCCTCTCTATCGCCGGCTTGGCCCGCGAGGTGGGCGCGATGTACCGTCGCGATTGGAACGACCCGCTGTCCGAGATGGCCGGCAAGCTCCAGCTCGACGCCTCCGCAACCCCTGTTGACGATGAGGTTCAGATCACGGTCGAGGATGCCAAGCGCTGCCCGCGTTATACGGCGCGCGTCATCCGCGGCTGCAAGGTCGGCCCCAGCCCCGACTGGATGGTCGAGCGCCTTGCCGCCATCGGCCAGCGCTCGGTCAACAACATCGTCGACGTCACGAACTACATCCTGTTCCTGTTCGGTCAGCCGCTGCACGCGTTCGACCTGGACAAGCTGAAGAACGCCGACGGCCGTGCGCACATCGTGGTGCGCGCCGCGCAGGATGGCGAGCCGCTGACCACGCTCGACGGCGAGAAGCGCACCCTTACCGGCGACATGACCGTCATCTCCACCCCCGAGCAGGGCGCGGTGGCCTTGGCGGGCGTCATGGGCGGCCTTGATACCGAAGTGACCGACGGCACGGTGAACATCCTGCTGGAGGCCGCCACGTTCGAGGCGGGCCGCACCAGCCGCACCAGCCGCAACCTTGGGCTTATCAGCGAAAGCTCCATGCGCTACGAGCGCGGTGTGGACGACCACGGCATCGAGGCGCGCTCCGCTGCCGCCGCTGCGCTCATCGTGGAGGTCGCTGGCGGCACCGTAAGCGCCGCCGCTGCCAACGAACAGGGCATCATCGATGTCTGGCCCGAGCCTTCCGTCGCTGCGCAGTTGAAGTTCCGCATCCCGCGCTTCCGCTCCATGATGGGCGCCGATATCCCGCGCGAGTTCATCGTCGAGATCCTGGAGCGTTTGGGTTGCAAGGCCGAGGACACCGCCGATGAGGACGTGCTCGACGTGGTTTCCCCCACGTTCCGCCCCGACCTGCCGCGCGAGATCGACCTGTACGAGGAGGTGCTGCGCCTGTACGGCATGGACCTCATCCCCGAGACGCTGCCCGGCGGCCGCGGCCGCTTCGGCGTGCGCTCCCATATGGAGCACGTGTTGGATACCGTCAACCGCACCATGACCGCATCCGGCCTGAATGAGACCATGACGTATTCCTTCGCCGAGCCCACCGAGCTCGAGCGTCTGCGCATGCCCGTCGAGGGGCTGGGCGACCCGGTGGAGCTCATCAACCCCATGAACTCCGACCAGTCGGTCATGCGTCAGAGCATCATCCCGGGCCTTTTGCGCTCGGTGGCGCACAACCAGGCTCGTGGTGTGAAGAACATCCAGCTTTATGAGCAGGGCATGGTGTTCTTCGCCCACGAAGGCAAGAAACAGCCCAAGGAGCGCCGTCGCCTGGCCGGCGTCATGGCCGGCGCGTTCGGCGACCCGGCCTGGAACGCGCAGCCCGCGGCGTTCGACTTCTTCGACGGCAAGGGCGTCGTGGAGAACCTGATGCGCGAGCTGGCCATCCCGAAGGTCCGCTACAAGGCGCTGGCCGCGCAAGAGGCCCCGCATCTGCAGCCCGGCCGCGCCGCCCAGGTGCTCTCCGGCGGCACGGTGCTCGGCTGGGTGGGCGAGCTGCATCCGCTGGCTTGCGCAGCCTATGACGCGCAGGCGCCCGTCGTGGCCTTCGAGCTGGACGTCGAGGCGCTTGCCAAGGCCTGCCGCCCCGCGCGCGATTACGTCGACGTGCCCACGTTCCCGGCCGTTTCCATCGACCAGGCGTTCGTGGTCGACGAGGATGTCACGCACGAGCGTCTGGAGCAGTGCATGTCGTCTGCGGGCGGCAAGCTGCTGGCCGAGGTGCGCTTGTTCGACGTGTATCGCGACTCCGAGCGCATCGGCCAGGGCAAGAAATCTATGGCGTACGCATTGACGTATCGCGCTGCCGACCGCACGCTTACCGGCGAAGAGGTGGACAAGGCCCATGCGAAGCTGGTGAAGAAGGTCTGCGGCGCCACCGGCGCCGAGGTCCGCGCGTAAAGGCGATCAGTCCACGCGTCTAGGGAAGCCGCCGAGTCCATGCCCGGCGGTTTCCTTGTTTTAGGCGGTTTGTAAGACTTAACCATGGCTAACAGCGTTACAATAGGTCGCAAACGAAAGGATGCGGTATGTACGACAATCTGAAAAGCCCCGGTCGCAACGACGAATGCTGGTGCGGCAGCGGGCGTAAATACAAGAAGTGCCATCTCGATTTCGACGAGCGCCTGCAAAGCCTTTACGAGCAGGGCTTCGAGGTTCCTCAGCGCAGCCTGCTGAAAACGCCGGAGGAGATCGAGGGCATCAAGAGAAGCGCCGCCATCAACATCGGCGTGCTCGACCTTGTGGCCGAGCGCATCGGCGTGGGCGTCACCACCGAGGAGATCGACAAGTGGATCTACGATTACACCGTCGAGCACGGCGGCGTCCCGGCCGACCTTGATTACGAGGGCTATCCGAAAAGCGTCTGCACATCCATCAACGAGGTCGTCTGCCACGGCATCCCGTCTCCTGATGATGTGTTGAAAGACGGCGATATCGTCAACGTCGACTGCTCCACCATCCTGGACGGCTACTACTCCGATTCCTCGCGCATGTTCTGCATCGGCGAGGTGTCCGATGAGAAGCGCCGCTTGGTCGAGGAAACCAAGAAGGCGCTTGAGGCGGGTCTTGCCGCGGTGAAGCCGTGGGGACTGCTGGGCGATGTGGGCGCCGCGGTGCACGAATACGCTCACGCGCAGGGTTTCTCGGTGGTGCGCGAGTTCGGTGGCCACGGCATTGGCCTTGAGTTCCATGAAGACCCCTTCGTCAGCCATGTGTCCGACCCCGGAACGGGCATGGTGCTGGCACCGGGCTGCTGCTTCACCATCGAGCCGATGATCAACATGGGTGCCCACGATATCGATATGACCGACCCCAATGGGTGGACCGTCCGCACCGCGGACCGCAAGCCTTCCGCCCAATGGGAGGTGCAGCTGGTGGTCACGGAAACCGGCTACGAGCTTCTGAGCTGGTAGTCTTTCATCCCGGCAGGGGGAATCGGGCCGCAATGCCCACCCTGCCGGGATTTTTTTCGACATTATAACGAACAAACGTACGAAATCGTGCTATACTTTCGTCAACACATCAGAGCCAGTGCAAGCGCTTCCTTCCAAGGTCGTCCGTAGATGGCAGCGGTGTTCCTCGCTGCCCGTGCCACGCTTGCAAGATCCTCTCCGTTTTGGAACAACCGAAGAAGGTGCTTGCCATGTCCGGTAACGGGTCTACGTCTTGCTGCGCACAACCGGGTGCATTGGTCGTTATAGCGGCGCTTCCGCTGTGCCAGTTGCACAACGCGCTCGAATCAATGGAATACCAGCTGTTCGAAGAGGGGCTTATCCAGGGGCGCTGCGGCACCGAGGGTGCTGCTGATTGGCCGGGATTCGATCAAATCGGCTATGATCCTGCGCTTGATCAGGTTTTATCCGGCGTCTTTCCGCTTCGATGCGCATGCGTCATGGATTGCGACGATGCCGTATCCCTGGTGCAGGAGGTCGGCCATGTTGTGCTCTGATCTTCTCTGGGATGCGCGGTCGGTGTCTCGAAAGCAGGTCCCCACATTGCAAGACGCCCTGTTGTGCTGCGACAGGGAAACATTGCTTTCCATGGTCGAGCAGGGCTATGCATGCCGCTTGCCGGGGTGGAGGCAGGCAACTCCGCAGCAACGCCGCGTCGCTCGCAAGCGCATGGCCCGTGCCTTGGACGCTATGCTCGACTGCGCCGTGAAGCGAAAGAGCGGCAAAGCCCTATGCGTGTTTCCCGAAGAGCGTTTCATCGTGCATGCAAGGCGCGGCCAAGCAAGCATCGAGCGCGTTGTGCAGGCGCGTGTGGCGGCTTTGTCTGCAGACAATCTGCAGCAAGACGAAGCCGCAGATTCCCATATGTTCGGCTGCGTGCCCTGGTCGCAAGCTCTTTCGTATCGCGTCTGGCTTGAAGGTCCTTGGGATTGCTGCGAGCGCTATATGGTTCTTGCAAGCGCCTTCTGGCATCTGACGCATCAGGTGCCGGTATCTCGGCAAGGTGAATCTGAATCCGGGGTTTTCGATGCCTCCTCGGAAAGCGGGTCTTTTAAGGCGGATGCGCAATCTCTGCCCTGCCGCGATTGCTCTTTTATCGGCTTCGAGGACACATGTCCTGCGGCCGATTCCGTCAGCAGGCTTGCGGCCGCACGTGCTGCGTCCATGGGCCTGTATGTGCCGGATGCCTTGGAGGAGGCGTGTCATGAGCGCCTCCTCGCCAGGGTCGAGAAGCTCAATGAAGCTTGCGAGGGCGATTTTCTCAACAGGGTGGAAAACCTGATGGACCGGTTGCAGGCGGCATAGCGTCGGCAAAGAAAGGGGCCGCTCGTTAGAGCGGCCCTGGAGAACCTTGAAAAACGATACCGGCTAGCCTTCGATCTCAACCAGCGTGATCTCGAAGTTCAAGTCCTTGCCTGCCAGCTCGTGGTTCATGTCGAAGGTTGCCACGCCGTCTTCGATCGACTGCACGAACACGGGGAAGATCTGACCATCGCCGCTTTGCATGTACACCGTCTGGCCCACGGGAAGCTCGTTGCCGTTGGGGATCTGATCCAGGGGAATGCGCTGCACCAGTTCCTCGTTGCGCTCTCCATAGGCGTCGGCAGCGGGGATGTGCACGGTTTTGGTCTCGCCCTGCTCCATAAGCTCAACTGCCGCATCGAAGCCGGGGATCATCTGCCCGGCCATGCACGTGAACTCCAAGGGCTCGCCGCGATCCAGGGAAGAGTCGAACTTCGTGCCGTCATCCAGCGTGCCGGTGTAATGAACTTTGACCTTTTTGCCTTTGTTGCTCATCGAAACGTCTCCTGTCGTATGGATATCTCGCTCGGTTAAGTCTACCTGACAAACCCGAAGCCAAGCCCGGTAATGCCGTGGGAACCGTGAAAAGTTCCCTTGCCGTTGCTTTACGCCTGCGCACCTTCTCTCTCCGCCAGGTCGGCAAGCGTGACTCGCTGGGCAACCAAATCGGCAAGCGGTTTAAGGAGCGTGCGGTCGCCGGTGCTCAGCCCGTTTTCGGCTATCGCGATAATCCGGTCGCATAGGTCTGCTACTGGAGCCCCGTAGACATGGGCATCATAGCCGTGCTCCATCAGGTCGTCTTTCGCCAGCTCGAATGCGTCGGCGTCGACATCGACGAAAAGGGCTTCGAGTTGCTGCAGGTTGCCTTCGTCGTAGAACAAGCCCTTGATCAGGGCGGCGTAGGCGATGACGTAGGGGATGGGCATAGAGTCCGCCGGGCGGATTTCCAGATATGTTTTAAGACGCACATCGGGGAATTGCATGGAAACCGCGTGCTCGACTTGCTCTCGGGTCATAGGCTTGTCGGCGTACAGCTGCCCGAAGGTTTGCTCGCAATAACGCCAGCCTTCCTTCTCGTCGGGCGCCACGATAGCGGGCGTGTCCAGCACGTATTCCGCATAGCTCTCGAACGAGAAGCCGCTTGAAAGCGCGCCGGGCACAAGACCGCATCGGTCGTTGTCGGTGTGGCGCCAAATGTCGGTCCTTATCAGCTTATGCGTGCGGGGCTTGCCTTCGAACACCGGCGAGTTGTCGCAGATCAGGCTCAAAATAGGGGTGAGCGCATAGGCGATCCTCATCTTGCGGAGGCAGTCTTGTTCGCTCGTGTAATCGATGGAGATCTGCGTTGAGGCGCTGCCGCGCATCATGCAAGGGCCGTAGATATCCTTGGCGCTAAGGTATCGGTTCATGAACGCGTATCGGCGCTTAGGGATTAAGTCCAGGCTGCGTGCCGTAGCGGTAGGGTGATAGCCCTGCGCCACCACGCGCATATCTTTGGGGGTAAGCAGATTATCAAGCGTTTCCCGATATGCGGTAAACACCTCTTTTGCTTTTTGAAGGTCCTCGAACGGGCCTGCTGACAATTCGATTTGGGCGGCAGGCTCGATGGTGATCGCCTCTCCTGGTCGAGCTACGCCAAGAAGGTCGCCCTCTTCGTCTACGGTCCTTTGCGGGTAAGAATCGCTCAGTTGTTCAAGCAGGTGAGCAACGCCGTTTTCCTCGCTATACGAGACGGGGGAGCCGTCGGGGCGCACGATAGCCTGCTCTAGCTCGATGCCCAGTTTCCCGTGCGATCCAGCAGGTTTGATGCCGCTTCGGAAAAAAGCCGTCAATGCTTCGATGTTGAGCTTCCGAGCAGGCTGGGAAACATCGCCAGCGGCGACGTCCGTATGCTTTTTGGGGGCTGGAATATTCATGTAACAAGCTCCTTGGCCGGTAATATCGCTGCAATCATACGCCAGTTTGGCTACAATAGGCCTTCAGTCGGCAGCCTTTGTAGGTAATCTGACACTATGAACTGTTCTATTTGAAGATGAAGACGGGGCCGGGTTTGGACGTGCATATCACAAAAAGAACAGCGCTTTTGTTGCTGCTCGACATCATCGCCACGTATCTGTCGTATTGGCTTGCATCGATTCTCACCAACGTTAAGGGAGAAGTGTTCGTCAATAACGAGATTTACTTCGTTTTGGGCATTCTCGCGTTTATCAACGTTGTGGTGCTGGCAACGTTTCGCCTGTACAACAACCTATGGGAATACGCCAGCATCGATGAGGTTATCCAGATCGTCGGTGCGACCGTGCTGGGCACGTTGGGCGGCGCCGTGTTTCTGTGGATTATCGGCACCAGGCTTCCCATCAGGGTTTTCGTCGTTTCTTGTTTCCTTTTGATCTTCTTCATGGGCGGTATCCGCTTCGTGTTCCGCTTCATGCGCCAGAAGGGAAGGGCAATCGCCTCGTCGCAGCGCACATGCGACCGCCCGCGCACGCTGGTGGTCGGTGCAGGTGAAACGGGTTCGTTGGCAATCGGGCGCATGGCGTCGAAAGACCCGCTCATGCCCGGTATCCCCATCGTTGCCACCGATGACGATCCCGCCAAGCGCGGTCAGCGCATTCACGGCGTGAAGGTCTCTGGCGGAACCTCCGATATCGTCGATTTAGTTGATCGCTACGATATCGAGCAGATCGTCGTCGCCATTCCCTCATCCACACCTGAGGAGCGTAAGCGCATTTACGGCGAATGCACTAAAACGGATTGCCGTCTGCGCACGCTGCCTAACGTCCGTGCCTTGTCCCTCGATGAGATCGGGGATGTTAGCCTGCGAGACGTCGATGTGGCTGACCTGCTTGGTCGAGAGGAAATCGTTCTCAACACTCGTGCGGTTTCCGGTTATATCGCCGGCGAAACGGTTTTGGTCACCGGTGGCGGCGGCTCTATCGGCAGTGAGCTCTGCCGTCAGCTGTGCACGGTTGCGCCTGCTCGCATCGTTATCTTCGACATTTACGAAAACGATGCGTATATGCTGCGCAACGAGCTTCTGTCCGAATACGACGACATCGATATCGTCATCGAGATCGGAAACGTCTGCGACAAAGATCGCGTTAACGAGGTGTTTGCGAAGTATCGCCCGGGCGCGGTCTTCCATGCGGCGGCCCATAAGCACGTGCCCCTCATGGAGCATTGCCCGCGCGAGGCGGTTCACAACAACGTGTTCGGCACGTTGAACGCCGTTCGCGCCGCCGACGCATACGGTGCTGCGCGCTTTATTTTCATCTCCACTGACAAGGCGGTTAACCCCACCAGCGTTATGGGCGCTACCAAGCGTATGGGCGAAATGATCGTGCAGTATTATGCGCGTACCTCCAAGACTATTTTCACTGCGGTGCGTTTCGGCAACGTGCTCGGATCGAACGGCAGCGTGATCCCGGTCTTCCAGCGCCAAATCGCCGCCGGCGGTCCCGTCACTGTTACGCATCCGGATATCGAGCGCTTCTTCATGACCATCCCCGAGGCGTCACGACTGGTTATCCAGGCGGGAGGCATGGCAGATGGCGGGGAGATCTTCATTTTGGATATGGGCGAACCCGTCAAAATCGTCGATTTGGCAAAAGGCCTTATCCAGCTGCAGGGTCTTACGCCGGACGTGGATATCAAAATAGAGTTTACGGGTCTGCGCGAAGGTGAGAAGATGTACGAGGAACTGCTCATGGACGAGGAGAGCACGCTTCCCACCGATAACCAGTCCATCATGATCTCCACGGGCCAGGAAATCAGCTATGATCAGGTAGCCTCAAAGCTCGATGAGTTGGAAAACGCGCTTTCGGCAACTGATGGGGAAGCTATTCGCATGCTTGAACAGGCGGTCCCAACGTACCATTACACCTCGAATGGGAAGGGCATAGTATGAGCATCAAATGCGGTATTGTCGGTGCGGCCGGCTTTGCTGGTATAGAGCTGGTCCGAGTTGCGCTACGGCACCCCGAGTTCGAACTGGTCGCCGTTACCTCCAATGAGCTTGCCGGAACTCCCGTTGCTAAGGAATACCCCTGCTTCACGGGTGCTACCGACCTTGCCTTCTCCAGGCACGATGATCCCGTTCTCGATCAGTGCGATGTCGTGTTCCTTGCTGTGCCTCATACCGCGGCAATGGCTATGGCTCCTCGTATCGTCGAGCGTGGTGGCGTGGTGGTCGACCTGTCCGCTGATTTTCGCTTGAAGGACCCTGCTGTTTACGAGCAGTGGTACAAAGTCCCTCATACTCAAACCGAGCTGCTCAAGCGCGCCGCCTTCGGCTTGCCCGAGCTGTTCCCCGACGATCTTGTCGCTGCTGCGCAGCAGCGTAAGGAAGGCAAAGGAGCGGTCGTCGGTTGCGCCGGCTGCTATCCTACGGCAACCACGCTTGCCGCGGCGCCCGCCGTACGTCTGGGCCTTGTTGACGACAAGGCTCCTATCGTCGTAGATGCCATCTCGGGCGTGACCGGAGCGGGCAAGAAGGCTACGGCGCGCACCCATTTCTGCTTCGCAAACGAGAATCTCGAGGCTTACGGCGTGGCAACGCATCGCCATACGCCTGAAATCGAGCAGATCCTGGGCGTTTCCGACCGCTTGGTGTTCACCCCTCATTTGGCGCCGCTGAACAGGGGGCTTCTGTCTACGGTGAACCTGCCCTTGGCAGCCGGGGCAACGCGCGATGTGGCGAAGATCGTCGAGAGCTATAAAGAGTTCTATCAAGACAGCGCGTTCGTAACGGTGCTCGATGCAGGGGTTATGCCCAAAACGTCTTCCGTCGTGGGCACGAATTGTGCTCATATCGGGCTTGCCGTCAATGAGCGGGTTGGCATGCTCATTGCCGTCGGAGCTATAGACAACCTTTGCAAAGGCGCTGCTAATCAAGCTGTTCAGTGCGCTAACATTGTATTCGGGCTGCCAGAGGACCTTGGCCTCGATAAGGTGGCGGTTCCCGTATAGCCAATCCGCCCGCCGTTTCGGCGGGCGTTTCAGAAGGAGGGCGTAAATGACTCATGCAGTTTCCGCCGCGTCTAAGGGGGACGCGGTGAAGCCTCTGCATAACGCAAGCACCGCCGACTCCTACGCGGACCTGCCGTTCCTGCCGGCAGGCGGCGTTGCGTCGGCAAGGGGTTTCAAGGCTTGCGGCATTCATGCGGGATTCCGCGCCGATCCAAAACGTTTGGATTTCGCGTTGGTTGCCGCCGATCAGCCGGCGGCATGCGCTGCGGTGTTCACCACGAACGTATTCTGCTCCGCTCCGGTAACGGTGTCCAAAGAGCATCTTGATGGTGCGGGGTATGGCGTAGCGCGTGCGGTTGCCATCAACTCGGGAATCGCCAATGCGGCTACCGGGGATAAGGGCCTCCAGACGGCGCGTCAGTCGTCCGGTATCGTCGCCGATGCCCTCGGTTGCCCGGCGCAGGAGGTTTTGGTGGCGTCTACGGGTGTTATCGGACAGCACCTGCAAATGGAGCCGTTCGAGAGCGGTGCGCCTTTGGCCGTCTCGGCGTTGTCCGCTGCGGGCGGCGCCGATGCGGCTCGAGCCATCATGACCACGGACACCAAGCCGAAGGAATGCGCCGTGACGTTCAGCGGCAACGGCTTGGGCTATGACGAGTGCTCGTTCACGGTCGGCGGCATGGCCAAGGGGTCGGGTATGATCATGCCCAATATGGCCACCATGATCAGCGTCATCACCACCGATGCGCCCGTTGCCGCAAACCATCTGCATGAGGCTCTTTTGAAGGCGGTCGGGATCAGCTTCAACAAGATCACCGTCGATTCCGACACCTCTACGAATGATTGTTGCTTCCTTATGGCAAGCGGCGCTGCGGCGCCGCAAGGCTCCGCGTGCATGCAGCCCGGCTCGCCTGCTTTCGATGCGTTTGAAAACGCATTGCGCACCGTTTGCGTTGCGCTCGCCCGAAAGATGGCGGTGGATGGCGAAGGCGCCACGCGTCTGATCACCGTCAACGTGGCAGGCGCTGCGGATTCGGCGGATGCGGATAAGGCAGCGCGTACCGTAGCCAATTCGCCGCTGGTGAAAACGGCGGTGTACGGGCATGATGCGAATTGGGGCCGTATCGCTGCGGCGCTCGGCAGGTCCGGCGCGGCGTTTTCCCAAGGCGATGTGTCCATCGACATCATGGGACTTCCGGTATGCCGAAAAGGCCTTACCGTGGAATTCGATGAGGAAGAGGCCCTTCGCCGTTTCGAAGATCCCGAGGTCGTCATCGATGTCGATCTTGGCGCCGGCAACTGCGCAACAACCATGTGGACATGCGATTTCTCGCACGAATACGTCACTATCAATGGAGATTACCGCTCATGAAGTACGCAAAGGATACGCGCCCCGAGGGCGCATCAACTGAGGCAGCTAAGATCCTCGTCGAGGCGCTGCCGTGGATCAAGAACATCACGGGTAAAACCGTCGTCATCAAATACGGCGGATCGGCCATGGTCGACGAGAAGCTGCGCGCGGATGTCATGAGCGACATCGTGCTGCTCAAGATCGTCGGCGTGAACCCCGTCATCGTCCATGGTGGCGGAAAGGCCATCACCAGGGCGATGGACCTCATGGAAATCCCCGTCGAGTTCAAGGATGGCCAGCGCGTTACCACGCCTGAGGCTATGAATCTTGTCCGCACCGTCCTTATGGGCGAGGTTAACCAGGAACTGGTCGAGGCCTTGAATCATCATGGCAATTTCGCCGTGGGCGTCTCCGGCGCTGACGGTGGCGTTATCGTGGCCGAACAGGCAAGTCCTGATCTAGGTCGTGTCGGCCATATCACGCGCATCAATCGCCCTCTGCTCGATGACTTGGTGGCATCGGATTATATTCCGGTTATCGCATCGGTCGCGATCGGAGAGGACGGCGGCTTCTACAACGTGAACGCCGACATGGTTGCAGGCCATATCGCTGCCGCCATCGGCGCCCATAAGGCGGTGTTCCTCACCGACGTTGACGGCCTGTACGAGAACTTTGAGGATAAAAGCTCGCTCATCTCCAACCTTACCGTGTTCGAGGCGCGCTATATGGTCGAGAACAACGTGGTGTCCACGGGCATGATCCCGAAGTTGAAGTCGTGCATCCATGCGCTGGAAAACGGCGTGCAGCGTGCGCATATCATCAACGGGACCACGCCTCATTCTCTGCTGCTCGAAATGCTTACCAGCACCGGCGTCGGCACGACCATGCATTCCACTGAGGAGGCCTATCGTTTCGATAGCCATCCTCTGGGCAAATTCGCTTCGAAGCTTCTGGAGAACCGTGAAGAAGTCGAGGCTGCCCAGAAGGCCTCTATCCAAAGTTCTTCCGTGCATTAAAACAACCGTTACCTTACGAAGGAAGTCGATAGCATGTCGCTAGAGCAACAGCAGGAACTTGAATCGCAGTATGTAATGCATACGTTTGCCCGTAAGCCCGTCGAGCTCGTTTCCGGCAAGGGCATGGAAGTCAAAGATGCTGAGGGCAATAAGTACCTCGACTTCATTGCCGGCATCGGCGTGTGTAGCCTCGGTCATTGCCATCCCGCCATCACCAAGGCTTTGCAAGACCAGTCTCAGCGTCTGATTCACGTGAGCAATTACTACTACATCGAGGGCCGTGGCGAGCTTTCCCGTAAAATCTCCGCGCTACTCAATGGCGGCGATTCGGCAAGTCCCGAGCCGTGGCAGACGTTCTACGCAAACTCCGGAGCCGAGGCCAACGAGTGCGCTATCAAGCTCGCTCGCTTGTATGCGCGCAAGAACGCCGAAGAGGCGGCGCGAGCTGCAGGTGCGGATGAAGCTGGGATTAAGCAGGCGTTCGATGGCGCTCCCCGCACCATCGTGGTCTTGGACCGCAGCTTCCATGGCCGTACGCTGGCAACGCTTGCCGCCACTGCTCAGCCTGCGAAGCAGGAGGCGTTCCAGCCGCTGCCCGGTGGTTTTGTGAGCACCCCCATCAATGATGTTGAAGCCCTTACGCGTCTGTTCGAGCAGCAGGGTCGGGATATCTGCGCTGTTATGCTCGAGTGCATCCAGGGTGAAAGCGGCGTGCATCCGTGCACGAAGGAGTTCCTGGAGGCGGTGCGTAACCTCACCAAGGACCATGGTGCCCTTATGGTGTGCGACGAGGTGCAAACTGGAATCTTCCGTTGCGGTACCCCGTTCGGTTTCCAGCATTTTGGGGTCACCCCCGATATCGTGACCATGGCAAAGGGCATCGCCGGCGGAATGCCCATGGGCGCCTGCGCGGCTCCTGCCCATATCGCAAAGGCGTATCAGCCTGGCGACCACGGCACCACGTTCGGCGGCAGCTGCCTGGCGATTGCGGCTGCAACGGCAACGCTCGATACGCTTTCCGATGGTTTTCAGCAGCATGTGCAGGAAACCGGTGAGTATATGCGCCAGCAGCTTGCCGGCGTATCGAAGGTCAAGGAGGTCCGCGGCGTCGGCCTCATGAACGCTATCGACCTTGACGAATCGGTTGATGCGCCCGCTTTGGTCCAGAAGGCGCTGGAAAAAGGCCTGCTGCTCAATGCAACGGGAGCCCATACCCTGCGTTTCCTTCCGCCGTTGGTGTGCGAGAAGGGCGATATCGATGTAATGGTGGAGCGTCTCAATCAAATGATCGAGGCCTAACGGCTTTGCAAGGTCTGCCAGGGGCCACGCGATTAAGCGGGCCCCTGGCGTTTAGGTAGGTGTGATTCCGCTGCAAGGGTAAGCCAATTCGAAAGAAGCGGCATATTCTTCGCAAATTTCGATTTCATCTCGCTCATCGTTAAAACTTGCGGTATTATGAACTGCATATTCTTGAGGGCACTTACATTATTTTGCATATGCATCAAGAATCATTGGAGGAAACCGGGTACAATGCCCCACCTGGGGCGGGAAGTAACGAGGCATGAGGAAACGGCAACAAAGACATGATGTGATTCGCGACATCATTCGCGATTGCAATGTCAAGACGCAGCGCGATCTCGCAAATCAGCTGCAGTCTGCCGGCTACGAGTGCACTCAGGCTACCATTTCCCGCGACATCATGGACATGGGTCTCGTGAAGTCTCGCGAGGGTTATTATGTCCTCCCCGAGGAAATGCGTCTTCAGCGCATGGTTTCCGAATTAGTTGAAGAGGTGCACGTCGCTGGTAACCTGGTTGTCGTGAAGACGTTCTCCGGCGGTGCAGCCGGCGTCTCCGCAGCCCTTGATAAAGCCAGTCTTCGTGGAGCGCTTGGTACCGTTGCCGGCGACAACACCATTATGATCGCAGCAGAAAGCCCCGAGGCTGCGGTGGAGGTCGAGCGAGCCATCGACCGTCTGCGACGACGATAATCGTCTAGTTTTTACCGTTGCAAAGACGGTTATCTTTGCATATCCCACGTTGTATTTACAAGTTGTTACATCATTGCGCTGCGCGTAATCTTCAGCTTTTCGTGCACGTATAATTCCTAAGGGATTACTGTAGTTTCAGGAAATTTCACTTGGGAAACTAATCTGTAACCAGGCAGTACGGGGCATACCTGTATCTTGTGGCACTCGTGGACCCAACTCACCTTATTGCAAAACGAATCGCAGACGAAAGGGCTGATTATCATGGCAGAGCAGAAAGATAAAGTAGTACTCGCATACTCAGGTGGTCTTGATACATCTTGTTGCATAAAGTGGTTACAGGACGAAATGAACCTGGACGTCATCGCCGTGGTCGGCGATGTGGGGCAGGAGCATGATGGCCTGGAGAAGGTCAAGGAAAAGGCTTTGCGCGTCGGTGCCCTTGAATGCATCGTGGTGGATATGCGTCAAATGTTCGCGCAGGAGTATCTGACGAAGGCGCTTGCGGCTAATGCCATGTACGAGAACAAGTATCCTCTGGTGTCGGCGCTTTCCCGCCCTCTGATCTCGAAGCATCTTGTGGATGCTGCGCATAAGTTCGGCGCGAAATACATTGCCCATGGATGCACGGGCAAGGGCAACGATCAGGTGCGTTTCGAGTCCAGCATCACCATGCTCGACCCGTCGCTGAAGATCTTGGCCCCGGTCCGTGAGTGGGACCTGCTTACCCGTCCCGACGAGATCGAGTGGGCTCAGGCCCATGGCGTGGAGGTCGGCGCCACTAAGGATTCCCCGTACTCCATCGATGACAACTTGTGGGGCCGTGCAATCGAGTGTGGCGTTCTGGAAGATCCCTGGATCGAGCCCCCTGCGGATATCTACACCATGACCGCAGATCCCATGCAGGCTCCCGATGAGCCCGAGTATGTTGAGCTCACTTTCGCCCGCGGTGTGCCTTATGCCATTAACGGCAACCAAAAGAGCTACCTGGGAATCATCTACGAACTCAACGAAATCGCAGGTAAGCACGCTTATGGCCGTATCGATATGATCGAGAACCGCTTGGTGGGCGTCAAAAGCCGCGAGTGTTATGAAGCTCCGGCGGGAATGGCGTTGATCGAAGCGCATAAGGCGTTGGAGGATTTGGTGCTCGAGCGCGAAGTTCTGCATCATAAGCTTGCGCTGGAGCAGACCTGGGCGAATTGCGTTTACAACGGCCAATGGTTCTCGCCCCTTAAAGAAGCCATCGATGCGTTCATGGCCTCTACGCAGCGTTGCCTGTACGGCACGATTCGCTTGAAGTTCTTCAAGGGCTCGTGCACGGTCGTCGGCCGTAAGTCCGCATACTCGCTCTACGATCAGGGCTTGGCAACATACGACAAGGGAGACACCTTTAATCGCGACGCGGCAAAGGGCTTCATCGAGATTCAGACGCTGTCCACGAAAACCTGGGCGGTCAATCGTCGTCAAGAAGGCGCCCCTGCTGAGTTGTTTGATGCGCAAAATGAAAAGGGCCCCCTTAAGCGCGGTCGCTACGAAGACGTTACGCCGCTGAGCCGCCAGGAACCTGCTGCTGAAGCTCACAAGGAAACGGAGTAATCAATGGCTCTTTGGTCGGGCAGATTCACGGAAAACGTTAGCGAGTTCACGCAACGCTTCGGCGCCTCGCTGCCTGTTGATAAAGCTTTGTACGCGCAGGATATCGCGGGGTCGAAGGCTCATGCGAACATGCTGGCGAAGGTCGGTGTGATCTCCGAAGAGGATGCTCAGCAAATCACGGCGGGACTCGATCGCGTAAAAGCCGATATCGAGTCGGGTGATTTCTCATTCGATATCAACGATGAGGACATCCATATGTCGGTGGAAAAGGCGCTTACGGCAGACATCGGCGATGCGGGAGCGCGTTTGCATACGGGCCGTAGCCGCAACGATCAGGTTGCAACGGATACGCGTCTGTACGCCAAGCAGCGTGCAACCGATCTGATGCGCGCCAACATCGCGCTGCGGCATGCGCTCATAGCTCAGGCAGAGGCGAACTTCGACGTCATCTTGCCTGGTTATACCCATATGCAGCATGCGCAGCCGGTTTTGTTCTCGCACCATATGCTGGCATACGTGTGGATGCTTTCGCGCGATTGCCGCCGTCTGCAGGCTGCGCGAGATGCGGCCGATGCCTGCCCGTTGGGCGCGGCTGCGCTGGCTGGAACAACCTACCCGCTTGATCGGCAGATGACGGCAAGGGAGTTGGGTTTCGCTTCGGTTATCCCCAATTCGCTCGATGCCGTGTCGGACCGCGACTTCCTTCTTGATCTCGACTACGCATGCGCCGTTTCCTGCATGCATTTGTCGCGCCTGTGCGAGGAGCTGGTTCTGTGGTCTACGTCCGAGTTCGGCTTCATCGAGCTGTCCGATGCGTTCTCCACGGGTTCGTCCATCATGCCCCAAAAGAAAAACCCCGATTTTGCCGAGCTCATCCGCGGCAAAACGGGTCGCGTGATCGGCAATCTGGTTTCCTTGCTGGTCACCATGAAGGCGCTGCCCCTTGCGTATAACAAGGACCTTCAGGAAGACAAATACGGGGCAATCGATTCGGCGAAAACGCTGGAAGACTGCCTGCAATGCGCCGCAGGCATGATAGAAACCATGAGCATCAAGCCGGAAAACACGCTCAAGCAGACGAAACTCGGTCACTTGGCGGCAACGGATGTGGCGGACTACCTTGCGAAGAAGGGTCTTCCCTTCCGTCGTGCGCATGAAGTGGTGGGGCATTTGGTGCTGCTGTGCGAGCAACGCGGCTGCAACCTCGACGATTTGCCGTTCGAGGACTTCAAGGCGGCAAGCCCGCTGTTCGAGGAGGATATCGTCAAGGCGCTTGACCTTCCCAGCATCGTGGCGGCTCGAACCACGGAAGGGGGAACGGGCGAAACGGCCGTGACCCAGCAGATGGAGAAGGCTAAAGCGACGCTTGTCGCAGACGAGTCGCTGCTGTAGCCGCAGCGCTTCGAAAAGCAAAAGGGCGGCCAGGGGACGAGCAATCGATTCCTTGGCCGCCCTTGACTTTTTTGCTACGAACTTGTGTGCTTTGAGAACCCCATTTCCCCCGATGGTACAATTACCCAAGTTTCTTGGAGGTGGTTTGTGGCTTCTCGTTCGATAAAGAACAGGCCGAGCATTAAGAAAAAGCAACCTTTTGTCGGCCTGCTTGCATTTTTCAGCATCATCGCGGCTATTTGCTTGGCCGGTTGCATAGGCGTCGTCGTCCTAGGCGATTCCTGGATCGGCGACCTTAAAACCTACGATGTCTCGGAGGTATCCGAGCTAAACACGTCTGCGCCGACCACGGTGCTCGCTTCCGACGAGAAGACGCAGCTTGCGCGCTTCCAGGTGGAGAATCGCGAGCCGGTGGAGCTGAGCGGCATCAGCAAGTACGTCATGCAAGGCACGGTCGCAACGGAGGACGAGCGATTCTACGACCATGGCGGCTTCGACCTGGTCGGCATCGCCCGCGCCGCGTTCGTCACGCTTACGGGGTCGGGTCGTGAAGGTGCCTCGACCATCACGCAGCAGTTCGTTCGCAACACGGTGCTTGCCGACGAGATGAACGATATTTCGCTTAAGCGTAAGGTCCGCGAGATGTACCTGTCCGTCAAGATCGAGGAGATGTACTCCAAAAACGATATCCTGCTTATGTATCTGAACACGGTTAACTACGGTTCGGGTGCATACGGTATCCAGGCGGCTTCGCAGCGCTATTTCTCCAAAGACGCAACCGATTTGACGCTGGCGGAGGCGGCAGCGCTTGTCGGCATTCCCCAATCGCCCACATATAACAACCCTATCGATTATCCGGACAATTGCTACGCGCGCCGAAACCTGGTGCTCGATCGCATGTTGACGAACGGCTATATCACTCAGGAGGAGCACGATTCTGCAAAAGCCCAGGAGCTCGTGCTCAATCCCTCCGTGCCGTCTTCGGATGGCATCGAGAAATATCCTTACTTCACCAGCTACGTCAAAAACGTGCTGTCCGACCAGTATTCCCAGCTTGACGTGTTCAAGGGCGGGCTGACTGTCGTCACCACGCTTGATGTCGACACTCAAGAGGCTGCGGAAGATGCTGTTCGCACGAAGGAGGAAGGCCTCAGCGACGCCATCAGCGGATCGCTCGTGGCGATCGATCCTTCCACGGGCTTCATCCGCGCATTGGTTGGCGGTAAGGATTGGGATACGCAGAAAACCAACCTGGCTACCGGCGAAGGAACCAATGGCGGTCGTCCTTGCGGTTCGTCTTTCAAGACGTTCACCTTGATCGCAGCCTTGGAGGAGGGGATCGACCCGCAAACCATGGTGGACTGCTCGTCGCCTTCGGTGATTCCCGACACCGGGTACGATAGCTCGAACCCGTTGCAGAACATCAACAACATCAACTACGGGACCCGCAGCATCGCACGCGCATTCGTCGTGTCGTCCAATACCGGTTTCGTGCGCCTGCAAATGGCTTTGGGTACCCAAAAGGTCATCGATGTCGCGAAGAAGATGGGAATCACCTCTACGCTTAACGCGAACCCGTCTTTGACGCTTGGCCAGTCCAACGTGACCATGCTCGACATGGCGGATGCGTATGCGTGCATCGCCAATGGCGGCACGAAATACGATGCGCAGCCCATCCTGAAGATCTACGACAAGAACAACAACCTTATCGTGGATAACAGCCACCCGTCGGGAACGCAGGTCATCTCCGCCGAAGTCGCCCATGCGGCAACCGAGGTCATGAAGGGCGTTGTGAACACTTCGGAAGGCACCGGCACGCTGGCCAAGCTTGACAACGGCCAGGAAGTGGCAGCGAAGACGGGTACGTCCAGCGAGTATCACGACATCACGTTCTGCGGTATCACGCCTCAGCTGTCCGTCGCCATCTGGTTCGGCGACCCGTCGAATCAGGAGACCATCCCCACCGATGTCAGCGCGGCGGACGTGTTCAAAAAGTTCATGACGGCGGCGCTGTACGGCAAGCAAACCGAAACGTTCCCCCAGGCGTCGAACCCCACCTACAAGGCGTTTTCGAATGCCACGTATCATGTCGGGACAACTTCTTCCAGCTCGTCTTCCAGCAGCGCGAATTCCGCTGGAAGCTCGAGCACTAGTCAGAACGGCGGCTCCACCGGTTCGGACAACAGCCAGTACGGCACCACGAACAACAATGGCAATGCTTACGGTTATGGTAGCGGCAGCACGAACGGCAACACTTCTGGCGGTACGGGATCAAACAGCGGTGCCGGAACCGGAGGCACGTCAACCGGCGGCACCACCGGCGGTACCGGCTCGTCAACCGGTGGAACGACCGGCGGTGCAGGCGGCGCAGGTACCGAAGGAGGCACGGCCTCTGGAGGCGCATCCGCCGGTGGCGGCGCGGCAACCCAGTAACAGATGGTTTGGCAATAGGTAGAACAGGACCGGAAATGGCTCATACGATGGTAAAACTGACGGCAACGGTTTGCGCAGCGGCGTTGAGCGTTGCCGTGCTGGGCGGCTGCATGCCCCAGCAGCAAACCTCTGCGGCTTCGCAGGCGCAGTCTGACAACCGCGCCTATATGACGCAGGTCAACCAAACCATGGAAACGCTGCAGACCCGTTTGGATGGTTTTTCGGATGCCGTGTCTCGTGGCGATGTGGTCACGATGCGCACCCAGGCAGACAACGCTTTCAAAGCTCTTGATGACCTTGAGGGCCAGGAAGCGCCTGACGCTCTCAAAGATGTGAAGCAGTGCTATGTCGACGGTAGCGAGCAGCTGGAAAACGCCTTGAACGCCTATATCCAGCTATACACGGAAATCGATAGCGCAACGGATGCGCAGCCGTTTGATTGGTCCACATACGACCAGCGCCTTGCCGATATCCAGGCCGCATACAACGGCGGTATCGAGAAGCTGCAGGAAGGCGACAAAACCGCCGCTGATCTTCCGCAATAAGGCTTTCTAGCTTTCTGGAGGAAAGCGCCGCCATCGAGTCCAAGGCCGATGGGCGACAACACGAAAACGAGGACGATCCCCGCGATGCCGTTTCGCGGGGATCGTCCTCGTTTTGGCGGTTTTTGGGCGTTATGGCATCCAGCGCTTCTCCGTACCGATTTTCCGCCAAGCTGTCTGTGGCAGGCCTTCGCCGAAACAGCCTACGGCAGGATCGTCCGCACTGCCAACGGCGGCGGCTCGGCTTGCTAGTTGGTTTTCGGCCCGGTGGATAGCACGACCACCACCATGCCATCGCTGGCAACGTACTGCCTGATCACGCTGTCTTTTGCAACGGTGCTCGAGTATTCCGTCACCGAGCCGGCCTTCCAGTCTTTGAGCAGCTCCTTTGCCTCCGCAAGTGTTTTGCCCGTGGCATCTGGCGGCGTCTTAGCGTTTGCTGCACCGCCGGTCTGCGATGTGGTCGCGGTCTGCGAGCCTGAGGTTATCGTCGTAGGTGTCTGCTTGTCGGAGGATTTCTCTTCCTCGGCGCCAAGCGCTGCTTTTTGCTTCTCGTTGAAGGCGTTGTTGTAGGCAGGGGCTTTCGTTTCGGGGAATTGCTCGACCGCTTTGCCCGCGCAAGCCCGATCCATGAAATCCTTCCACAAGGCGTTGCAGTTCAACTGCGTGTCGGTGGCTATGCTGCCGGCGGGATTGCCGATCCAGGTGGCAACGGAAAGCGACGGGGTGTACCCCACCAGCCAATGGTCGGCGAAATCGGTCGAAGTGCCCGTCTTGCCTGCAACGGGCTGACCGTTGCCGAGCTTTGCGGTTTGCGCCGTGCCGTCAGATGCCTCGAAGACCTGACGAAGCACGCTGGTAGTTGCTCCGGCGACCTCTTCGCTGAGCACGCGCTTAGAGGTGTCGTTGGCCTCGTAGATGATATTGCTGTCCTTATCCTCGATCTTCGTGATCACCACCGGCTCGCGTTTGGTGCCTCCGCTTGCGAACGTTGCGTAGGCGCTGGCCATATCAAGCGGCGTCACGCTGGCCACGCCCAGGGTCGTGGTATACACCGTGCTCATCGGCGACTCGACGCCAAGGCGTTCGGCCATCTCGGTTGTCGCCGCCTGCCCGATCTCCTCGGAAAGCCGCAGATAGCCCGTATTCGCCGAAACCGCGGTGGCGCTTTGAATGGTTCGCACCCCGTAATCGATGTTGTCGAAATTCTCGAACGTCTGCTCTTTGCCATCGACTTCCTTGGTCATGGGCGAGGAGCAGTCGATGCGCGTTTGGGGCGAAATGCCCTTTTCTATAGCAGCTGCAAGCGTGAACGCTTTGAACGTGGATCCCGCTTGACGGCCTCCGCCTCCCGTTCCTGTGGCGATGTTCACCTGGCTGATATCGTAATCGCCGCCGCCGACCATGGCCTCAACATGGCCCGTTGCGGGGTCGATGGCAACCAGAGACGCATCAAGTTCCCCACTCATGCGGGCTCGCTGCGCAGCGCATGCCGCTTCCGCATCGTCTTGCAGGGCAGGGTCCAAGGTAGTATGAATGGTCAGCCCGCCCTCGAACAGGCTGGCGTAAGAGCATCCGAAGGGGTTGTCCTCCTCCATAAGAAGGTTGCGCACATAGCTGGTGAAATACGGATATGCGTAAATACCGTCCTCTGGAACCTCCGGAGCGGGATCGAGGTTCAGCGGTTCGGCTTGCGCGGCATCGCATTGCTCCTGGGTTATGTCGCCGGCGGAAAGCATGCGATCAAGGACGAGATTGCGGCGCTCCAGCGCAGCGTCAGGATATGTTTTCGGGTTCAGAAACGTCGGTGACTGCGGAATGCCGGCCAAAGTGGCAGCTTGCGTAAGGCTCAAATCGGCGGCATCGGTTTGGAAGTAGTTTTGCGCAGCTGCTTGTATGCCGTAGCAGCCGTCGCCGTAGTTCACGGTGTTCAGGTACATCATAAGCAGCTCGTCTTTGCTGTACTGCTTCTCAAGGTCCATAGCAAGCTGAGCTTCGCGGACCTTGCGCTCGATCGAGATATCGTTGGCTTCTTGGGTAAGCACCGTGTTGCGCACAAGCTGCTGCGTGATGGTCGATGCGCCCTCCAGGCTGCCTCCGGCAAGGTTGTTAACGAATGCGCGCGCAATGCCCGGAAGGTCAACCCCTCCGTGTTGGTAGAAGCGCACGTCCTCGGTGCCCACCGTAGCCTGCTTCACCAGATCGCTAACCTGGTCGGACTCAACGGGATCGCGCTTTTCCAATTGGAATTCCGCCAGTACGGTAGAACCGTCGGCGGCGTACATGACCGATTCCCGCGCATGATTGGTGAAGTCGGTGTCCTCGATAGGCGGCAGGTCGTCGCACCAGCCGTCCATTACCCGCAAGGCGCCCTTGACGCCCCAGTAGCCCGTGAAGCACAGGCATACGACGACGATCAGCAAAAGCCAGGCGGCGGCATGGGTGCGCATTTCGCGCTGTTTTCGTCTGAGTTTCATTGTTCGATTATACTACCGTGGCTTTTTTCTTATGCTGTTGCAACTGGAATTAACAAGGCGGCTTTCGCTGCTTGAACCTGCAGCCGCTTTTTTCTACTCATGGGGGTTGAATATATGAATCAAGAAGTGGAGCTTTTGGCGCCGGCTGGCGGCACTGCGGCGTTCCATGCCGCAGTGCGCGGTGGCGCCGATGCCGTTTATCTGGGCCTTCAGTCGTTCAACGCGCGACGTGGTGCGGATAACTTCACCGCCGACACGTTCGCTGATGCTTGCGCTTTCGCGCATCTGCGCGGTGTGAACGTGTACGTCACGTTGAACACGGCCATTTTGCCCGGCGAGGTCGATAGCGCTATGGAAACCGCGCGTCAGGCGTATCGCGCCGGCGCCGATGCGTTCATCGTGCAGGATATCGGCATCGCATCCGAGCTTTCGCGCACGCTGCCGCAGGCGCGCCTGCATATCTCCACGCAAATGAACACGCACAACGAGGCCGGTATGCGCGCTGCCGCTCAGCTCGGCGCCGCGCGCGTGACCCTTGCGCGCGAGCTGTCGCTGCCCGAGATCGAGCATTTGGCGAAGGTCGGCGACGAGCTCGGTCTGGAAATCGAGACGTTCGCCCATGGCGCGTTGTGCGTGTGCTATTCCGGCCAGTGCTTCATGTCCTCGCTTATCGGCGGGCGCTCGGCCAATCGCGGGCTGTGTGCGCAGGCATGTCGTTTGCCGTACGCCTTGCATAACGTGGCGAAGAACAAGCCGCTTCCCGCACCGGGCGACCACCTGCTCTCCCCGCAGGACCTGTGCAGCATCGACCTGCTTCCCGACTTGGTTCGCGCCGGCGTCGCGTCCCTCAAAATCGAGGGTCGCATGAAGTCGCCCGAGTATGTTTACGCGGTGACCAGCGCGTATCGCGCCGCACTCGATCGCGTCCTCGCGGCGCGCGATGCTGCGCGCGAAAGCGGCGTGCAGGAGTGGACCGCTCCCGGGGGAACGGAGCAGGAGCATGCCCAGCTTGCCGAGGCGTTCTCACGAGGCTTCACCACCGCATATCTGGAAGGCAAGCGCGGAAACGAGATCATGAGCTACGGCCGCCCGAACAACCGCGGCGTGTTCGTCGGGCGCGTGGCGTCCATCAAGAACGGGAAGGCCGCCGTGGCGTGCGAACGACCCGTCGTCGCGGGAGACGTGCTCGAGTTTTGGACGAACAAGGGCCACTTCGCCTATACCGTTTCCCAGGTGGATACCGACCGCAACGGCAATCTGCTGCTTGCGCCCGAGCGCGCGGTGGGGAAGGGCGACCGCGTGTTCCGCGTGCGCAGCGCTGAAGCCGCGTTCGTCGACGACGACCGCCTGCCGCGCATCCAGGTGCAGGGCCGTGCTCGCCTGCGTATCGGCCAGCCTCTCCGCATCGAGTTCCGCTTGGCTGACAACCCTGCTGACCCGCGCGCGCTGCGTGGCGCTCGTAAGCGCTTTGCCGAGGGCGAGCTGCCCGTCGGGGCCGCCAAGGGGCAGCAAATCGAGCCCGCACGCACCAAGGCCGTCAGCGAAGGCGATGTCCGAGCCCATATCGACAGGTTGGGCCAAACCCCGTTTTCCCTGGTGAAACTTGATATCGACATGGACGAGGGCGTGGGAATCGGTTTCTCGCAGCTGCATCATGTGCGCGCAGAGGCGCTCGAGTCCCTCGAGCAGGCTCTGCTCGAGGGCGCGTCCCAGCGCCCGCTGCCGCGCGTGGAGGCGGCAAGCCGCATGATGCCGGCGCATGCGGACGGCGTCCATATCGCGGTTCTGGCAACCAATCCGGCCTGCGCTCGCGCGGCAAAGCGCGCCGGTGCCGATGAGATCTACGTTCCCGCGGTCAATCTCGCGCACGGCCAGGCAACCATCGCCGGCCAGCTCTCGGAAACCGCCGAGCAGGCTAGTTACCCGAAGGCGTGCGCCGTCGTGCTGCCCGTCGCCGATCATGACGACTGCGAGCTCACGCGCGAGCGCGCATGCGGCTTCGACGCCTGGCGCAGCGTTCACGCCGATCAGCCGGTCATGGCCGAAAGCCTCGGGCAACTCGTTCGCGCCCATGAGGCGGGCGCCTGCGTGGAGGTGGGGCCGCACCTGCCCATCACCAATGCGCTCGCCCTGCAAACCGCAGCGCGCCTTGGCGCGAAGCGGGTCTGGCTCTCGCCCGAGCTCAACCTGGCCCAAATCTCCGATTTGGCGAAGGAAAGCCCCGTTGAACTCGGCCTGACCGTCATCGGGCGCCAGGAGCTCATGACCACGGAGCACTGCATGCTCATGAGCCAGGGTCCCTGCGCTCAGGAGTGCGCTACGTGCGCGCGTCGCAAAAGCCCGCACTTCCTGAAGGACCGCAAGGGCTACGAGTTCCCGGTCGTATCCGATCAGCTTGGTCGCAGCCACCTATACAACAGCGTGCAGCTTGACGTGGCGCATGCCATGCCCGATATCGTTCAGGCGGGCATCACCTGGCTTTTGGTCGATAGCACGCTTATGAACGTGCAGGAAACCACGCAGACGGTTCAGCGCGTCGTGCGCGCCCGCAACGTGGCGCACGCCCAGGGCACGGCGTTGCCGAAAGAACCCGGCTGCACCAGCGGGCACCTGTTCCGCGGCGTGCAATAGGCCGTATGTGCTAGAATCCCGAAGATACGCGTTTAGAAAGAGGAAACCATGCTGTCCGCAGAAGAACAACTGCACATCATCGCATCGGGCGCTGCGCAAATCGTGCCCGAAAGCGGCCTGCTCGAGAAGCTCAAGCGCGGCAAGCCGCTCAACATCAAGCTCGGCGTCGACCCCACCAGCCCCGATCTGCATCTGGGCCATGCGGTTCCGCTGCGCAAGATGCGCCAGTTCCAGGACCTGGGCCATAACGTCACGCTCATCATCGGCAATGGCACGGCGCTCATCGGCGACCCGTCGGGTAAGAACACCACCCGTCCCCAGCTCTCCCAGGAACAGGTCCAGGCCAACGCCGAAACCTACGTCGCTCAGGCCATGAAGATCCTGGACTCCGAGAAGACGAAGATCGTTTACAACGCCGACTGGATCCTGTCGCTGAACCTGAAGGACCTCCTCGGCCTTATGAGCAAGTTCACCGTCGCCCGCATCCTCGAGCGCGATGACTTCACGAAGCGCTATCAGTCCCAAACGCCCATCGCCATGCACGAGTTCCTGTACCCCATCATGCAGGCATACGACTCGGTCATGGTGAAGGCGGACGTTGAAATGGGCGGCACCGACCAGCTGTTCAACCTCCTGGCTGGCCGCGACCTCATGGAGAAGATGGACATGGAGCCGCAGATCGCGCTTACCATGCCGCTGCTCGAGGGCACCGACGGCGTGCGCAAGATGTCGAAGAGCTATGGCAACTACGTGGGCCTCACCGACGACGCGAACGATATGTTCGGCAAGGTCATGTCCATCCCCGATGAGCTCATGGTCAAGTACTATCGTCTCGCATCCACGCTGTCCGTTGCCGAAATCGATCAGCTTGAGGCCGATCTGAAGGCAGACAAGCT
Organism: uncultured Senegalimassilia sp.; assembly: GCF_934632265.1. GTDB lineage: Bacteria > Actinomycetota > Coriobacteriia > Coriobacteriales > Eggerthellaceae > Senegalimassilia. The sequence continues at coordinate 44,608 of NZ_CAKTYH010000003.1, forward strand.
GCATCCCAACAAGGTCAAGCGCGCACTGGCCCGCAACATCGTCGCCGCCTATCACGACGAAGCCGCGGCCGAGCAGGCGGAAGCCGACTTCGACCTGAAGTTCAAGGACCACGGCTTCCCGGAGGACGCGCCCACGTTCCAGGCCGATCTCACCCCGGGCGAGGACGGCACCGTGTACTTCGCCAAACTGCTGGTGAACGCCGGCGCTGCGCAAAGCGTCTCCGACGCACGACGCCTCATCGACGGCGGCGGCGTCAAGGTGAACGGCGAGGCCCTCGAGCCGAAGTCCTACAACCTGGAGGCCGCCCGCCTCGAAGGCGCGCAGATCCAGGTCGGCAAGAAGAAGTTCCTGCGCCTGGTCTAGCCGGAAAGCTAGAAGCTGCACCTAATATATATAGCGAATCGAACGGAGGGGGCCGAAGGTCGGCCCCCTCCGTTTGCGTACAGGGATGATATGCCCACGATGTGTCGGCCTCGTTATCCTGGCGAATGCAAACGGCATCTGCCTGGATCTGCCCCACGTCGTCCAACGCTCCGCCTTTGACGGTTGCGATTGCCGCTATGCCGCCCCGCGCCCTCGTCGCCCCGCTCTGCAGGCGGGGCGCGCAGCGTGTCCCGCCCCGCGTCGTCCAACGCCCCGCCTTTGGCGGTTGCGATTGCCGCTATGCCAAGCAGCGCCTCGCGCTCCCGTCGCCGCGGCCTGATGATGAAGCGCTGCGCATTATGCCTCGCCTTGTGCGGCGCACCCGGCCTCGGGCCTCGCGGCCGCCGCTATCCCGCGCGGCGCCTCGCGCTCCCATTGCCGTGGCTCACGGTGCGCCGCGCAGCGCATGACGCCCCGTTCTCAGTGAGTCGTATATATATAGGGAGAGCGTAGGGAAGGGCGCAACGCGCCCGCAACCCCCTCCAAACCCCAAATGTGTGCAGAATGTGAAGATGGCGTCGAACGCAAAATAGTTCTGGACACGGCCCGGGGGTGCGCGTATTATTCAATCTTGCGCCAAGCACGAAAGCGCTTGAGCGAA
>NZ_CAKTYH010000004.1 GCF_934632265.1 uncultured Senegalimassilia sp.
CGTCAGCGAAAAGCGGCGCGAGCAGGGCCGGGGCGGCCTCGGCGGGGTAGGTGTCGTCGCCGTCGACCATGAGGTAGGCCTCGGCGTCGATGTCGCGCATCATCTGGCGCACGACGTTGCCCTTGCCCTGGCGGCGCTCCACCTTGACCGTGGCCCCGTGGGCGCGCGCGATGTCGCCCGTGCCGTCGGAGGAGTTGTTGTCGTAGACGTACACGGCCGCATCGGGCAGCACGCGGCGGAAGTCGTCGACCACCTTGCCGATGGTGACGGCCTCGTTGTAGCAGGGTATGATGATGGCCACGCCTTTGCCCGTGAGGGCGGCCTTGTCGGTTTCAGTCACCGGGCGCTCCTTCGTGAAAGTTGAATGCACAAGTACTTGCATGCTACTCGAAACCGCGTGGTTTCGCTACGTGAATGCTTCGCTTTCCGCAGTATATGCGCGGATGGCGTGGGATTGTTGTGCCGATGGGGCAAGGGGTGCCATAATCGTCGGGTTGCGCAGCATCCGTTTTCGCGATCCGCACGGGTTGTTCGGCGTGCTGCCGAAACGATGCGCCGCCTGGATGCTCAAGGTCGGTCCCACGGCATGCGCGGCACTGAATGAAATAGGTACCGAGGCGGGCCTTGCCTGAGGGCCCGACGAATGCGGGATGCCCCCGCTTGCGATGGAGAGGAGCCCTGCGTGAAGAAGCTTATCGCGCAGCTTATGAAGTTCGGCGTGGTCGGCGTGATCGCGTTCGTCATCGATTACGGCCTGCTTGCCCTGCTCACCGAGGCGTTCGGCGTGAACTACCTGGTCAGCGCCACCATCTCGTTCACGGTGTCGGTGGTGTTCAACTACGTGGCGTCCATGCGCTACGTGTTCACCCATAAAGAGGATATGTCCCGGCGCCGCGAGTTCATCATCTTCGTGGTGCTGTCGGTCATCGGCCTGGGCATCAACAACGCGTGCATGTGGGCGGGCGTCGAGCTTCTGGGCGTGCATTACCTGATCACCAAGATCTTCGCCACCGCCGTGGTCATGGTATGGAACTTCGTCACCCGAAAGATCTTCCTGGACGCCGGCGACGCGCCGCAGGGGCAGCAGGCGTAATCGCCGCTGCGTCTGATGGTGCGCTTCGCCCAAGGCTTTTATCTGGCAGGTGGGCGCGTTGGATGATGAAGTGCCCGACGCTGGAGGCGTGTGCGCTGGATGACGGGGCGCCCGATGCTGGAGGTGAACGCGTCCGACGACATGGCTCCCGGCGCTGAACTACGATGCGAGAAACAACGAACCCGCCAGACTTGACACCTGGCGGGTTCGAGGCAAATCGGAATGGTGCACCGTTTGCGCATCTCCTCGAACCGAGGTGTGCGCAGTCGGCACGATCATCTTCGTTAGGATACCACGAGCGGCCTAGGAAACAACCAGGCGCATGCCGGGATAGATCAGATTCGGGTTTGAGATGCCGTTCTTGGCGGCGAGATCCTGATAGGTCGTGCCGTACTTTGAGGCGATTCCAGAAAGGGTGTCGCCGCTCTGCACCACGTACACCTGCTCGGTCTCGGCCTGGCCGTTGATCACCGCCATGACCTCGTCGTAGCGCGGCCCCAAAACAGCCTTGCGGCGGCTGCCGTTGCCGTAATCGCCCGCCCATGTCTCCTTTGCCAGATCCTCGGCGGATGCCGTGAGGATGTGATTCACGAGCGACTGCACCTCCTGGTAGCGGTCGCCCAGCGCGTGCTTGCGGTCGTCGCCGTCTCCGAGCTCGCCAGCGAGCACCTTCGCCGCGAGGTCTGCCGCAGGCGTCTCGTCGATGCCGTGGATAAGCGAGTCGGGATCGCCGTTGGAGCCGCCCGCCATGGCCTCCCACTCCGCACGGGAGATATAGCACTTGTTGATGTCGAGGTTGCCCGCCCAGCCGTCCAAACGCCCGCAAGAGGAGTACTGGCGGATGGCGCAATCGTAAGCGCCCTCGTGCCACGGCGCGTCCTGGTAGCCAGTGGGATTCATGTCGGCGTACTGCGCCACCCACGTCTTAGCATCGGTGAGGCCCCACGGGAACACGCTCTTGGATGCGTAGATACCGATGCGATCCACGCTCACGCCAAGAAGCTCGGCAAGGCGCTCGGCCATGGCCTTGAGGTAGGACGTGTCGCCCCATGCCTTGTTGCCCTGATCCTCCCAGTCGATGAAGAACGCGGCCTTGCCGACGTAGCCCTTGCAGTGCTCGTAGAAGTACTCGGCCTCCGCCTCGGCATCGCCGCCGTTGACGTAGTGGTACACGCCCACGAGCTTGCCAAGGCCGATCGCCTGCTGGACCTGGCGGTCGCAGTCTGGCGACACGTAGCGCGTGCCCTCGGTGGCCTTGCAGATAACGAAGTCGAACGGGACGGCCGCGAGGTTGATGCCGTTCTGCCAATTGCTGATGTCGATTCCGTTCATTCTATTCAGCGCTCCCTATCGCTATGAAATAAGCCCAATCAACTTGTTCGTACCGTTCGCGGCTCAGACGCACCACGCCCTCGTAGGGGTCGTGGAAGGTCGCCGTCTCGCCGTCCCACCCGCAGAGCAGGACGATGTGACCGCCGTAGCTCTTGCCGCCTTCGCGCAGCCGGCCCGTTAGGCTGCAAAACACCATCCACCCGCTTGCCGCCTCGTTCAGTGCGGCATCGGCGTTGTCGTGGATAGGCGTGTAGCCCAAAGCCTGGTCGTTCGCGTTCATCCAACGGCAGAACTTCTCCATGTCGTTCACGCCGTCCGTGAGGCACGATTCGCCAACGAATCCCAGCATCTGCTCCGGCGTGCACGTCTGGCCGTAGAGCCATTCCCACGCCATGGCCGCGCACGTGAGGCCGCAGCCGGCAGCGGCCAGGTCTTCGCCCGCATACGAAAGCCCGCCCCAGCGCTCGTCTGCTTGGAGGTAGACGGGCACCTCGGCGGGCTTGTCGAGCGGCTTGTCGTAGATGACGGGCAAAGGCTCCTCCTTTGGCGCCTTCGGCACGTTAGAGGCTATAAGCGCCACGTCGGCGAAGGCGGCGAGCAGGGCCAGCAGCGAGACGGTGGCGGCGATGCGTGCGAGGCGCTTGCCGCCCATTCCTAGTCGTCCTTCTTCGGAGCGCCCATGGCAAGCAGTGCGTCGAGCCACTTGTCGGTCACGCCGACCGCTTTGAAGGCCGCATATGCCACCTGCACGCCGCCGACGCAGGCGAAGATCGCGGTGACCCACGCGCCGGGGTCGGTCGGGATTCCGTTGGCCATTGCGGTTAGGGCGCCGAAGAGCGCCGAAGCGGCGATGGCGAGCCAACGCGCGGCGTTGCCGCCCATGGCCTCGGACTTGATCGCCTGGATGATGAACGGAAGGATTACGGAAGAGATAACGGCGAGAGCCGCCTGGATCGTGGTCATGGTCTGCTCCTTTAGTCGATTACGGGCATCTTCATGGCGTCTTCGTAGAGGCGCGTTCCGGTGCCGTTGCCGCCCAGCCCGTGGTAGGCGGCGTAGACGTTTTCGAGGTGTTTGCGGTCTGCGACCGTCAAGCCGCCTTGACGGACTGCCTGCTCATGGATGTTCTTCAGCTCGCGCCAAAGCAGCGCACGCACCCCCATCCTCAAGGCCTCGTCCGTCGCCTTTTCCGCCTCGGTGCGCTCGACAGCCTTGCGTCCTTGCGATTTGAGTGCCGCCACCAAGGCGGATACCACGGAGCCGACGAGGCCAGACACGATGGCGGTGACCGCCACGGTGTACACGAGGTCGTTCACGCTAAGCCCCCGTGTACTCTTCGCCGGTGATTTCCTTGTACTCGTCGGCGGTGATCCATTTGCACTCGACAGCCTTGTAGACGCGCGCCTTGCTCCAAAGGTCTTTGTCGTAGTACTTCTTGACCTTCGCGAAGTGCTTGGAATGCTCAACGGTTTTCTTCGTAGCCATTACTGGTCACCTCCCACGGTCATGAGCAGGTAGTCGATGTTCGCCGTGTTGGTCTCGGTCTGCGTCGGCTGGGACGCCTGCTCGCGCATCTGTTCGAGCAGCGCCGGGAGGTCGGGCACCTCGCCGTTGGCGTAGGCGGCGAGCGCGGAGGTGTAGGCGAGCTTTCGCGCCTTCCGCTCCACGTACTCGTCATCGTCGATAACGCCCGCGTCGTGCGCCGCGTCGGGGTCGCCGATCTGCGACAGCAGGTCGCGCAGGGCGTTGACCTCGGCCAGGGTGCCGTCTCGAAGCTCGTCGGGGCGCGGCATGTCTTCCTCAGTGTCCATGCGGACTCCTTCCTTATCGGGGAATGTGCCGCCATCGTATTAGCGCCGTGAGATTGCCTGGCCGTTTGGGCGGGCGCGAAGAAAGAAGGCGCGCCGCAGCACGCCTTCGCTGTCTTGGTTATTTCGTTTTCGACCCGTCTAGGCCGCCGTTTTGAGTTGCCGCCCTTCCGCTATGGCGAGGGCGTTCCGCCCGAATCGTCTCTCGGGCTTGATTGCATTGAGCAACCCCCCCCCCGCGAGATTTTCGAACAGGCTGCGGTACAGCGCGTCCATGGCCAGCACGCTGCGGTGCGCGTCCAAGTGAGCCATGCCGCCGCGCCAGCTCTGGTAGCTCTGCTGCACCTGCTCGGGCGTCATGACCCCCTCGGCCACCATGCGGGCCATCTTCTTCAGCTTGCGTCGCTCGCGCGTGATGGAGTCGCGGCACGGCTTCATGACGATGCGGCCCGTTTCGGTGTAGAAGATGCGCTTCTTCAGCCACGTGAAGCCGCGCGTCAGCTTCACCACGCGGGTCTTGCGCGGGTTCAGCGCGATGCCGAGCTTCGCGCACTCGTGCTCTATCAGCAGAAGGCACACTTGCAGGTACTCCTTGGACTCGTGGATCAGGTAGAAGTCGTCCATGTAGCGCCCGTAGGCCTCGGGGCGCAGCATCTCGGCCACGTAGTGGTCGATGCGGTTGGGGTGCGCCACCGCGCATATCTGGTTTGGCTCGCTGCCCAGGCCCAGGCCGACCTCGCCCTGCGCGTCTATCAGGCGGTGCTCAAGGGCGACCACGCGCGGGTCGAGCAGCGCGTCGGCCACCTGCCGCTTGACCGGCTCGTGGGCAATGCGCGCGAAGTAGTCGGAGAAGTCGCCCAGCAGTATGTAGCCCTCGCGCCCATGCCGCCGCCAGTGGTCGGCCAGGTGGCGCTTGAGCAGCTTAAGGGCGTAGTCGGTGCCGCGCCCCTTGATGTTGGCGGAGTTCGCGGATACGAGCGTGGGGACTATCGCGGGCACGAGGGCGTTCTGGGACAGCGACTTCTGCACCACGCGCTCGGGGAAGTGCACTGCACTGATGTGGCGCAGCTTGCCGCGCTCCCACAGGTCGAAGCGGATGAAACCCCGGCATATGTCGCGGCCCTCCAAAAGGTCTTGGCGCGATTTCACGGCGTTTCGCAGGTAGTCCTTCATGTACCGCTGCGTCGAGGCCTTCCACATGACGCCACGCGCGGCCTGCTTGGAAGCCTTGCACAGGCTGTTGAGGTCGGCCACCGTCTCAAGGGTGCACGCCTTGACGCGCTCGGCCTTGGCCCTGGCGCGCTTCTCCTCGCGGCGCTTCCGGCGTGCGGCCCGCCTTTGCTCCGAGTTCATAGAAGGCACCCCGCACGGCTTTCAATGTGGCTCTGGCAGCCGCTTGAGGTATGGCCATGAAACGCGGCGAAGCCACGGAGCGCCGCGCCATGCAAGCAGCGTCCGGCCACCCTCGCGGGGTGCGTATTTACGGGCTCGCGCCCGATGGTCGCGCCTTCCTTCCTCTCCGCGCTCTGCTTTCGGCCCGTTGGCCTACTCGGTCTGGCAGTAAGGGAATCCGGGGCGGGGGCGAACCCAGGTGGTCGTCGCCGAGTTGTAGTTGGCATTGCCGTTATTGTTGACGTAGCACACGTTGGACGAGGAGCCACCCATGACGGAACGCAGCCACCAATTGTACCGATATACAAGACGGGACCGCCGCCCATTATAGCGAACGCAGGCGCTCTAGCTCGGCCTCGGCCTCGGCTATGCGCTCCTCTGTCGACTTCTTGCCGGTGACGCGCACGTTCTTGCGCGCGCCCTTGAGCAGCTTGATCTCCTCATCGACCATGCCCGCCAGCGCCTCGAAGCGGTTGGCGTTCACGGGCAGGCCTATGTCCATGAGGCACTGCATGTCGAGCATCAGCTGCTCGCAGTCGGCTATCGCCAGCGTCAGGTAACGCTTGCGCTCAAGTGCGTTGAACGAACTGTTGGGGTAGAAGCAGTCGGCGCGGTTGACGTTGTATACGATGCTGCGCGCGGTCTCCACCGTGGGGACTGCGTTCAGCAGCCTGTAGGCTTTCGGCACGACCGACGAGGAGGCCATGAGCTTGTTGACCTCCACGCGGATGGCGATGGCCTGCGTGAAGAACTTGTACTCGGACACCTCGCGGTTTCGCTGGTAGACGCCGCTCATGGCACCTCCCGGAAATAGTGGCGAAAAAAACGGCCCGCTGCGCGGGCAGGGATGCGACCGCGCAAGGCGGTCGCATCGAAAGAGAAGTATAGAGCACTCGGCTGGCTAGCCGACGAGGAAGCCGGGGCGGGGGCGAACCCAGGTGGTCGTCGCCGAGTTGTAGTTGGCATTGCCGTTATCGTAGACGTAGCACACGTAGGACGAGGAGCCACCCATGACGGAACGCAGCCACCAAGAGTACCGAGTTCCGTTCAAGCGGTGCGCGGTATCGCGGAACAGGTCGAACTGGCAGTCGAAGCCCACGCTGTAGCCCTTGGTGCCCCACACTGGGCAGCCGTACACCTCCATCTCTGACAGGGACCACACCTTGCCGATATCCTGCCAGCTCCAGTTGTTGGAGTCGGTGAGCGCCCCGCTCGCGCTGTACCTCTCCTCCAGCAGGACGCGCTGGGTGAGCAGGTACTTGGTCAGGCCCTCGGGCAGGCACGCCTCGAAGGCCGTCTCCCACGCCTTGAGGTTGCTCCCCAGGTAGGGGTTCTTGGTCTCGGCCGTCCCTTGGTTGGTGTTGGTGGTGTTCCACATCAGAAAGCTGTCGTTGGCCACGCCGGTCACGGTTTTGGCCACGGACACGGGAGCGGACGCCACGAACGCGATGTGGTGCCCCTTGCTGTTGTCGCCGCAGTACAGGTACGGGTCGATGTGGGCCAAAAGGAAACGCACGGACTGCTGGGCCGCCACGTTTGACGCGCTCACGAGCGGCACGTCGATGTAGTCGCCCACGCGCATGCCGCTGAAGTTCGCGGCCTGCACGCGCTTGTGCAGCGCGTCGTAGATGGTGACGGAGCCGGAGACCTCGCCCGCGAGAAGCGTTGCGAGCGACTGGCCCGGGTACTTGCCGATCAGGCCCTGTCGGTTGTACTCGGCGTTGTTGAGAGCCGTGGTGGCGTTGGTGCGGGCCAGTGAGTCGATGATCTCATGGCTCACCCCGTTCACGTTAAAGCGCTCGGCGTTTACGTTTGCCATTCGTTTTCCTTTCTATGCGAGCACGATGGTCGTGCCGGATACCGTGCAGGAGGAACCGAGTTTTACGGTTCCGTCCTCGAACGTTGCCTTTGAAGACGGCGCGTACACCGTGCCGTCCATGAACACGAACTTGCCGCTCGACTCAGCGAGCATGTTTGCCAGGATCGCGTTCTGCTCGCGCAGCGCCGCGATGTCCGAATCGCCCGCGCTTCCTTGCGCAACGGAGTTGGCGATCTGCAACGCCTGGTTGGCCGCCGCGTCAGCACGCGATGCCGCGCCGTTTGCCGCCGAGGTCGCGTTGCTCGATGCCTGTTGGTCGGCGATATGCTCGTCATGGCGCTGGCTTTCGGCCTTTTTGCGTTCGATCTCGGCGTTCGATCGGCTCGTCTCGTTGTTCTGGCGCGTGGTTTCGGCATTCTTTCGCGCAGTTTCGTTGTCTTGACGTGTTGTCTCGGCGTTCTTGCGCGACGTCTCGTTGTTCTTGCGGGTTGTCTCGTTGTTGCCGCGCTCGGTCTCAGCCGTTTTCCGAGCGTTCTCGTTTGACACGCGCGTTTTCTCGGCCGTTTCAGCGCTTTCCGTCATGGTCTTGCAGTTGGCGGCTGCTGTCTTTGCCTCTTCCGCCGCCTCCACGGCAAGCGTTGACTCGATGCGGTAAATAGAGCCGTCAGTCGTTCTCACGCGGTCGATGTTGCCGTTCTCGTTGAGGACAAACGCCGCGATCTGCGTTTCGTCTGCCATCGCACCTCCTCTACTTCGCGATGATTCCGGTTACTATGGCCTGCGGCCCGATCGTCTCGACAATGCAGCGGTCGCCTGCCTTGGCGCTTGAACAGCCAGTGGTCATCGGTAGACCGGAAAGCGTGGCCCCCGACATCGAGACGGTAACCTTCGCGTCGGATATCGATTTGACCGTGGCGAAGCCCATGGAATGGCCCGAGCCGCCTTTCGGCGTGAAAAGCTCGGCGAGCATGTCGCCCGCGTTGCTTATGTCGTTAACGTTCAAAGCGTCTCATCTCCAATTCCATCGGGCATCCTCCCACGAGGGTGAGAGTCTGCTTCCTGATTGCGAAGTTCCCGCTGATACCCTCGCTTGGCCAGCGCACGTCGATAGCGTCGGAAATGCCGACGGGCGCGTAGATGTGTGTGGCCGTTAGGCGGTGGATAGCCGATTGCTCTGTGGCAAGCAGGCTTTGCGCCTCGGCATTCGCGTTTGCCTGCCGCTCGGCTGCTGTGCTTCCGTGAGGAAGCTCGCTTCGCGTGTAGGAAACCGCCTTGCGCCAGCCACGGCGCACGGTCGAGTACTCGCTGTTCGGGTCGGAGTCGATGGCGGTGCCGCGTATGCTCTCGTCGCTCGTCGAGTAGTCGATATGGACGACGTTCGCTACCTTCGACTTGTCGAACTCCTCGGTGCCGTCGTCCACGAAGCGTGCGCCCTTGCCCTCTTCCATGACCATGGTTGGCGCTCGCTTGTCGGGCTCGATGTACTTCCGCAGCAGCACTCGGCCCAGCGGGTCGCATGAAGCGGAGCTGAACCCAGCCGCCGCGAGAAGCGCGTTGACAGCCTTTAGGCGGGTTCGGTAGTTGCTCTCTCCGTTTCCGATCGCTCCGACCACCCACGCCGTCGTGAGCTTGAAGTCCGATTGGTCGGCGATCACCTCAAGGCCGGCCTCGCGCAGCAGCTTCGCCGCATAGTCAACGGCGTTCGTGCCGGCGGGAACCGATCTCGGCTGGTCGAACTCGTCCTCGTCAACTTCGGCCAATCGCCCGGAAAGGTCTGCCTCGGCCAGCGCCTGGCCGATCGGGCGCTTCGGCGTTGACACGAGGAAGGTTCCAAGAGGCTCAAGGTGAATAGAGCCATCTGGGAACGCTGCCTCAAGGTACACGCGCAAAAGGTCGCTCCCGAGGTCTAGCGCGCCCTTGTAGCTGACCTTGCCCGTCTCGTAGTTGGTATCCAGGTTGCGCTCGATCGTCCCGCCGTTGCAGATGTTCCTAAGCCGCTCGACGTCTAGGTTCGTCTTGCGGTCTACGCGCATGTAGCGGTAGGACGATGCGAAGCGCTTCTTCCAATCAGGCATTGTTCGGCTCCTCGAATACGTCGTGCTCTATCTTCACGGATGCCGACCAAAGCCCCGGCGCTTTGAGCGATTCGCTGAACGTCATCGCTCCGAAGGCGCGCTCGCCAGCGAGGCCGCGCCACCAGCCCTGCCATTGGCTCTTCATGGCGCGTCGGAAGGCGTCGTGGCCGTCGCGGCGGAAAAGGCACGAGGCGGATGTGGCAAGGTCGCACTCGTCGAGCAGGTACGACATCGGAAGCCCGCCGTTCTCCCCGCCGTCGGCGAAGTGGTAGCTCTTGTAGCTGCGCGCCGCAGACGTGGAGTAGCCCGCATCAAGCTCCATCTTGATGAGCGTTGACGCATCCTGCCCGAAATTGAGCGCCATGCAGCTCGCAAGCAGCTTCGCGTCGATCTCGGCATACGCAGACGTTCCGTTCGCGGCCGTGCCTGTTGCGCGGTACTTCATGTCCGCATTGAGCGGCGGAACGCGGTCGATCGTCTCCTGGGCATCGAGCAGGCCGCTTGCCAGCGTGCTTGAATCATCGTCGTAGATTCGCTCGACGATGAAGCTCTCGCACTTCGATGCGCTGCCAAGCACAAGCTCGTGGCCATCGCACGTGATCGTTCCCAACATGGGAAGCTCGTTGTTGTCCTCGTCGTAGGTCATCGGGCCGATAAGCGTCGTTTCCTCGACGTTGTAGGCTGAAACGCCGTTCTCGACCTTCACGTGGCATGTAAGGTCGTCGCCGTAGGAAACGGTGACCACCGGCGTCGCAGGTTCCGCCCAATGCGTCCTGAATCGGCGCGTGGCGGTTTTCGACAACCCGGAGCCGCCGACGACCACAAGCGTGAGCATGTAGTCGATGCCGTTTTTGATGGTCGCGTAGCTGCCGAACTGCACGGGCTGCAAGCTCGTGACGTCTGCGGTGGCGACAACTGCGCCGCCGACCTCGGCAAGGGAAAGCGTTGCCTGGGCGATGCCCGTCTCGTCGGACGCGGCCACGCTTACGGTGAGCGGAACCTGGTCGATCAGGATGCCATCGGTGGCGGGCGATGCCACCCAGCACTGCGGGTAGTCGGCGACGACGATCGCCACATATCCAGACCATGCGCCCCAATCGGCATGGAGGCCCTTGGTGCGCACGCGCGCCTTCCAGTTGCCTTTCGCGAGCGCCACGGATGCGCTTTTGGCGGTCGTGTACGACTTGGTGATCGTCTCTGGGCCGCTGAACTCGATCTGCGCGGCGGTCTGTGCCGAGCCGTCCTGATGGTTGGGCACCCATGCCACGCTTGCCGCTGTTCCGGTCGGCACGACGGAGCTTGCGGTCACCTTCGGGGCGAGCGGCGGCGTGATCGTCGTGACGGAGTTCGATTTGACCCACGAGGAGGCAAGGCTTCCGCGCTTGGCCCTGACCCTGTATACGACCGTTCCCGCAGGAGCGGCCTTGTCGTGTAGGTCGAGCCAAGCGGGGTCTTCACCCTCGGTGCTGGCCGTTATGGACGACCATGTGCTGCCGCCGTCCGTCGAGCGCTGGATGTCCCATGCGGCTGCATATGTCCAAGCACCGTAGACGCGAAGCGTTACTTCGGTGGCGCCCGCCTTAACGGCCTCCACGCGCGATGGCGCGGAGGGCGTGGTGTAGGCGGTTCCGCAGGACACGTGCGTGGAATTGCCGCCAGGGCCGTGGGCGCAAAGGCGGTACTCGTATTTATGGCCCGGCTTCGTGGAGTTGTCGGTGTAGTTGGTCACGTCCCACGACACGTCGGCGATATTGACCCATGAGCCGTCGTCGGTGCGTCGATCGACGTACACGCCAGCCCAAGGGTATGCGCCGTCCATGCCCGTGTAATCGACGTCCCACGTGATCTTGTGCGAGGTGTCGGAAACGCGAGCAAGCTTCGGATTCCTGGGCGGATGCGGCTGCGAGTACCCGCGCTGGGGAATCCAAGCGTACTCCGTTGCCCAGGCGTCGCCGCCCGCGCTGCCGTAGTAGTTGTTGTACGTCTTGCCGTAGACGTGGATCTGCACGGAGCAGTTCCAGCCGCTGGCTCCGCGCCCGACGTCCACGGTGAAGGTCACGGCGTCGCGCGTGGCCCAGTTGCCGTAGTTGTTGAGCAGCACGTCGCGCGACCTGTAGGTGACGCCGTTGACGATTACGTCATAGTGCGTGCCGTACTGCGCGGCGTACTTGTCTTCGAGCGCGGCGGTGACTGTGATGCGCGAGGTGGTGTCATTGACGGTGTTCACCGCATCGACCGAGATGTAGCCGCAATACCAGCGGTTGAGCCCCGCGATCTGGATCTCTCTTGTATAGGTTCCCACGTCTACCTCCTCGCCGTGGAAGAGCGGCGTGCGGCGGATACCAGCACGTCGATGGCGTTAGCCACCGCGATGTCTGCGTCTGCCGTGTTGCCGTCGATGGTCATGTAATAGGTGTCGCCGCCGGCCACCGCTCCGACTGCGGCTGCGGCTCCGGTCTCGTAGGTGACATCAGGCCCGCCGAACGACATGCTCAGCTCGTCGGCGAAGCCCGAAACGGTGTCCTTCACGCCCTCGAAGCGCTTCTTGAGGCCCGTTTCGAGCGACTGCATGATCCAGCCGCCGTTGGGGATCAGGAGCCTCAAGTCCTTGCGCTTCGGGCCTTTCAGGCTCGCGATCGTTCCGGCGATGCCGGACACGAAGTCGTAGACGCCGCCGATAGTCGACTTGATGCCGTTGAGCAGGCCGCTCACGATGGAGCTGCCGGCGCTGTAGAGCAGTGAGCCGAGGTTGCCGAGAGCGCCTACGATTCGTCCGGGGATCGAGGAAACGAAGCTCACCACGGAGTTGATGCCGCTCGAAACGCCGTTGGTGATTCCGCTCCAAGCGTTGTTGAGGATGCCCTGCACGGTGTTCCACGCCGAGCTCCAAAGGCTCTGCACGGTCGAGAGGCCGCTTGAGATGAACGACTTGACGTTGTTTATGCCGCCCTGCACGACGGACTTGATCGTGTTCCAGAGGTTCGTCAGCCGATTGCCGATCGCCGACCAGATGGAATCCCAGACGCTTTGGATCAGCGCAAGGCCGTTCGTGATGACCGCCTGGATGAACGCAACACCGCCGTTGACGATGTTCTCGATGATGCTCCATACGCTCGAAGCGAGCGCCTGGATGCCGTTCCACACGCTGCCCCAGTCCTGGTTGATGATGCCGAGGACGATCGTCACGATCGCCTGGATGGCGTTCATCGCTGCGGTGACGATTGCGGAGATGTACGGCCAAACGGCGTCGATAACGGCCTGGATGGCGGTCATGGTTGAGCTGAAGATCTCGACCATGACGGGCAGAACCGTGCTGATGATCGTCTGGATCACCGTAAGAACACCAGTGATTACTTCCTGGATAACGGGCATGTTCGCCGTTATGAGGTCGGTAATCTGCTGGATGATCGGGCAGAGCGTGGTTGTTATCACGAGCGCGATCTGGCCCACCACGTCTATGATCGTGCTGATGATTGGCACGAGTCCCGAAACGATGGTGGCGATCACAGGGGCCACCGCAGCTACCAGGCCGCCAAGTGCGAGCGCGAAGCTGTTCACAACGATAACGGCGGCGGCAAAGAGACCTTGGAGCGGTTCGGCAAGCCCGGTGAGCGACTGGAACGCGGGGGCAAGCGATGACGCGATGCTGGATGCTATGCCGATGATTTGGTTTCGGAACGCCTCGTTGGTGGCCATGCTGTAAGCGAAGATCGCCGCAAATGCAGTGATGGCGGCAACGGCAACGGCGGCAGGTGCGCTCAGCGCCGCAAAGCCTGTGGCAACGCCCTTAATTGCAGGAATAATCCCGCCCGTGAGCGAGTTTGCCAAAGCGCCGAGAACTGGGATCTGGCCGATAAGCCCGCCCAACGACACGGCGGCAAGTCCCGCCAGAGCGGCTGCTGCGATCTTGCCGCCCGTTCCGAGCTGCGAGAGGTCAACGCCCTTGATCTTCTCGGCCAGCCCGTCGAGGAACGTGCAAAGCTTCTCGGCTGCTCCGCCGGTGCGCGTGAGGTTGCCCTGAGCGTCGTAGGTGACGCCCAAGAACTCGCCGAAAGCGGTGGAAAGCGGCTTGATGGCCGCGCGGCACGAGTTGAGAACCCCACGGATGGAGTTGAACACGGGGATGGCGGAGTCCTTGAGCGGTGTCATCCAGTCCTGGCCGATCTTGGAAAGCGCTGCTTTCATGTTCGCCATGGAGCCGGTAAACGACTCGTTGGCTGCTTTTGCGGAATCGCCGAAAGACGCGTACATGGCGTCGGAGAACGTCTGAAAGTCGATCTTGCCGGCTGTGACCATCTTGGAAACCTCGTCGGAGGACTTGCCGAGATAGGTTGATAGCACGGAGATCGCATTGATGCCTCGGTCTGTGAACTGGGCCACCTGCTCGCCCGAGAGCTTGCCGTTGGCGGCAACCTTTGCCCAGATCGACGAGAGGTCGCCGAGGTCTTGAGAGAACGTTGCGGCGGTGCCGACGCAGCCGTTGAGGGCCTTTTCCATGTCGGAGCCTGCCGCAACGCCGGAAGCCGCCAGCTGAGCCGCAGCCGTCGCTGCTGTGTCGAAGCCGAAGGCGGTTCCATCTACGGAATCTTGGATCGTCTGGTAGAAGTCGCCCCATTCGAGCTTCATGCCCTTGAACATGGCCTGCGCCTTCTCGATGTTGAGGGCGCGGCTCATGCCGCCCGTGGCGGCTAGCGTGGTGACGCCTGCGGTCACCGTGCCGATCGCGGTGGCGATGGACTTGCCAACGCTGCCGAAGCTTGAGGCGAAGAAGCCGGCAACCTGCGAGCCTACGGACTTGGCGGTGTCCTTGAGGCCGCTGAGCTTGGAGGCGGACTTGTCGAGGCCGCCGTCCATGTTGGAGCCGTTGTAGGTTCCCTTTGCGGATAGAACGTAATCAGCCATTCGGTTTCGCACCTCCCCATGGCGTCCAAGGCGGGTTCTTGCGGTATTGCTCCTTCAGGGCGTCGATCTCGGCGTGGGTGAAGTCCGTCTCGCGGAACTCGCCGTTGCGCTTCTGCCAGAGCTTGTAGGTCTTCTTGGAAAGGCAGTTGGCTACGGCGACCTGAACCGCATCCTTGAGCAGGTTGGAGTCGCGAACCGTCGCGGTCTCAAGCTCCTTGCGCACGAACATGAGCTGGACGGGCGTGTGCTGGGCGTACTGCTCGTAGTCCCAGCCGAGACGCGCGGCGAAGAACGCGAAATCGGCCTCCCTGTGGAACAGGGCAGCGTCTTCGGCATCCTCGCCGCGCTTTTGAACGGTCTTGAAGTACTCGAAGCCCGTTAGGCGAGTGAGAGCGCGTTCTGTGCGCCCATGAATAAAAAAGCGCAGTCGCGCTGAAGGGCCAGCATCACGGCCTGGTACACGGCGGGGTAGCCGTTGGCCTCGATCAGCTTGTTAACAATCTCCTCGCCCTTGTTCGGGATGAAGTAGCCGCCGCCCACGAGCTTCAGACCGTAGCCGGCAATGGCGGAAAGCTCCTTGAACGTGAACATGCCGTCGTTCTTGTAGAAAGAGGCGATGATGGGCGTGTGGCGCTCCTCGTAGAGGTCGATGCGCTTTCGCGTGAAGGCGATCTCGCACTCGCGCCCCTTGACGGTGAACGTTGCGCGCTCCATCTCTTCGATGTCCTGCTCAAGCTCTCCCTTGAACTCCTCCTTGACGGAATCTTCGAGGGCGTCTTCCAGCTCCTCGTCGGACTCGTTGCCCTCGATGAACTCGTCGAAATCCTTCTCTTCTGCCATTCGTGTGCTCCTTAGTCGTTGGTGACGGTCACGGTCGCTGCGGTGATCTGGTCTTCGGTCGCGGTCTCGTAGAGCCACGGCTTGCCGGAGCCTTGGAACTCCATGGAATAGGTGGTGTTGTCGTCGTTCGGCGCCTCGAAGGTGTCGGAGGTGACAATCGCCAGGCCCATGCGCAGGGGGACGTACTTGGTGTTCGCGGTTGAGCGGATGCGCTTGCAGATCTTCAGGCAGAGGTAGGTGCCGTCGGCGAGCGCCTTGACGACCATCTTCGTGGCCTCGTCGTCGGGCGAGTAGAGGCCGTCGATGGACGCGTCCCAGTCCTTGTTGCTGGCGAAGCGCAGCTTCCAACCGCCGATGGCGTCGTCTTTGGTGGCCGCCTCGGTGGTGTCCTGGTTGAGGTTGAAGGAAAGCCCCTGCTGTCCCGCCACGGCCAGAAGGTTCGCGCCCGTGCTGTCTGTCACGAGCGCCACGATGTCGTTGCCGTTGAGCGCCTTTGCGGTGGCGGAGTCGAAGTCGCACCCAACGAGCTTGTTGTCGGTAACGGAAGCCATTGCGGCCCCTTTCTCGTTATTTGACGCGGAGGCCGTAGCAAACGCGGAAGGTTACCCCCACGATCGCGTGCCCCTCGTCGGTTTCGTCTTTCTTGAGCGTCTGCACGCCGTCGAAGGTCGTGCGGTATAGGGAGAACGGTTCGGGCAGCTCGAACCCATCCGCAAGCGCCTGCTCAAGGCGCTGGATCATGCCGAGAACCTTTGCGTTGCTGTACGGGCGCATAGGCTCGCTTATGCAGTGAACCCATACGCTGATCGCGTCGATGTACATGGTCTTGGTGTTCTCTGGCTGCGTGTTCTGAAGCTCCACGCTGTATAGCGGAGAAGCCCTGTTTTCGGGGCTGTCGTAGCATTTCGTGCCGGTGCCCTGCTCGATCGCGTCAATGAGGCAACCGAGAAACACGGCCAGGCTTAGGCGCTGCACTGCTCGCGGCATCGTTCCTCCTTAGAGCTTCTTCAGCTGGTCGATCAGGTCTTGCTTGAAAATCGGGCGCTGCGTGTCCACGTTCCGCTTGAGGAACCGCTGGCCCTGCACGTAACCGCCGTTCACGGTTCGGTGGCCGTACTCGACGTGCGGCGCATAGCTCTTCGTGTAGCCAACGGTGTCTCCCGAGTGGCCCAGCGACATGCGCAGCTCGCCGTGCGGCCCGCCCGGCCTGGTCTTCTCGGTCGATACGGGCGTTCCGCCGTCGGCTTTGCCACGGTTGAAGATCTGGGCCATGTTCTTCGTGATGACCGCATCGAAGCGCACGGAGGAAAGCCGCTTCAGCTTTCCCGCGAGGTCGTTCACGTCTTGGATCACAAAACCCATGGCTTGAACCCCTTCACGGTGAGGACGGTCGTATCGCCGTCCGCTGATACGTTCGCCAGCTCGTAGGCGTGGCCCTTCACCTCGACCGCGCACATTCCGCCGAAGTCTGCTGCGGGCCTCTTGGTGAGCAGTGAGCGGGTAACGCCGTCGTAGGCGTTGCCCGCGTTGTCTGCCTTGACCTTGTGCCACGGGCCTACGCGAACGAAGAAGTCGAAGGCGGACACCTCGGAGCACACGGGGTTGTGCAGCTCGTCGGTGCCCGTTTGCTCGCGCTTGATCGCAGCCGCCCTGTACCACCTCATCGCCGCGCCCCCATGAACTTGATGCCCTTGGGATGGCACGCATCGCGCAGGGCCTCGATGTCGGCGGAATAGGCGGACAGCACGTCGTCAACGAAGGAGTTCGACATGCTGCCGCCGTCCGATGCAGATTCGGAGGTGCTGCCCTCGTAGCCGCGCAGGCGCAGGGCCTTGATCGCCGCATCCACGGCGATCGACTCGGCGAGGCGCGGCAGCTCGGCCACCTTGAGACGGATGCACAGGCGGTCTGATACCGTCGCGATCATCTCCTCGATAACGGCGTCTGCCGGCACCGCCTCGTCTTCCAGGTAACGCGCCTTTACGCGGTCTGCGAGGGATGCCATGGCTAGCCCTCTACCGGGCGATCGCCATTTTCGAGCGCCTGCTCGGAGGTCGTGTCGATGGTGGCGATGATGTGGCCGTAGACGTTGGGAAGCACGGGGATGAACAGGCCGGAGGCCTTAGTCCACGTGGCAACCGGGTCTTGGGTGTCCCAGCGAACGCAGGTGACGTACTGCTCCTGGCGCTTCTCGTCGAACGCGCCGCCCTGCTCAAGCTCCTCGGGGGTTACGCCCCAAAGGCCGGTGCCAACGGAGCCGTCGTAACCGACGGAGCACATGACGAACTTGTCCTCGGGGAAGAAGCGGCCCTGGGTAACCTTCATGGAGTCGGCGGCGGTGTCGATCACGCCGTAGCGCTCCTCGTCGATGTTCAGCGTGAGGCCGTTGAACTGCTGCGCGAGCAGGTTGTTGACCTGCGCGAGGCTCGGCAGGATGCCGGCACCGTTGATGCCGAAGATCGCCTTCTGCACGGCTGCGTTGCGCTGGATAAGGGAGAACACCTTCTTGGAGGTGATTGCGACGGTGGGGGTCTGGCCCTTGCCGTTGGCGATGGTCACCCACTTGTCGATGTCGCCGATGATGTCGGCGTCGGCGACGGCCCACTTGGTGGCTACCTTCTGGTCGCTGGGGACACCGAAATCGACCTCCATCGAGACGTTGTTCTCGTTGATGGTCATCTTGCCCGTGGAAAGGGCCTCCATCTTGGCCTTCTCGACGCGGGCGACGACGGACTCTGCCATGCGGGCAACGTCGTCGAAGCAGTAGCGGCGCACGGAGTCCATCTGCATGTCGAGGCCGCGCGTGACGAGGCGCAGGCGCTCGGTGAGGTTGATCTTCTCCTTGATGAGCAGCTGCTCGGTGACGACGCGCTCGAACGGAACGCGGGAGGCGATGTGCGCCTCGGTGTCGAAGCCGTGGATCATTGCCACGGTGGGAAGGTTGCCGTTCTCCACGATGCGGGAGTACTCGGCCTCGATGTACTGGGTCTTTTGATCCGGGAACAGTCGGGAGCCGAGGTAGTTTCGCTGGACGTTGAAGCCCTGCGAGAAGTCGAGCATGTCGCGCTCGGTGATGAGCTCGGAAATGGGACGCATCTAAGCTGCTCCTTTCTTACACGAGGTAGAGGCCTGCGGCGGCGAAGTCCGCCTTCTTGGCCTTGGCCTCGGTGGATACCTTGTCGGCCTTGAGTCGGCCCTGGAAGATCACGGCGACGGGGCACTTGTCGGTGTCCGTCATGTCGTAGTCCTCAAGGAACACGCCGAACTCGTCGGTGCCGGTGAACAGCGCACCGGCCTTGATGATCTTGCGACCGTCTACCTCCTTGGCCATGGCCTGGGTAGCGGTTCGCGTCTTGGTGACGATGCCCACCTCGGAATCGAGGATGCTTTCGGACTCGCCGTAGGTGAACGCCTTATTGAGCGCCATCTTTCTTTCCTCCGTTCATTCGGTTGCTGTATGCGGCTGCGAAGCTAGCGCCGAAGGACTGGGGCTTGCCCTCGCTGCCCGCCTTGGGGGGCTGGCGCTTGAGCGCTTCCTGCACTGCGGCGTCTACCGCCTTGGGGAAAAGCTCCTTGATCTTGGAGATCGCGGCGTTGGTGTCGTCCGCCTTCTCCGTCACGAACATGGAAAGAAGCTCGTCGCCGAGGTCGATGCCTGCGGCCTTCAGTTCGGCGCGCGCAACGCCCATCTGCTCGGACAGGTTGATGCGGCGCTCAAGCGCAGCCTTCTCGGCGTTGGCCTTCTCAAGCGCGTACTGCGCGCGCTGCAAGTCGTTCATGCCCGCAAGCTTCTCGGCCTCGCTGCGCTGGTCGTCGGCCTCCTGCTTGATCTGCTCGCGGATTTGCTTCTCGATCTGCGCGCGCTCGCGGGAGATGCGCTTCTTGACGATCTCGTCAACGTCGGCGTCGGTGTAGGTCTTGCCCTTCGTCTTGGGCTTGCTTCCCTTGTCGTCCGGGTCTTCACCCGCGCCCTGCTGGTCGCCTTCGGGGCCTTCGCCCTCGGTGCCCGCCTCTTCGCCAGCGCCTTCGGTTCCCTCGTCGCCTTGCTGCGGCGGGGTGAGGTTTCCGCCCGCTACTCCTGCGAACTTCTGTCGGTTTCCGTCCTTTGCCATGCTTCGTACCCTCCATAAGGTTTCTCGTGGCTCATGCCTGCACGTTTTCCGTAGCTTTTAGCGGGTTCCACGCCTGCCCGAACCGTGGCTTTTAACGACCTCAACGCTCGGTCGGTCTTTGACCATGCGAGTGTCCTTCATGCGTGAGATTCGCCCGTCAGGCGGGTTCCAGGATGTCCTCAAGGCGCTCAAGCGTTGGCATCTCAAGCAGGCGCATGACCTCGCGCCCGCCGTCGGTTACAACGACCATGGGAACGCGGGTGATGCGCTCGGCGTTGTTCAGCCGCTCCATGAGGCCGTCCCATGCCTGATGAACCCTCACGCGCCCCGGGTACTCCTCGGAAAGCGGGTCTATGACCGCTCGGCGGTACGCCTCGCATGACGGGCACCCAGCGCGGGTGATGTATTCGATCTCCATGGCTCCTCCTTGACGCAAAAGAAAAGGCCCCCGTGTTGGGGGCCTTGATTGTGCCGTTGGGGTGAGATGCCTATTCGGTTTTCGCCTGTTTGCTATCGGTGCAGCGCCTTGTCGCGCTTTCTTATAATCGCCTCGGCCTCTTCCTGGCCAATCTCGTCTAGCCATAGGTCGCCGCTTTGCGTTCCGAACACCTCTGTGTCGAATACCCAGCGCCCGAGCGTGAAATCGTAGGTCTCGCACACCATCTGTTTCGCATCGAAGCGCGATACGCGCCTGCGGGAGTCGTCGGTGTAGTAAATCATTTGCGAACCTCCTCGATATTCGGCGGCGTCTTTATTTTCGCGGCGTTGTCGGCCATCTCGCGGCGAAGCTCCCACTTGCGCTCAAGCGGGGTGTCCTCAAGCCGCTCCTCCTCGTAGAGCGCGTGGTTGCGCTCCTTCACGTCGAGGCTCTGCTTCGTGTGGAACTGAAGCTCGAACTTGAAGCCGTCGGGCGTCTCGAACTGGGTGTTGACGCCTCGGTAGGCGCTTGCCGCGTCTCCGAGCGTATTCTTGACCTTGACCACAGTATAGCCCGCCTTCTCAAGCGCCTGCCTGATGCGCGCGAACTCGTCAGCAAACGACTCCACGGGCAGCACGTAGGTGTAGCGCAGCACATCGTTTATGCCATCGGATGCCTCCTTCTCGCTCACGTCGAGCTTGTGCGAGTCCGTTCGGATCTTCCGCGCAAGCGACTGCTGGCCCTTGAGCCTGAAATCAAGCCCGGCCAGCGCCGAGCCGGCGCGTTGCAGCGATTCGAGTAGGGACGTGGTGGCGGGTTCTCGAACCATGGCGTTTGATCGCAGCGTCATGGCGTGGGTCGCCGAATCGCCGCCGCGCTTTGCAACGTAATCGTCGATCCACTTGTCCCAGTCGGCAACCGCAAGGGTGTACGAGCAGCGGCACCACGGGTGCATCGGCGGGAAGTTCGTGCCCGGCATGCGCTCGGAGAACTTCGCCGGGTGCTGCTTCTGGTAGGCCTCAAGCTCGCGGCACACCTCGCAGGCCCTGCCGTCGTGGATGCACGACAGCGCGTAGCTGTCGAACTCCGACTCGTGCACGCGTGCCTGCGCCTCGTTGAAAAGGTACGTTCCCTCTGTGTACACGAGGCGCATGGCGGTCTTCGCGCCGCTGTGGTTGAGCCTCTGGCGAAGCTCGCGCGAGATCTCGTCGTACGAGGCGCCGCGTGCGATCAGCTTTGAGAAGTCGTCGTTGAGGTAGCTCGCCAGCTTCTCGCGGTTCGCCCAGATGTTGGCCGAGAAGTCTCCGCCCGCCGCCCAGGCAGCTCCGACCGTCGCACGCACGACCTCGGAGTCGTAGCGGTAGAACTCCTTGCCGAAGCCCAGCTCCTCGGCGGCGATGTTTGCGGCACGCCGCGCCTGCTCCTCGAAGTGCCTGCGGAACTCCTCCTGCTCGATCGCGCCGATCTCAAGCTGCTGCAAGCGTATCTGCATCTGGATAGCCTCAAGCTCGTTCAGGCGGTAGATGCTCTCGCGCACAGGCATGAGGTCGGCGTACTGCGGATACTTCTTGGCGAACTCGTCCATGCGCTCCATGAGCAGCGTGTGGTCTTCCGCGCTGATGGATTGCAGCAGGCGGCGGTACTCGATCACCTTGTCCTCGCCGTACTTGGCGTAGTAGGCCGCTATCATGCGGTCGAGCTTCGCCGCCTCGGATGCGTAGACCTTGGAAAGCCGCCTTGACAGGTCGGCCTCGTCCTTGGTCAGCTGCTGCAAGAACTCGTCGCGCCTCTCGCGCCAGTATTCGTCGCTCGGCTTACTCATTGGAAAGCAACAGCTCGATGATCTTGTCCTTGGTGGCGTTCTTCGGTATCTTCACGCCGCTGTTGCGGGCAAGTTCGCGCAGGTCGTTGAGCTTCATGCTGCCAAGCTCGCCGCTGTCCTCTGCCGGCTGCTCCTTGGCTTCGGTTTCGCCTGGCTGCTCGGCAGGCGTGACGGCATCCGTTTCCTGCTGTGGTTCATTTGGCGCTGTCTCGGGCTGCTTGATGCTGTAGGTGGTCATATCGACTAGGCCGTAGATGCTCACGAGGTCTTCGCGCACGTATCCGCCCATCGTCAGCTCAACCCAGCCGTCGGCGACGGACTCCACCCGCGCCGCCGTCATGTTTCCCATGGTGCCGATGATCTCGCCGCCCGGCTCCTCGCGGATGGCAAGCTGCTTGCCTCGGCTATAGGTCGCTACCTTCATCGTTGGTTCCTTCCTCTTGGTTGGTCTCGATCGTTCGGTTGGTTGGATAGCCATCGCTCACCGCGTTGGCCTTCTCCTCCTGCTCGTCGCGCTTGCGCTGTATCTCGGCTTTGGGATCGCTCACGCAGGAGAGCACGGAAAGCTGCGTTTCCTCGGACACGATGCCCGAGAGCTGCCCGGCAACCGATGCCTCGCTCTGTAAGTCGTCGGGCATGTTGCGGTGCATGGTCACATCGACCATCTGCCAATCGTCGCCGCTGAATCCCTGGCTCAACGGATAGGCGGCTAGGAGCTTCAGGCGCTCCTGCACGCCGCGCTTGAACTTGCGGTCTTTCTTGCGGGCGAGGTTGCTCATGGGCATCATGCGCATCTTGAGCGCTATGCCGGAGGCGGTGACGAAGCTGTCGGAAGTGATGTCGGGCACCATCGCCATCTTGAAGATCAGCTGCTCAAGGCGGTTGATAAGGTTCTCCTGCACGGAGTCGGCGTTGGGCTTCGCCAGGAACACCACGTCAAGGCCCTCCAAGGACTCGCCGAAGAGGTTGATCACCTTGTTCTCGCGGATGTTCACCAGCTCGTCATCGGTAAGCTCTTTGCCCTTGACCACGAGGTAGCAGTCGCTGAAGTACTCCACGTCGTTCGCCTTCTCGGAAAGCACGGCGTTGTACTGCTCGACCATGGAAAGCACGCCCTCGTAGAGGCCGCGCCCCTTGGTGTTCTGGCGGAAGTCGACGGCGGGCACGCTGCCGAAGCTGTGGCCCTCGGCCTCGCCGAACTCCAAGCCGGCATCGCCGCGCCTGAACGGCACGACCTCGTGGGCATCGGAATAGCTGCCCTTGATAGCGCCGTCATCGCCGTAGAACCAGCGGACGAAGAACATCGGGCGCTTCAGCACGGAATCGTCGTAGACCATGAACGACGTGAGCGGCGACACCGCGATTGATCGCGGCAGGCCCTCTTCGTCTTGGTACAGCATCTCGTAGGCATGGCCGAACTTCGACGCCATCTCCGACAATTCAGCGTCCACGTCCTCCTGGAAGTTTCTCGCCGTATAGTCGGCGATGAACGCCTCCACGGCCTTCTTGCGCCCATCGTCCTCGCCCTTGACCGAAAGCGTCATGGGCACGCCGATGTAGTAGCCCTCGAACGTGTCCGTGATGGTGTAGCAGAAGTCGGCAGACAGGCGGTTGTTCGGCTTGTAGCCGGGCTTCTTGCGCCATGATCGGTCGAAGATCGCGTAGTGCGTGTCGTACACCTTGTCCAGGTACTCGTAGCGCGGCTTGTGGTCTTGCTCGAACTCGTCAACCAGGCGCTGAAGCAGCTCCTCGGTCATCTCGGTTCCAGCGGGCAGGCGGAAGTCGTCGGTGGACGGCTCTCGCTGCATTTGGTCGTAGTAGAAAGAATGGAACTCGTGGCTCAAATCAGATACCCCCCTTGAAGGTTTTTATGCCGGGTCGGTTCTCCCATTGCCTGATCGCGGACGCCAGGGAGTCGGGCATGTCGTCGTGCGCGGCGTTCTCGTTGTAGTCGAGCACCTGGTTCAGCGCCTCTGCGTCAAGCGGGTACTCGTCGCAGTCGAGGAAGCGCACGTTCTGCCACTCGCTGCGCAGGTGCGTGCTGATCTTCAGGTACTTGTTCTCCTTCTCCTGGTATCCCACGCACGGCCTGCCGCGCTTTAGGATGCCCTTGCGCAGGTACCCCTTGTCGGCGTTCATCTCGCAGTGGATCGAGCCTATGCGCAGCGCCTTGCAAATCCCGATGATCTCGTCCAGGCAGTCGTCCACGTGCTTGTGCCACATGCGGATGAGGCAGTACCAGATGCCGCCCCTGTTGCATATGGCCGTGAAGGCCGTGAAGTCAGCGCCCCCGTAGCTCGCGTCGATGTGGCCTATGCCGTCTCGCAGAAGCTCAGGCTCCTTGAAGAACTTGGCGTTGGTGAACATGGCGTCCTCGTCGGCGATGTGCTTCAGCTCGTAGTTGGCGGCGAACAGCGACGGCGACATGCTCGCCCGCACCTGTTCGATCTCCTCGCGGCTCATGAGGCCCGTCTGCCAGCAGTCCCAGCGGCGGATGTTCGGCATCAGCTGGAACGCGTCGTCCTTGTGCCACGGCGTGCCCGTGTTGAAGATGCGCCCGCCACGGTTTCGGATGTTCTGCAACTCCTGGTAGATCAGCTTGATGCGCTCGCGCTCCGCCGCCGACACGCGATCCTTCACGTTCACGATGTCGTCTGTGAACACGCGGTCTGCGTGCTTGCCGGTCAGCGACCCTCCGCATCCCAGGCCTAGCAGCTGCGGAGCGCCCGACACGCCCTGCTTGAGGTTGGTGGATACGGATGACTGCGTGGCCCTCGTAAGCTCAAGCTCCACGCCGTAGAGCATGCGCACGATGCCGCGGAAGTAGTCGGTTTGCAGCACGTTTGCCGTGGCCGCCATGACCTCCGCCACGTCGTCGTCCGTCTTGCGCAGGAACATGGATCGCAGGCCGGGGAACAGCACGATGATGAACGCGAACGAGATGCCTAGGCACGTGGTCTTGAAGCTGCCACGGTGCGCCTGGATCGTCTCGTCGTCGGTGCCGAAAACCATGTCCTTGATCCACTCGTTGTGCAAAGACGTCAGCTTGTCGAATCCGATGTGCACGGCGATATCCACGGGGCAGTCGTACACCAGGTCGATCAGGTCAGCCCTTGTCGGCATTGCGCTTCGCCTCGATGAGCTTGCCGATCTCGTCGCAAGCGGCCCCGATGTCGGCGGACACCTCGATCTGCTCCACGGGCTTCTCGCCTGCGGTGTCGCGCAGGAACTGGATGGCGGCTATGTCGCCGCGCATCGCCTTCTTGGCGACCTTGAGGATCGAGATCTCGGAAACCGTGAGCTTGCGGTCGGGGTAGTCCTCGAAGCTCAGGCCCTCCAAGTCGTCCAGCTGCGCGTCCGTTCCCTCGAACGGCATGTGCAGCACGATCTTGGCTATCTCCTGCATCTGCTTCTTCTCGCGGCGCTTCTTCGCAGCCGCCTTGCCGGCCTTCGATGCTGCGGCCTTGCGCTGCTCTGCGGTCTGATCCCTCTTGGGCTTGATGAGGTTCTGGTCGTTCACGGCGATCAGTCCTCGAACGTGAGGCCCATGAAGGCCAGGCGCTTGTGAAGCTCGGCCAGTGCCCCGAAGTCGTTGGAGCCGTAGACGAGGGCGTGGACGATGGCCGTGTCCATGACGTACTGCCACTGGCGGTCGTCCCAATGGTCGCTGCAACGGTTTGAGCGCCACGCCTCGAACCACTCGACGGTCTCCTTGGGCCAGTCTGTGTCTTCGGGCAGCGTCGGCTTGTCCTTCTTCGCGGCCATTTCAGCTCCTCTCTATCGGTTGTCGTTTTCAGATGGAAAGGGCGCAACGGCTAGCGCTGCGCCCGGGTGCCCCCTCTAGTAGGAGGAGCGGCCAGAAGAGCTGCCACGGCTGCGGCTGAACGCAGAGCGGACTCGGTTGGCGATGTTGCCTGCTGCGGCACGGATGCGACCGAACATGCCTGCCTCCTCTCGTTTTCGGGAACAAAAAAGGCGACCCGTAGGTCGCCTTAGATTCTCCTATGCGCGTGAGATTGGCCTATTCGCCCATGGCTCCAAGGATCTTCGAGCCGTCCATGTACAGGTCGCCGTACTTGGCAAGCGCGTACTCCCTGATGAAGCTCTCAAGGTCGTCTGAATCGCGGAACACGCACACAACGTGGTAGACGCTGCTCCAGACGTTCTCGTAGTAGGGCTTCACCTCGATCGCCTGGAAAGCCTTGAGGATTGCGTTCGCCTCGGCGAAGCTGTCGGCTTCGAGGTCACCCGTGGGCTCGATCCCCGCGAGCGGGTTCGGCACGGGCGTGCCCTTCTGCTCCTTGGGCTTGAACTGCCGCTTGTTCTGCAAGCCGATTCGCTCGGTGAACACGGGGCGGATGACGTCGCCGTAAGTCCAGCCGTCCTCGTCGGCCTTTACCAGGTCGGCGAACTTGTCCCTATCGGCCTGGTCGTGGAAGCAGAAGCAGATCCAGAAGCCGGAATCGACGGCCATCTGGAAGCGCTTCTCCTCGCGCTTCTCGCGGTCTCGGTACTCCTTCTGGTGGTCGGTGAGCTGCGCTGCCTCAACGGCCCTCTTCTCGGCCTTCGCCTCCTGCGGCTTCTCGAACTTAAAGCCCATAGTGCGCCCACCTCTTCTCGTCGGCCTCGATGAACGGGTACCACTGCTTGACCACCTCGAAGTCCTTCGGGCGCTTCTCGCGCAAGGGCTTCATGAATCGCATGTCCAGGCCGTCGAAGCTTCGCCCGAACAGCTCGTAGTCGGGCGGCAGGCCGATTCCGCGCCTATCGATCGCCGCCATCACTTCAGATTTCGTCCAGTCGGCAACCACCGACGCCTTGCGCGTGGTGAGCTTCATGAGGCCGTGCTTGGTGAGGCTCGCGCGGCGGTAGGGGTTGTCGCAGGCGCGAACGCCATCGCAGAACCACGTGTCCTCTGGAAGCCCGAGGTCTTCCAGGATGAACGGGCGCATGTCGTCGTAGCCGAACACGGGCATGTTCGCCGCTTCGATCACGTCGCAATGCTCGGGGCTTTGGAACACGCAGTTGTTGAGCGTCCTCGACCACCTGGGATGCGGGTACTGGTGGATCTTCACGCCGAAAACGCCCTCGATCGTCTTCACGTTGTGCTCGACCATCGGAAGGCCTGGGATGGACCAGTAGTAGATGGGCACTACCTCGATACCCTCGTCCTCAAGCGCGATCCACGCTGCCAGCGAGTCCTTGCCAAGCGAGCAGGACAGCACGACGGGCCGTCCCTCCTCCTTGAGCTTGCGCCTAACCTCGGCGCTTGTTGGCTGGCCCTTGATTATCGTCGGCATCGTCACTCCTCTCGGTTATCTCTATCGGCTCTCCCGAGCCGTCGAGCACGAGCTTAAAGCCCATGTGAGAAGCCATCTCGGCCAGGCCGGACGCTCCGAGGTCGGAACCTTGCTTGAGCGTGTTCCCGATGTAGTTGCGGCTCTTGCCCATCGCCTTGGAAAGCGCGTACATGCTCATGCCCGAGCGGTCGAGCATTTCCCTAAGCGCCTCTGTTGGTGTCATTCACCCTCCCTTCAGATCTGATCACTATTGCACATGATTATAGCACAGTAGCTAAAGTGCTAGCACATTTATTATTGTGTGCATATTGTGTGGCCCAGTAGCTATTGTGCAATTCTCACTTATGCACAGTAACTATTGTGCAATACTATCAACTGTCAGCAGGGGCCACAGAGGCCACCAGGAAGCCGACAGGCACCTACAAAACAGAAGAGAGGTAAGCAGATGGCAGAGCAAGAGAGCTTGGATCTGATGGTGAGTGGTCAGCTGGTAAGCAACCACACGATTTTGGCAATTGTCGAGGGCATGAGAGCACGAGGCTACTTCAGGAAAGGCTCACAGGGCCGAAAGGATGGCCTAGAGCTTGCAACAGCCCTGAAGCTTGTTAACGAGTACATGGCCTACCCAGACCTTGGAAGGTACACAGTGGAGGCCATGAAGCACAGGCCGATAAACGAGATCCCCCGAGCCGATTACGAGCAGGTGGAAATCATGAGGGCTTGTGATAACTGGCTGGCCCAGATTACCGAGGCATTCAAGACCAACAGCGACGAAGAGACCATTATCTACATGGTAAGGGATCTTCGAAAGCAGGTCATAGCCGACGGCATGGAGGCAGGAAGCCTGAAAGTGCGGAAGTACTTCGGGAAGCACGGCTTCTACTACCTGGACGATCAGGGCAAGTGGCAAAACGCCAAGAACGTCGATTGGAACATCGGCGAGATCAACCCCATCAGACCGGCAGAGCAAGCAGCCTAAAGGAGAGGCCCCGAAAAGGGGCCTCAACCAACACACACAGGAGATCATACCATGCAAAAGCTCATGACCAAAGAACTACAGCGCAAGCTCCCGCCCCTCTACTCGCAGGACGGAAAGAAGTCCGAGACCGTGGTATACGGCCACTGGTTCAGCTGCCTCAACGGCTGGGACTTCTACGCCACCGAGTACGACGAGGAGAGCGGGGACATGTTCGGGTTCGTCTTCGGGGCATTCCCGGAGATGGGCTACTTCAACCTGGCAGAGCTTGAGGAGATCAACCGAAAGTACGGGATGAACTTCTTCGAGCGCGACGCCTATTTCAAGCCGGCGAAGGTAACCGAAATCCCGAGGATAGCCGATCAGTTCGGCTACCTCTGGGAGAAGTAACGAAACACGACCGGGAGGGGCTGCGGCCCCTCCCCGATGGGAGGCAGACATGGACAGGCAGAAGATCATCGAGAAGATCAAGAAGCTTCGCGAGCACAGCGTGGAGAACGGCTGCAACGAAGCCGAGGCGATCCAGTTCGCCCTCAAGGCCCAGCGCCTGATCGCGGACAACGACGTGGAGGAATGGGAGCTTGCCGACGAGGTGAAGCAGGTGACCGAGACCGCCACGGCGCGAACCGCGAAAGCATGGGCGCCGAGCCTCGCATCGGTGATCGCCGACAACTTCCGGTGTAGGGTGTACCAGCGCAGGGTGACCGACCGCAAGTACGAGTACGTGTTCGTCGGATGGAAGGCCGACGGCGAGGCGGCTGAGATCGTCTACCAGAACCTGCTTGAGGTGGGCGACAAGCTGGCGCACGAGTACGAGGACTTCGCCTATACCGACCCCAACGCCTACTCGAACTTCATCGTGGGGTTCGTGGACGGCGTGAAAACCGAGCTTGAGAAGCAGAGCTTCGAGCTGATGATCGTCTGCCCGTCCGAGGTGAGCGACTACTTCGAGGGCCTAGACCTTGGCCGATCCACGAGGCGAGGCCCGAGGGCCACAAACAGGGACAGCATCAGCAGGGGCCAGGCAGCGGGGCGCGACGCGGTGCGCAGCCGCCGCATGGATGCACCGAGGGCAGGGCTTCTCACAGCCTAGCAGGTGAGCACAGGGGCAGGGCTTGAGGCCTTGCCCCGATCACGAAACGAGGCATTAAACCACGAGGCACGATCACATAGGGAGGCATTAAACCATGGTCAAGCAGGGCGACATATTCACAAGGGAAGGCCTTTTCTACCAGGTGACCAGGGCCACAGCGAAAACAGCCACGATCAAGCCCATAAGGGCCGAGTTCGTGGGACACGCAGACCCCTGGGGATGGGAAAGGGAGTACATGCCGGTACCCGGTGAGTTTATCGACGACGACCCGATCATGGGCAGGAAGGCCAGCGCCGAGGGGAAACGCCTCAAGATCCACGACTACAGCGCGGCAAAGAACATGCCGACCCTCGTTCTCGGGGGCGAAAATCTCTACCTATGGGACGGCGAACCCAGCATTTTCGACACCTACGACTAAGGAGGGAGCAATGCGCAACTCAAGACGATACACTTGCATCATAAGACACAGCGGCGGCTTCGACGGCGGCTGCGGCGGCATCTACGAGAGGGAGCACAGCTACTACTCGACGCACAGGGCAGGCAGCAAGGCGAACGAGGAGGACGCCATAACCACATGGCACAGGCGGAACGGCTACACCGGATGGTGCGAGGTCGTGCCAGGTACTGCGAGGATCGACGAGGAGGGCTAGCGATGGAAGCACGAGAGCCGAAACAGTGGGCCGAGATCCTGAAGATCTTGAAAGATGCCAGGGAAGACCTAGGGAAGGCCATAGGGGCAGAGAAGCCCATAGCCGAGGGGATCGCATACAGGCGATAGCAGGAAGGCCCCGGGGATACCCCGAGGCCTTTTGTTGTGGCTAGCAAATCCCCCATATAGACATGATCCACCTAAGCAGCAGCGACACGAGGCCGACGAACAGCAACAGGCAGGCGCATATAGAGCCTACTAGCACGATCCAGGTTATGACCTTCTGTGCGCGCGCCACTATTCGGCACCCCCCATCGCCTTGCACCTTTTCACCAGATGCTTGCACATCATGATCCCGGCGGTGACGTTATGTACGTTTGCCATGTCCTGCCCGATAACCTGCTCGCAGTACCCGATCGGCGACATCGCGCTATCGTGTTCGATCGCCTCCCACGAGTCGCTGGACTTCTGTCTCACCTCAATGGGCACGAAAACGAAACGCTTGCACTTCTCGCGCGTGCACTGGCTCCCACGATCGACCATGCCGGTTATGCGCCCGCGCTTGCGGTTGCGATCCTCGCAGTCCCACAGGGCAAGGCGCAGGTCGTCGCACCCGACCGCAGCGGCCATGTTGCAGCATGCCTGGATCATGTCGCAAAGCTCGGCGATGAGGTCGCTGGAATCGCTGAAGGTGTCCTTATCGAGCTTCTGCCAAACGCCGAAGACCTCCGCAGCCTCTTCCAAGACTTTCATAGCCTGGGCCTTACCGCATTCCACGTTGTCGAACACTGCCACGCTGCCAAGTTCCACCGTGTTCTGGTAGGTATCGTCAAACATCTATCCTCCAATGATCATGCGGGCCAGCGATACCGCCGCCCACAGCGTAAGTCCGTCTATTAGCAGGGATGCCGCTATCACGAGCAGACATCCCCGGTTGCATCCTGGGCGGCTCATTCGTCCTCCCACCTGACGGTTCCATCGTCGTACTCGGCCTTGAGCCAGTCCAGATACTCGCCCCATGAGCCGAAGTCCCGCACCCAGCGCGATTCGAACGCGCACGTGGTGAAGGGGTTGCACTCGCTCAACGAGATTTTGAACCGCCGCCCGTCGCGCATCATGCGCACCTCCATGCGCATCGCGGCCTCGGGCGTGCCGAAGTACCGCTCCAAGTTAGTCAATCCGCCACCTCCTACCAGCAGGCGAGCAGGGCCAGAAGCACCAGCCCCGCCGCCAGCATGCGGATCGCGTAAAGCTCAATGGACAGCACCGCCAGCAGCAGCGCCACGGCAAGCGCGGCTAGGGCTTGAAGTGCTCGCAAGCTATCTCGCCCCCGTCCCTCAGATGATCGAGCGCCCAGTCCACGGCCTTGTTAGCCGTGTCTGCCATGCTCTTGCCCGTAAGCTCCTCGTTGGCGATCGCGGCCTCAAGTTCAAGGACGCACACGCCGTCGTCTCCGTCGGCGGGATTGAACCACCTGCACTCGCAGCACGGCTCAGGCTCCTCCCGGTTCCACGGCGCGTTCGGGTCTCCCTCGAAGCAGCCTGGCGGCAGGTTCCAGCCGCTATGAGGTTCGCAGTCTGCCATGCTCATGAGGCATCACCGCGACACGGGAGGTCGTACCCGATGATCTCAAGGTCGTAGGCCACGGCTGCGGCACGCTCGACCTTGCAGCCACGGGCGTTCTCCCAGCCCTCGCACAGGTACACGGCGTCGCATTCGGCCATCTTCGCGAGGCTCTGGCTTATGTAGTACAGCGGCACGTTCACCACCTTGGGCGGAACCGTGAGGCCGTCCTTGAAGTACGTGTTAACGACCTCGTAGCCGCGCTTCTCAAGCTCCGCAACGGCCTTGGCTCGTTCCTCTTCGATCTGCTTCTCGCCAAGCCCGTTCATGGGCTGGACGATCATCGCCTTCTTCATTTCTGCTCCTCTCGCACGTTGCTATAGTCGATTTCGTCGCGGCACTTTTCGCAGACCTCGCCGACGCGCTTCTTGTTGTCCTTCCAAAATTCGCGCGGGTAGCACGTGAAAAACGGATTGAGGTACGTTCTGCCGCATCGGGCGCACGTCCATTCATACGGGTCGCAGCTCACGAGATCTCACCCGCCTCGGCCATGGCGATCCTCTCGCCGATCCATCGCATCACGGGCACGGCCATGCTGTTGCCGATCGCCTTGTAGCGAGGGCCGTCCGGGCACTCGTCTGCGGGCTTGCCGCGATAGGGAATCTTCGTCCAATCACTGGGGAAGCCTTGCAGCCGCTCGCACTCGCGCGGCGTGAGCCTTCGCACAACCATGTCTCCTCCTTCCTCGCTGAAAAGCGTCTGAGTGTTGCTGGTGGAGAGGGTGAGCGACACTTCATCGCTCACCAACGCGCCCTTGCCGCCACCCGCGCATCCGCAGCGGACGAGCAGCGTG
This sequence comes from uncultured Senegalimassilia sp., assembly GCF_934632265.1. GTDB lineage: Bacteria > Actinomycetota > Coriobacteriia > Coriobacteriales > Eggerthellaceae > Senegalimassilia. The sequence continues at coordinate 32,048 of NZ_CAKTYH010000004.1, forward strand.
CAGGCGCTCATATGCACACCGACGGCGCGTCGCCGCCCACCTTGAGCGTGCCCACCATGTCGTATCCGATCGCCGTGTTGGCGTTGAGGTCGGCCATCGTTATCGGCTCGTCGATGGGGTACACGGCTGGGTTGTGCCAGTCTGCGGTTAGCGTGGGGGACTGCTCGGGTTCCGCGCCTACTCCTCCCGCGCCTGCTCCCTGGTGGTACTTGAAGCCTGCGCTACGAGGGCTTCTTCCAGCCTCTTCGGCAAGGCTCGCCCTCTTTTCCGCGCTCGATTCAAGATCCCCTCGCATGCTCTCCGGCTCAATGAGTACGCCGACGGGGGGGCAGGCTCCAAGATGTCCGACAAGAAAGAGACGGCGGCGTCTTTGGGCCACTCCGAAAAATTGCGCATCGAGTATGCGCCACGCCAGGCCGTACCCGAGCTTGTCCATTTCGGACAGGAGCTGTCGGAAAGCCTCCCCATTCTCGCTTGAGAGCGCTCCCGGGACGTTTTCCCAAAGAAACCATCGAGGACGTATCTCACGTACCGCCCGAATGTACTCGAACATGAGTCCTGACTCACCTTGCAACCCCTCCCGTTTGCCCGCGATCGAGAAGGACTGGCACGGGCTTCCGCCAACCACCAGATCCACCTTGTTGCGGTACTTCTTCCAGTTCATCTTGGTAACGTCGCCGATATTCGGAACCTCTGGGTACCGCTCGGCCAACACGGCGCTGGGGAACTCGTCGAACTCGGCGAAGCACGCAGGCTCCCAGCCAAGCGGCTCCCACGCCACGGTTGCGGCCTCTATGCCGCTGAAAAGCGAGACGTACTTCATTGGTGCGCCCCCAATGCTTGCTCGACGAGCATGAAGAAGCGGCGCTCGGCGTTGTCCGACGGGTTGCGCTTTCGCATGTCGGCGATCTTCAGCAGCTCGTCTTCCTCATAATGGGTGGCGTCCCAATCGACCTCGGGCCAGTCGTAGCAGGAGCAGTGCCAGCCCTCAAGCAAGATGTAGCCTTTGTCGTAATAGTCATCGCTTCTATCGCCGGCATAGATCAGCATGTAGCGCTCTTCGCTGTAATCGGGCTCGCTTTGGGCCGCGCAGATGATGCGCCACGGCTCGATAGTTTTCGGCGCCTCGACGGTTTTCATGACTCGTCACCGTCCTCGGCCTTTGGCGGTTTCTGCTCGAATCGACACCACCTGGTTCCGCGCACGAGGCGAGATTTCGCGATGGCGTAGGTCTCGCCTTTCATTCGCTCCGTGTAGTCGCGGAACGCCGGGCATGCGCAATAGATCATCGTGCCGTCGAAAGGCTTGAATCTCGAATGCATGCACTTGATGCATGACGGCGTTCTGTACTTCCTAATCTCCCTGATCGTGTTCTTGATCTTCATGAGCCTTCACCTCGTTTCTCCCGTGAATGAACCGCTGCACCTCAACGCTGCAATCGCGGCACAGGTCGAAGCTCTCGATTTCGCTGGGCCAAAGCGCCCCACGGAACGTGCCGTGGGGGTCGTCGCCGATAATCAACTCGCCGCATTTGTCGCAGCGCATGCACTTGACCTTGCTCATGCGCCATCGCCTCCGAGCTTCGCGCCGCACATCGGGCAGTAGCTGATGTCCTTCGTGTAGCAGTAGTCGCCGTTGTAGAGGCTGATGCCGATCACGTACGGCTCCTTCGCGGGGCCTTCCTTGCCGAGCACGCACAGGCGCTCTACCGATATGTCGTCGATGTCGCAGGCGCGGCCCTCTGCACTGGCGAACAGGGTTCGCCCTTCCTCGCAGTACTCGCAGCTCATGCCATCACCCCCGCGAGGCATCCGGGGAATGTGCCCGTCAGGTCGATGCACGTGCCGTCATCGTCGACGGCGAAGCACTGGTAGCTGTCCTCGGTCATGGCCTCGACCTGCTTCAGCGCGTCCTCTCGCGTCTCGGCCTCGCCGATCTTGATGCCAGCCCTGTAGGCGCTCGCGTAGCTCTGGCAAAGCGAGCGCTCGTAGATCCCTATCATTCCTGGCCCGCCTTCCACTCGTTGACCAGCTCGTCGTACTCCTCTCGGAACTCTGGCTCGAAATAGGCGATGAACTCGCTCTTGGTCATGCCGCAGCGCAGGCTTGAGTAGCCGACGTGCTCGATGCACCAGTCAGAGAACGGAATGAGCTTGCCGCCGTCGTCCACGCTCGTGCGGTAGCCGGTGCCGTCGCGGTAGAGCTTACGGCGGCCTTCCTTGCGGATGGCCTGCTCGACCTTCGAGGCATCGCGCTCGCCGCGCTCCATGAGCTTGCCGCGCAGCTCCTCTGCCTCGTCCTGCGCCTGCTCAAGCTTGCCGCGCAGCCAATCGCGCTCAGCCCGCGCCTGCTCCAACTGGTCGAGCACGTACTGCTCGCATGTCTTGATCTCCATGGGTTACATCCCTTCACGTATCATCTCGTTGCCGTCACGGTCTGTGATCAGCCAATATCCGTATTCGTAGAGGCCAGGGCTGTGCGGCTCGTAGACCTGCAACAGCTGGCCCGTCCACCAGGCCTCCTCGTAGACCGGATGCCGCCAGCGCCACTCGGCCTTGAGCCGCGCTCCGCCGTGGAACTTGTCGTGGCATCCGGTGGTGCCGCTGCCGCAGAGGCAGAACAGCGGGCTTCGCAAGTCCCAGGTGCCGCACGGCGTCACCAGGCGGAAAATCTCGCCCCAAGAGCGGTGCGCCACGTGGTGGACGCTTCCCGCACGCCCGCCGCAGACGCAGCATCGGGGCGAAAGCGCCTCGTAGGCCTTTCCATGGGTGTAGTGCGCCCCCAGGTGAGGCTTGCCGTAAAGCTCGGCTCGCTCCTTGGGGTAGCCGCGAAGCACCCCTGCATCGAGGATCATTGCAACCTCCCGTCCGGGCCGTCGAAGTGCACGACCCTCGCGCCGCCCCTGAGCCGCGACACGATGGCCTTGGCGGTGTCGGGGTCTCCCTGCTCGGCGAGCCTGCGCACGAGGTCGCTTGGCTTGTACTGCGTTGTTACCAGCGTGGGCAGCATCGCGGAGTAGCGCTGGTCAATCAAGCTGAAAAGGCTGTCGAGCACGAAGCCCGTCGGCCTGCGCTTGCCCAGGTCGTCCACGATCAGGTAGCGCACCTCGGCGTAGCGCTTGAGCGGGTCGCCGCCGTCGTGGAAGCTGCGCTGGATTTCGTCGAGGATGCGGTACATCGGGGCCATGAGCACCGACCGCTTGCCTCCCGCAAGGCGCTTGGCCACGGCTGCGGCGCACGTGGTCTTGCGCGTTCCCACGTCGCCCCATAGGTACACCCACTGGCCGTTCTTCATGCCGTCGGCGATCTCGGCGGCCAAGGGGTGGTCGAGGCTCATGTAGCGCTCGGGAACGCCGGCGCGCTTCCAGTCGTGCATGGCCTTGTCCTGAACCGCCTTGCGTGCGGCCTCCGCCTCGACCTGGCGCTCCTTCTCGCGCTCGGCCTCGGCGCCCGCGCAGCCGCACTGCTCGTAGCCGCAGAACAGCGTCCGCCCAGCGAGCCGCGTGGTGCGGGCCTTGAGGGTCGCGCCGCAGTGCGGGCACTCAGTCGTAGGCCGAAAATCCATCGTCTGGCACCTCCTTCGCAATGCCGTTTTTGGGCTTCGAGGTGCGCAGCCATCGGCGCACCGTTGCCTTCCAATCCTTCATCGGCTGTTTGCCGACATGCCATCCGTTTGACTCGTAGTAGTCGCAGAAGTACTCGGGATCGAAGTCGATGGCGCGGAGGTCGAGGTTCTTCGTTGCGGCGTATTGCTGGGCATACTCGGACACCTCGGCAGGGGAAGGGGCGCGGAAACGCGCCGCCTTCCTTTTCTCCTTAGCTCCTTCCTTATCTACTTCTCTATCTCTTTCTCTATCTGGGAGGGGTTTCGTAGACCCTTCCGCAGCATCGTTCGTAGCGTCTTCCGTAGGCTCGTTCGTAGGCTTCGAATCGCTGTACCGATTAGCCACGTTTGCGGCGTTCGTCCTGCTTTTCGAAATGCGCCCCTCGCAGCCCTTGAAAACCTTCATTCCGCTCTCGCTCAAACCCTTCGGTTCGATGCCTTCGAAGAAGTAGTCGAGCAGGGCCGTGTTCACCTTCCTTCGTTCGGCCTCCGGTAGAAGCGTCGTGAGGTCGTAGAAGGTGCGGTAGAAGTTCATCCGCTTTTCCTCAGCCATCGCCTTCACCGCCGATTTCCGCTCGCACGATGGCTCCTAAAACGGGATGTCGCCGTCGTACAGGCTTTCCTGGGCGGGCGGCATGGGCGCTTGCTGCGGCGCGTACTGTGCGGGCGCCTGCTGGTAGCCCTGCGGTGCCGTCGGGGCTTGCTGGTAGGCCTGCTGCGCGTTCCACTGCTGCGGCGCCGCCTGCGGGGCGGGCTGCGGCGCGTACTGCTGCTGGTATCCCTGCGGCGCTTGCTGGCCCTGCTTCTGGCTCATGAGCTCGATCTCGTCCACGATCACCTCAAGCTTGGATCGGCGCTGGCCGTCCTTGTCCCAGCTCGAATAGCGCAGCTTGCCCTCGATGGCCACCTTCATGCCCTTGTGCAGGATGCGGCCCATGCTCTCGGCGCGGTTGCCGAACATCGTGCAGTCCACGAAGTTCGGGTAGTCTTCCCACTCGCCGGTTTGCTGGTTGCGGCGGCGGTCGTTGACGGCCACGCCGAAGCCCAGAACCTGCATGCCGCCCTGGGTAGCCCGCAGCTCGGGGTCGCGGGTCAAGTTGCCGCTGATGTTCACTCGGTTGATCGACATTTAGTAACTCCCTTCGCCCGTCCCGTTGGACCAGGTGCGCTTTATGTCCTCGTCGACGGTTCGGATCTTGAGCTTGTACACGTTTATCGCCTCTTGGCTCGCCTTGTAGAGCGCTTCGGAGCAGTCCCTGCGCTGCTTCAGCTCGGCTATGTCCTCCCGGCCTCGGCAGAGGTCGCTTATCACCGTCACGGGCGTTCCCTTGGATCGCTCCTCAAGAATCGCGATGCGCAGCGCCTTGCGGTACTCGGCCTCGTTCTCGGCGTACTGGCTTCCGCTGTTGCGCAGCGCCTGAAGCTCGTCCATGAGCCTGTCGAAGAGCTGCATGCGCTCGGCGTAGAGGTCTTGCATGGCCTACACGACCTGCCATGCGGGGGACGGGCAGCACTCGGGGTTCGCCTTGAACTGCTCGTACTGCTGGCGGCTCTCGAAGACGTAGGAGGTGCCGCAGCTCTTGCACTTGGCGATGAACTGGCCAAACTCTGGCGGCTCCTTCTCGGCGTGCTTCTCGGTTCCCATGAGCGTGTCTGGGTCTGAGGTGCCATCGATGTCGAACGCTCCGCAAAGCGCGTACTTTCTGGCATAGCTGGATGCGCTGCCCGTGACCTGCGCCTCGTTCATTCCCTTCTGGCTCAAAGGCTCGCGGGCGTAGGCCGTCACGTCCATGGGATCGCCGTGGCCGTCCTCGAAGAACAGGCGGCACGTGGCCTCGACGTAGTAGCGCTCGCCGATCTGCACGATGCTGTCGTTGAGCGTGAAGGCTATGCCCGCCTCCTTGCACGGCTCCTTGAGCGCCGCCACGATGTCCTCCATCGAGCGGTAGTAGAAGTTGCCGTGGGCGTTGTAGCGTGCTTTAGGCACAACTACGGATCGCTGCACCTGGGCCACGGCCTCGGCCAGCGTCATGTGCTTGTCTTCTGCCATCGTCTACTCCATCCTCGCCGCCACCTGGGCTGGCGTGCCCCGGCGGATGCTTCCGGTGATTCCCTGCGCCTTGAGTACGGATGCGAGCGCCTGCATCTGCGATCGCGTGGCGCTCGGCACCTCGACCGTCCACGCCTCCAAAGGCTCCGCGACCGGTGCTGGCATGGGTGCCGGCATTGGTGCGGGCATTGGCACTGGCGCGGGCATCGGCTCAGGCTCGGGCGCTGCGATCGGCTCTGGCTCAGGCTCTGGTTCAGGTTCAGGCTCCGGCTCAGGCTCGGGTGCCATGGCCGCCTTCAGCTCGGCGATTCGCTGGTCTTCCTCGTCGGCCAGACGCGCCGCGTTCAAGGCGGCTCCGAGGTCGAGCGTGCGGAAGAACTCGCGCTCCGCGTCGGCGTAGTGCGGCATCGCCTCCTGCTGGGCCTTGAGCGTTTCCCAGTCTCTGGCCACGTCGGACACCTTGGCCTCAAGCGCCTGCTGCGCCTTGATCTCGCCGAAGGTCTTGTTGAGCCACTGCGGCTCATGCAGGCGCTCGTAGGGGACGACCGGCGCGAGCAGCCCCGCGAACTCCTCGTAGTGCTGCTGTAGGCGCGAGTAGAGCGCGTCCTTGCGCGTCTGCTCGGCCTCGTCAAGCTGCGCCTTGATGGCATCGGTTGACTCGTCGATGATGGCCGTGATCTGCTTGCAGCGCCTCTCGAATGCGTCGAGCGGCTTGTTGTACTCGCGCTTCACGGCCTTGCGGCGCTCGTCGATCTCCTTCTTGATGCCGTTGAGGTAGCTGCGGTCGTGCTTGGCCTCCTTGACGGCCTGGGCGCTCGCGAGGTCGTAGGTGGCGCCCTCGTACTCGGCCACGACCTTCTTCACGTGGGCCTCCAACGCGTCCATGTTCGAAGCGATAGTGGCCTCGGTGTAGGTGACCTCAAGCGTGGTGGCCTCGGCCTCGATGACCTCTGCCTCGACCTGCTGCGGTTCGGTTTCCTTAGCCATAGATCTCGCCCGTCTCGTCGTCGAAGTCCATGGCCTGCTGCTGCTCAGCCACGGTGAGCAAAACCGTCTTGCCGCTCTGCTTGATGATGCGGAAGGCGTCGGCGTTGTCGGTCAGGATCTCGAATTGCAGGGTCGCAACGCTGCCCTTCACGGTGGCCTGCTTGAACTGCGCCTGGATGGTGGCTTCGTTGATCATGTCGTTACCTCCTATTTGATGCCGAGAACGGCGGCAAGGAACGCGCGACCGAACTCGCGCTCTTCCTCGCTGACGGGCTTGATCTTGTCGGCGATGAACTCGCGGCTCTTGGCGACGCACTTCTCGTCGATCCTGGAAAGCCCGGCCTCGCAAAGCGCGATCATCACGTGGTAGGCGTTTGCCGCCGTCTCGCCGTCGTTGTTGTCAGGATGCGTGGCGTCGAACATGAGGTTGTTCGCGATGCAGGCGGCGTGGTCGAGCACTGCTTTGTGGAACTTGGTCCCGTGGAAGTCCTCAAAGCCGTTCTCTTCGAAGTATTTGGCGTTCATTTCTTCTCCTTCACGTACTCCTCGACGAAGTACTCGATGTAGATGTCTATGCGCGGCTGTGTGCCGTATGGGCTTCTTGGCCGCTTGGTGACGGCTCCCGTATCGACCTGCGAATCGTCCTTGAAGGCGATCCCGTTGAGCGCGTCGCAGGCGAGCTTGCCCAGGTTGTCCCAGTCGGGCTTGCCGAGGTCGGCGCGGCCCTCCCAGTACTTGGGGTTGCTCTTCGCGAGCGGCCTGGTGGTCGAGATCCGCATCACAACCGGGCCGTCGTGGTCGGCGAATGTCTCGCCGTATGCCGCGCGGAACGCGTCCTTGATGGCCTTCTCGGCCTTGAGCGTCTTGGTCGGCGTGTAGGTGCGGTGGTTGCGGTAGTCGGTCATAGGGCGCTGTTTTCCGACAAGCTGGGCGGGGTGCATGGTGATGTGCGCCGTGGCCGCAAGGGTGCGCTGCCAGCTCATTCGGAAAACCCATCGCTCTGGCTGCGGTGCTTGTTGAAGGCTCCGCGCAGCTCCGGGTATCGCGCCTCCATGATTCGGGCAAGGGCGGGGGCTATGCCGTTCTTGCAGCCGACGTGCAGCTCGTTGCGCACCATGTTCACCAGGTAGTTGATCGACACGTAGCCCTTCTCCTTGAGGCGGCGGGCGTTGGAGAGCATGAACCGCCACGCCTCGGGGTTGGCCTCGATCCACTTCTTGGCCTCGGCAACGTCCTGCTCGCCAGCCATGCCCAGGCCGAAGATCTCAAGCTGGTTGCTCTGGGGTTTGGGGCGGTATCTCTCGTCGTTACGCATTGAGCACCGCCATGCTGCCCACGGCTCGCTGGGCGTCGGCAACGGCCTGGTCCATCGTGGGGATGACCCAGAGCCAGAGCACGGCGAGGAAGACCATGAGGGCCGCGAGGAAGCCGACCATGACGCCCGCCTTGAACTGTGAGCGCTCAAGCTGCTCCTGCGCCGTCGGGCGCTTGCCCTCGAATGGTATGATGGACGCAGCCTCTTTCGAGGCGGCTACGTAGCGGGTGCCCGAAGTGTGGTAGCGGGGGGCGCTCGCTTTCTTTTTTGTCTGCATTTCCGTTCTCCTTCTGGTGTTTTCGCAGGTCAGGTTAACCGTGGCTTTTTCCGTGGCTATTTTTCTTTTTCTTAGCCCGGCTTTTCGCGCTGTAGAAGCACTGGCGCGTGCGGTTGTTCCTGATCTCCCTTGAGGCCTCTTCCTTCATGGCCTCTGCTTGTTCTGCCAGGTCTGCCATGTGAAGTTCCTTCGTGCACTCGATGCACCAGCCGTTGATGCGGTTGAGCGGTCGAAACGTCCACTGCCCGCAATGGGGGCACTGCCTGCGCTTGCGCAGCGAGATGCCGCACTTCCGCGCCTGCCACTCGACCGAATCAACCGATCGCCCCAGGGCCTTGGCAATAGCCGCCGCACCTTCGCCTGCGTGCTCTTCGAGGTAACGAAGTTCACGTGTAGACCATTGCCTCATGCCGTCTTCTTCTCTCCTTTCTCCCATTCGCGGTACACCTGCTTGATCGTCGAGCACATGGTGTCGAAAGCGACCTCACGGGCGGTCTTGGGCTCGTTCTCTTGATTTCGCTTGGAATCGTCTGGCATTAGGCCACCGTCCTGTTTTCCGTCAGCCCGAGCAGGTAGTCTGCCGAACAATGGAATAGGCGCGTCATGGCAATGAGCTTCGAGCTGGGGATTTCGCCACCGCTCTCGTATGCGGCAATAGTTGCACGGCTCTTCAGATCGAGCTTGCTTGCTAGTCCCTCCTGGCTCAGGCCGATACGGACGCGTTCACTTGCGATTGGGTTCATTAGCACCTCCACTTCACTATCTGTGAACTTCACAATTAGTGAATATAGAAGAACATAGGACTTTTTGCAAGTAGATAATTCACTATCTGTAAAGTTTTTTGTACAATATGCCCATGGAGTAAGGAGGACACGGTGGGCACACGTCTTAAAGAAACGCGGCTTAAATATGGCAAGAAACAGCCTGAGGTGGCTGAAGTGCTCGGTATCGGCGTACCGGCTTACTCAATGATGGAAAGCGGCCAGCGCGAGATCAACTCGTCGAAGCTCATAAAGCTTGCCGAGTTCTACGGATGTTCGGTCGATGAGTTATTGGGAACGTGGTACTGGCACGAAGTCGAGAGCCAGCGTAAAGGTAAGGAGTAGCTATGGGGATGTTCAACAAAAGCGCCGCAAAGAAGATGGCGAGCGATGCGGAGGGCTTCATCGTCAACGACGGCAAGCTTCACGCGCTCGTGTTCCAGGTGGCTGGCAAGGCCGTGTTCTCCACGGGCACGCAGTTCGAGGACAAGGTAACCGAGCGCCTGGACGGCGCATTGGCACGCGTGCAGGAAAGCGGTTGTCAGGTCGTTGACGTGAAGATGTCTGCGTGCGCCAACTCGCGCGACACGGACATGATCCTCTACAGCTTCACCGTTCTCTACCGCTAGAAAAAAGAAGAAGCCCCACGGGGTCATAGCGCTGCAACGCTGCCCGCGGGACTTTCCTAAAGAACCTCTGAAAGGAGGCCGTTTCCAATTATGCCAAAAACTGCGGTGATATACGCCCGCTTTTCGTGCAATAAGCAGCGCGAGGCCTCTATCGACGACCAGCTGCGCATCTGCCGCCAGTGGTGCCAGCGCGAGAAGTACGCCATCGTGGCGGAATACTGCGACTATGCCATAAGCGGGCGCACCGACGACCGCCCCGAGTTTCAGCGCATGGTAGCCAACGCGGGTGAGAGCGACATAGTGCTCGTGTACATGATGGATCGCTTCAGCCGTGGGGAGTACGACGCGCCCATATACAAGCGCGAGCTTGCCCAGCACGGCGTGAAGCTCGTCTCGGCGCTTGAGCAGATACCTGATTCGCCCGAGGGCATCATCTACGAGAAGCTGCTTGAGGGCCTTGCGGCGTGCGAGTCGAAGAAGACCGCGATCCGCACGAGGCGCGGCATGGAGGGAAACGCGCTCAAGTGCAAGACCAACGGCGTGCGCGTGTTCGGCTACGCCAGCAACGAGGCCGACGAGTACGTGATCAACGAGGACGAGGCCGCTTTCGTGCGCGAGGCGTTCAAGCGGCGCATAGCAAAGGAGACCACCAACTCGATAGCTCGCGACTTCGCGGCACGCGGGGTCAAGACCTCGCAGGGAAACCCGTGCGGCTACTCGATGGTCGAGCGGATGGTGAAGAACCGGAAGTACACGGGGCGCTACGAGTGGGGCGGCGTTGTCAAAGAGGGCGGCATGCCCGCGATCATCGACGAGGTGACGTTCATGGAGGCACAGGGCATACGCGCGGCCAAGGAGCGCAGCGCGGAGAGCTGGGGCGACTTCGCCCTTTCCGGCAAGGCGATCTGCGCGGGCTGCGGGCGCAACCTGCAAGGCGTGAGCGGGCGCGGGCGCAAGAACGTGAAATACGAGTACTACCGCTGCCACGACGGCTGCGTGAGGCCCGTGCGGCGCGAGGAGCTTGAGGGCGAGATCGTCAAGGCGCTGCGGGCGCTCCTGCAAGACCGCGAGGAGGCCTTGAGGATAGCCCGCATGGTTGCGGAAAGCTCGGACGGCGCGGAGGTGGCGGCGAGGCGCAAGCAGGCCGCCCAATCGCTCTCGGCCGCCGAGCGCGGCCTGAAGAACATCCTCAACGCCATCGAGCAGGGCATAATCGCCCCGGGCGTGAAGGAGCGCATAGCGGAGCTTGAGCACCAGCGCGACCGCGCCAAGCTCGACCTTGAGGCGATCAGGGA
>NZ_CAKTYH010000005.1 GCF_934632265.1 uncultured Senegalimassilia sp.
ATTGCGTCGAAGCGTGCGCTTCTCGAGCATTCTCTCAGGGAAAATCGCGCTCTGCTTCGCGATTTTATTATCAGTGTGGTGTACGCCGATTTCGGTGAACGCAATTTCATTGGCAATTTGATCAAGGCGCTAAATCGTTCGAATCTCGTACTGCCATTTGAGCTTGATTTTCGTTGAGGCATTGCGTTTCGGCTACTTCGGGAATTGCGTAGTTCTGGTCAGCAGCGAAGCAGATTGCTCATCTCTGCCTTAGTGTCGAAGCGTTTGACGAGTTACCGCGCTTCCTGATTGGACTTTGAGTCGCAAGTCCCCACTTGCGGCAAGCTGCAAGCCCCTCCACGGAATCATGGGTAACGTCTATGTGAGATCTCCCCAGCAACGTGTATGCGACCTCATCAAGGAATTGCCTATGCGCCTGAAAGAACGCCAGCTGTTTGGCCGCAAAAGCCCCTAAAACCCAGTTTACCGCCGTGTTAATTCTGCGCTGAATGCGGGGCTTGTCATGGCAAAAAGGTATAATGACCTTGGAAAATACTAGGCGGTATGGAGGATTACCACATGGCTGGAAGCATGGATGTCATCGAGTTCGTGGCGCGTGAAGCGCTTACGAACGAGGACAAGTTCAAACGATTGGTCGCGCAGCTGGGCGACTCTTCGCGTCGTAATCGACAGAATGCTGCGGGATCGCTCGCGTACATTGCGAAGGTCAGCCCCGAGCTACTCGTTCCCTATGCATCCGATCTGATTGATGCCCTTAACCGCCCTGAGGCTCAAACCCGTTGGGAAAGCCTTGATGCGCTCACCGCGCTCGTTCCTGTGGAGTCGCGCTGCACGGATAAGGCGCTTGCCGGCGCCGAGAATGCGCTGTTCGACGAGGAGAACGGGTTCGTTCGTCTTGCCGCCATGCGCTTCTTCTGCGCGTACGGCGCAACCACCGAAAAGCGCAGCGAGCACGTATGGCCGCTTATCGATGAAGCTATCCAGTGCTATCACGGCGATGTCGAGTTCAACGACATGCTGAACGCTGTTGCGGAGTTCGCCACTGGCAAGCTCTCGGAGCACGTTAAGGAAGCACTTGTTGAACGTATGTCGTTTGATGCGCATAATGGCAGGGGTGCCTTGAAGCGCAAGGCGCAAACCATCATTGACAACGTTCAAGGCCAATAAGCTTGGAACCTCGGGCTGTGCCGCGTTGCGGTGCAGCCTGTTTCTTTCAACCCGTATGCGCCGCGGCGCAGGACAGAAGGAGTGGCAATGGCACAGCATACTGTAACCTTGATTCCGGGTGACGGCATCGGCTTGGAAACGTCTGCTGCGATGCAGCAAGTCGTGGAAGCCGCAGGTGCGGACATCATCTGGGAAGTCGCTGAGGCCGGTGCGGCATGCGCCGAGAAAACGGGCACTCCGCTGCCCGATGCAACCATCGAGGCCGTGAAGCGTAACAAGGTCGCTATCAAGGGTCCGTGCACCACTCCGGTTGGAACCGGTTTCCGCAGCGTCAACGTTGCGCTGCGCAAGACGCTTGACCTGTATGTGTGCCTGCGCCCGGTGCTGTCCATGCCCGGTGCCGGCGGTCGTTATGACGACGTCGACCTGGTCATCGTCCGTGAGAACTCCGAGGATCTGTACGCGGGCGTGGAATTCGAAGAGGGCTCCGAGGCTGCTTCGAAGCTCATCAAGTTCTGCGAGGACGAGGGTGCGGGCGTTATCCGTCCCGATTCCGGCATCTCCATCAAGCCCATCTCCATCACGGCTACCCAAAACATCGTGCGCTATGCCTTCGAGTATGCGCTGAAGCATGGCCGCAAAAAGGTCACCGCAGCTCATAAGGCCAATATCATGAAGTACTCCGACGGCCTGTTCCTGCGTACGGCGCGCGAGGTGGCGAAGGAATACGAGGGCCGCGTTGAGTTCGACGACCGCATCATCGACGCCTTCTGCATGAACATGGTCATCGACCCGGCGCAGTTCGATGTGGTGGTGTTCCCCAACCTGTACGGCGACATCGCCAGCGACCTGGCTGCGGGCCTGGTCGGCGGCTTGGGCATCGCCCCGGGTGCGAACATCGGCAAGGAGTACGCCGTGTTCGAGGCCGTGCACGGCTCCGCTCCCGACATTGCGGGACAGAACAAGGCGAACCCCACTGCGGAGATCATGTCCGCGGCCATGATGCTCGACCATCTTGGGGAGCTGGAAATCGCCGAGCGTATCCGTCGCGGCGTTCGTGCCGTGTACGCCGACGGTTCCGTGTTGACGGGCGATATCCGCAAGGCTACCGGCAGCAGCGCCCCCGCGGCTAGCTGCACTGAGTTTACCGAGGCGCTCATCGCTGCCATCAAGGCTCAGGCGTAATCGTGTGGTAATCGCCGGCCGGTAATCTGCGTGAAGCGGGATGCCGGCCGGCGCCGATTGTCGGGTTTGCTCCCGCCGACGAGCGCGACTACCGGCTGCCGGCGATTTTCGAGTAGGTTTCAACTGGCACGTATGGTTGCCGGTAGGCGCCGATTTGCGACAGGGCTTCTGCTGGTAAGCGCGACCGAAGGTTAATGCCTGCAACTAAGCGGGTTTCGGCCGGCGTATATTTGTTGTCGGTAGTTGCCGACTCCCGATAGAGCTTTTACCGGTAAGCACGATGACCGGTTGAATCATGTTCGGCAAGATCGATGTCAGGGTGCGACACGCACCAAGAGGGGACGATATGAAGAACGAGAAGTTCGCCGCTACCCTTTCCGTGGGCGACGCGGCTTATACCTACTATCCGGTTGAGCAGATCGAGGGCTCCGAGAAGCTTCCCTATGCGCTGAAGGTGCTGCTCGAAAACGTGCTGCGCAACGCTGAGAGCCCTGAGGCGGCTGCCGACCTGGCCAAACGCGTGATCGAGGCCGGTTGCGCGGGCGAAGTGGGCAGCGAGGTCGAGTTCAGCCCCGCGCGCGTGCTGTTCCAGGACTTCACGGGCGTGCCGGTGTTCGTGGACTTCGCCGTGATGCGCGAGGCCTGCGCGAACCTGGGTGGCGACCCGGCGAAGATCAACCCGCAGATCCCGTGCGACCTGGTCATCGACCATTCGGTCATCGCCGACGTGGCGGGCTGCTCTTGCGCCATGGAGAAGAACATGGAGCTGGAGTTCCAGCGTAACGGCGAGCGTTACAACTTCCTGAAGTGGGCGCAGGAGTCGTTTCAGAACGTGCGCATCGTCCCGCCGGGAGCGGGTATCTGCCATCAGCTGAACATCGAGCAGTTCGCGCAGGTCGCCATGACCTCCACGGCTGCCGGCGTGGAAACGCCTGAGGGCAAGAACCCCACGGTGTACTTCGACACGCTGGTGGGCACGGACAGCCATACGCCTACCGCCAACGGCATTGGCGTGCTGGGCTGGGGCGTCGGCGGCATCGAGGCCGAGGCGGCGGCACTGGGCCAGCCGATCACCACGCTGGTTCCCAAGGTCGTGGGCGTGCGTCTGACGGGCAAGTTGTCCGAGGGCGTGGCTGCCATGGATGTGGCGCTGACGTTCGCGAAGATGCTGCGCGAGAAGGGCGTCGTCGGCTGCTTCGTCGAGTGCTTCGGCCCCGGCCTGGACAGCCTGAACGCCACGCAGCGTACCTGCATCTCGAATATGACGCCGGAATACGGCAGCACCTGCACGCTGTTCCCCGTTGACGACCAGACGCTGGCGTACCTGCGTCTGACCGGTCGCAGCGAACAGCAGGTGGCGCTGGTCGAGCAGTATGCGAAGGCACAGGGCTTCTGGAACGATTCGCAGGCGCCTGAGCGCGTGTACGCCGACGTGGTCGAGCTTGATCTGGGCAGCGTGAAGTGCAGCATCGCCGGCCCGTCGCGCCCGCATGACCGCATCTTCCTTGAGCAGGCGCAGGAGCGCTTCCATGAGATTTGCGCCGATCGCGGCCTTGACCTGGGCAAGAAGGAAACGGTCGACGTGAACGGCCAGGCACGCGAGCTGGGTCACGGCGCGCTTGCCATCGCCGCGGTGACCAGCTGCACCACCGCCACCGATCCGTCCATGATGCTGACCGCCGGCTTGGTGGCCAAGAAGGCCGCAGAAGCAGGATTGAAGCCCAAGCCGTGGGTGAAGTGCATCCTGGCACCGGGCAGTCACGCCACCGAGCTGTTGCTTGAGCGTGCTGGCCTGATGGACGGCTTGCGTGACCTGGGATTTTGCACGTGCGGATTCGGCTGCATGAGCTGCATCGGCAACTCCGGCCCCATTATGCCGGCGCTGCATGACATCGCCGACGACCTGGAGCTTGCAAGCGTGCTTTCGGGCAACCGCAACTTCGAGGGCCGCATCTCGCCCGACGTGTCGCAGAACTACCTGGGTGCGCCGGCAACGGTGATCGCCTACTCGCTGGCAGGCACCATGGACGTGGACCTGCCCAACGCCGTGCTGGGCGAGCGCGCCGACGGCACGCCGGTTAAGCTTGCCGACATCTGGCCGACCGATGCCGAGGTGGCGGACCTGCTTGAGCGTTTCGCCACGAAGGAGCTCTACGAAGAGGGCTCGCGCGGCCTGTACGACGGCGATGCCGCCTGGCAACAGCTTGGCAGCGAGCCGTCCGACACGTTCGCGTGGGACGAAGCCTCCACGTACGTGCGCCGCGCGCCGTACTTCGACGGCATGGGCGCGCAGCCTGCGCCGGCCGAGCCCATCAAGGATGCGCGTGCGCTGGCGTTCCTGGGCGACTTCATCACCACCGACCACATCTCGCCCGCGGGCAGCATCGCGCTGGACTCCCCGGCGGCGAAGTACCTGGAGGAGCGCGGCGTCGGCCCGGCGGACTTCAACACCTACGGCGCCCGCCGCGGCAACCACGAGGTCATGATGCGCGGCACGTTCGCCAACGTGAAGCTGTCCAACAAGCTTGCGGAAGGCAAGAAGGGCGGCTGGACGCGCGACTT
Organism: uncultured Senegalimassilia sp.; assembly: GCF_934632265.1. GTDB lineage: Bacteria > Actinomycetota > Coriobacteriia > Coriobacteriales > Eggerthellaceae > Senegalimassilia. The sequence goes on from NZ_CAKTYH010000005.1 coordinate 4,915, forward strand.
CATCAAGGACGAGATCGTCCCGCTGTTCGATGCGGCCATGGGCTACGAGCAGGCCGACGTGCCGCTGGTCGTGGTTGCCGGCAAGATGTACGGCAGCGGCAGCTCCCGTGACTGGGCGGCGAAGGGCCCCATGCTGCTGGGCATCCGCGCGGCGTTTGCGGAAAGCTTCGAGCGCATCCATCGCTCGAACCTCATCGGCATGGGCGTGATGCCGCTGCAGTTCGAAGAGGGCGAAAGCGCCGATAGCCTGGGCCTGGACGGCTCCGAGCAGTACACGGTCGGCGCTGTGGACTTCTCGAAGGGCCTGCCCGAGCCGCGCGTGGTGGACGTGACGGCGAAGAAGGCCGACGGAACCGAGATCGCCTTCAAGGCGACGGTCCGCGTGGATACGCCTACCGAGGGCAAGTACTTCGAGCACGGCGGCATCCTGCAGTACGTCCTTCGCCAGCTGGCGAAATAGGGGCGGTGGCCAAACGCGGAGCATCGCCAGGGGAGCGCCGCGCTTCCTGGAAGGGCGCGGCGTTGACCGGCCGTCATCGCAACGAATATCAAAGGTAACGGAACGCGTTCGGTTTCAAGGGAAGCTGGACGCGTTCCGCTACAATGTGGAACATCGTTCGTTTATCAATGGAGAAAGGGATGCCGTGAAACAGACATCCGGTTTTGAGTCGCTCATCGATGCCCTGAAGCAATCGGGCTTCGACATGGGCGCAGGTTTTGGGGGGCCCGCAGGCGGTGCCTCCGGCGAGGGGGGCGCCGGCAGTTCGTCGGGCAACGGCTCCGGCGGACAGGGTTCCGAAAACCCGTTCACCGCGTTCAGCGGCGGTCGCGGCAACAAGGGCGGCAACGGCGGGGGCATCCCCGAGTTCTCGTTCGGCGACAAGATGGGGCAGATGGGCAAGAAGGCGCTCATCATCGCCGCGGTGCTGGTGCTGCTGATCGTGGCGGCGGCCTACTGGTGGTTCCATCCGCCCATCAACATCCACAGCGTGGACACGTGGATGTTCGTGGTCGTGTTCATCCTGCTGCCGCTGTTCCTGCTGTGGAACGTGAAGTCGCGCACGTATGAGACGGGCAACAGCAAGGTGGATCCGAACCGCACGAAGGCGAAGGCGTTCAAGGTAGCGTCGTGGATTCCCGTGGCCATCACGCTGGTCGGCGTGCTGGGCGCCGTGGCATCGTTGTCGGTGTTCCCGGGCAACGCCGCCAAGTACGCCAGCGTGCTGGATACGCAGGACGCCGACTTCGCGCAGGACATCCAGCAGGTCGACTACTCCGAGATTCCCATCATCGACCGCGATTCGGCGGCGTTGCTGGGCAATCGCGCCATGGGCAACATACCCGAGTACGTCAGCCAGTTCGAGATTGCTAACACGTATAGCCAGATCAACTACCAGGGCACGCCCGTGCGCGTGAGCCCGCTGGGCTATGCCGACCTGTTCAAGTGGCTGACGAACCGTGCCGAGGGCATCCCGGCGTACGCGCTGGTGGACATGACCACGCAGGATGCGCAGATTGTGAAGCTGGGCGACCGCGCCATCTTCTATTCGCGCTCCGAGCCTTTGGCGCGCAACATCGACCGTTACGTGCAGCTGAAGTACCCCTTCTATATGTTCGATGAGAAGTCGTTCGAGATCGACGAGGACGGCCAGCCCTGGTGGATCTGCCCGGTGCAGACGCGTACCATCGGCCTGTTCGGCGGCACCACCATCGAGCGCGTGGTCATGGTGAACGCCACCACGGGCGAGTGCACGGACCTGGCCATCGGCGACGTGCCCCAGTGGGTCGACCGTGCCTATCCGGCCGAGCTGCTCATCCAGCAGTACAACTGGTCGGGCAAGTATCAGGACGGCTGGCTGAACAGCTGGTTGGGCCAGAAGAACGTGGTGCAGACCACGCCGGGCACTGATGGCAACGTGGGCTACAACTACATCGCCAAGGACGATGACGTGTGGGTGTACACGGGCGTGACGTCTGCCACGGCAGACAACTCCATCGTGGGCTTCGTGCTGGTGAACCAGCGCACGGCGGAATCCCATTACTATCCGGTGGCGGGCGCTACCGAGGAGTCGGCCATGCAGTCGGCCGAGGGCGCGGTGCAGAACCTGCGCTACTCCGCAACGTTCCCCATCTTGATCAACGTGTCCGAGCAGCCGACGTACTTCATGGCGCTGAAGGATAACGCGGGCACTGTGAAGAAGTTCGCGATGGTGGACATCCAGCATTACCAGAACGTGGCAACGGGCGACACGGTCGCGGAAACGCAGAAGTCCTACCAAGCCATGCTGGCAACCAGCGGAACGCTTTCCGGCGATGCCGCGGAGGCCAACACGCAGGAGCAGACGGGCGCGATCCGCAGCATGACGCAGGCGGTCCTGGACGGCAACTCCCACTTCTACGTGACGCTGGAAGGCGTTGACGGCATCTATGATTTCGCCTTGCCCGCGCAGCTCGGCATCGTGGGCTATAGGGAAGGCGATACCATCACCTTCAAGTACATCGTCGGCGATACCACGAATTCCGTCCAAGAACTTGTTGACACGCAGAATAAATCTGATACTATAGATAAGTCATCTTCTGAGCAGGCCGCAAAGACGGTTGAGCAAACCGCGGAAACGGCCGACCAGCAGAAGACGGAGCAACAACAATAGTTCCGCTGCCCGAGACAGCAGGCACCGAAAGGTTCAATCGCAAGTAATTGCGGCCCGCCGAGGTGGTTGTTAAGTATCGCACTTCAACGACCCCTGTGTCTTAGGACGGCAGGGGTCGTTCTTTTTCTCAAGCGCGACTCCACCCGCATGGGGCGGAACCCGAGTTTGAGAAGAAGGAGGTGTAACAATGCCGAACGCAAAGAACCAATCCATGCTGTCCGCGATCAAGGAAGATCTGGAGGGTGCGGGTGCTGTGTGGGTCGTCGACGCCTGCGGTCTGACCGTCAAGGAGGTCGAGGCTCTGCGCAACGCAGTCCGCGAGTCCGGTGCCTGCATGAAGGTGTACAAGAACACCGTTATGCGCATCGCTCTGTCCGAGTCCGAGCTGCCTACGCTGGATGACATGCTGCATGGCCCGAGCGCATTCGTGTTCGCCGGTTCCGATGTGGCTGCTGCCGCGAAGGCCGTCAAGGAATTCGCCAAGTCCAACGAGAACCTGCAGATCAAGGGTGGCTTGATGGAGGGTGCTGCAGTCAGCGCCGCAGAGGTGGAGGCCATTGCTTCCCTGCCCTCTCGCGAGGAGCTGTACGCTCACATCGCCGCTGCCATCAACGGTGTGGCTCAGGGTCTGGCAACCGCTATCAACGGTGTGCCGCGTGGCCTGGCACAGGTCGCAAAGGCCGTTGCCGATCAGAAGGTTGCGTAAGCAAGCTTCTTGCGGCATAAGACGTGCCGCGTAATACATTTGAAATTTCGGCTGGAACATAAGGATGGTCCAGCCCCTTTGAAAGGAAACTAACATGGCTGTTTCTCGCGAAGAGATCATCGAGGCTCTGAAGGAAATGTCCCTGCTCGAGGCTTCTGAGCTGGTCAAGGACATCGAGGAGACCTTTGGCGTGTCCGCTGCTGCTCCGGTTGCCGTTGCTGCTGCTCCGGCTGCTGGCGCTGCTGCCGCTGAGGAGAAGTCCGAGTTCGACGTCGTGCTCGAGGGCTTCGGCGACAACAAGATCGCTGTCATCAAGGCTGTCCGTGAGATCACCGGCCAGGGCCTGAAGGAAGCTAAGGAGACCGTCGAGGGTGCTCCTTCCACCATCCAGGAGGGTGTGGCCAAGGACAAGGCTGAGGAGATCAAGAAGGCTCTGGAAGAGGCCGGCGCCGCTGTGACCCTGAAGTAAATTCAGTCTTCCGACTGCTTTTACAGGACCCGCTGCTTGCAGCGGGTCCTTTTTTGTTTGGGCATATGCTGCAAAGGGGTGCGTCAGAATGCTCGGGTTCGATTGTGGGCTGTAACTGGGAGGGGTTGTTGTCGGCCTGAGTGGCGGTCGGGCTTTGGGGCCCCGGCATGTGTCCAGGACAGAGTGGGCATGCGCGCGCAGAGTCGGTCGTGTGAACAGGGGGGCGTGAACAGGCGACGCGTTTCTGCTTCGGAACGCAACAGAATGGTTACGGATGCGGCGTTGCCTGCGTAGGGCGTGTAACGTTCCGGGATGACGATTAGGGTAGATAGCGTGAACAGCTACGACGGGAAGGATGCGCCATGCAGACAGGGTATTTCAGCGCCGCATGGAACGATGTGAAGAGCTCGCAAGGATGGCTGGGCAAGATGTTCTTGCTGGGCCTGATCGCGTTCATCCCGGTATTCGGTCCGGTGGTGCTGTTGGGCTACGCGTTTGGCTGGGCGCGCGATATCGCATGGGGCGTGCATATGCCCATGCCGGCGCGCATCTTCGGGAATGAGGATGGCTTGCTGTATCGCCGCGGGCTGATCGTGCTCGCCATCTGCATCGTCTGCTGCGTGGTGATTCCTGCTGCGCTTGAGGGTTGTTGGGACGCGCTTGCGGGGCGCGGTCTGAGCAACGTTTCGCATGCCGTCTGGGGCGGTGCCGGCGGTGCTGCGATAGTGAACCCGGTGTATTCCCTGTTCAGCCTTGCGGTCTCGCTTGCGTCCGTCATGTTCTTCCTGGTGGCCTCCATGCGTGCGAGCATTTACGGCAGGTTGGGGCCTGGCTTTCAGGTTCCTCGCTTGTGGGCTATGATGCGCCACGATGCGAAGGGCTTGCTGCGGGTTCTCGGGCTTTCCATTGTGCTTGCCATCGTGCCTGCGGTGGTGACGGGGATCGTCGGATCGCTTTTGGTTGGAGCCGCTATCAGCGTGGGGGCGTATGGGTTGTTCTCGAACGCTGCTGCGCCTGACATGATGTTTGTCGTTACCGCGGGTATGTGCCTAGTCGTCGTCTGCCTTGCCTTGGCTGTGGTGGTTTCGGCGGCATCGGCGTTCGCGGTGGTGATGCAGGCGCGCGCCGTGGGATACTGGACACGGCAATTCGACGTTCCGGCATGGCGCGGTCAGGATGACCCCATGCCGTTCGAGATGGCGTCCAACGGGGCGCCGAGATAGGCGGTTCCGTGAAACAAGGGAATAGAAGCCAAGGGTCGCGCGGCGTATCCGGTGGGCAAACCGGCAATCGAAGCGGCAAGCCGTCGCGTCGCGGCGGCGCGAAAGGCGGCGCGGCTCATCGCGGCTCGGAGAAACAGGTAAAGCAGGCGAAGCCTCAAGCTTCTCTGCCGCCGCGTAGCGCGTTTTTGCCGGTGAGCCGTTCCGATATGGAGGAGCGCGGTTGGGACTGCTGCGACTTTGTGTTCGTGTGCGGAGATGCGTATGTCGACCATCCCTCGTTCGGCATGGCCATCATCACGCGTTTGCTTGAAGCAAACCACTATAAGGTGGGCGTGATCTGCCAGCCCGATTGGCGCGACCCTGAAAGCATCACGGTTCTGGGGAAACCCCGGCTGGGGTTCCTGGTTTCCGCCGGCAATATGGACTCGATGGTGAACCACTATACAGTGGCAAAGAAGCACCGCAGCACCGATGCGTTCTCGCCCGGCGGCGAGATGGGGCTTCGGCCCGATCGCGCGGCGGTGGTCTACGGCAACCTGATTCGCCGCACGTATAAGGATGTCCCCATCGTGCTGGGCGGTATCGAGGCATCGCTTCGCCGTTTGGCTCATTATGATTACTGGTCGGACAAGTTGAAGCGTTCGATCCTGCTCGACTCCGGCGCCGACCTGGTCAGCTATGGCATGGGCGAGCGCTCCATCGTTGAAATCGCCGATGCGCTGGCGGCCGGCCTTGACGTGTCCGACATCACGTTCATCGACGGCACGGTGTATCGCGCGAAAACGCTTGAGCACGTGTACGATTACGAGCTGCTGCCCTCGTTCGACAGCATGCAGAAGGACCACCTCGAATACGCCCGCAGCTTCAACGTGCAATACGGCAACAGCGATCCCTTCATGGGAAAACGCCTGGTGGAACCCTATTCCGACCATGAGTTCGTGGTGCAGAACCCGCCGAGCAAACCGCTGACCACCTCGGAGATGGATGCGGTGTACCGCCTGCCGTATGCGCGCGCGTACCACCCCATGTACGAGGAGGCAGGCGGCATCCCGGCCATCCGCGAGGTGAAGTTCAGCCTGACCAGCAACCGCGGATGCTTCGGCGAGTGCGCGTTTTGCGCGCTGACGTTCCATCAGGGGCGCATCGTGCAGGTGCGCAGCCACGAGTCCATCGTGGAAGAGGCGAAGCAGATGATCGCCGACCCGGAGTTCAAGGGCTACATCCACGACGTGGGCGGCCCTACGGCGGACTATCGCCAGCCTGCGTGCGATGCGCAGCTGCGCCGCGGCGCGTGCCGCAACAAGCACTGCCTCTCGCCGCAGCCGTGCCGCAAGCTGAACGCCGACCACACGGACTATCTGCAGCTTTTGCGCGAACTGCGCGAGCTGCCGGGTGTGAAGAAGGTGTTCGTGCGCTCGGGCATCCGCTTCGATTACGTGCTGGCCGATTGCAACAAGGGTGAGGCGTTCGTGCGCGAGCTGTGCGAGCACCACGTGAGCGGGCAGCTGCGCGTGGCTCCCGAGCACGTTTCCAACGCGGTGCTCGGCGTGATGGGCAAGCCGCAACATCAGGTGTACGAGAAGTTCGTGAAGCTGTTCCAGCAGGCCAACGATGCCTGCGGGCTGAAACAGTTCGTGGTGCCGTACCTGATGTCCTCGCACCCTGGAAGCACGCTCGACGAGGCCATCGAGCTGGCGGAATACGTGCGCGACATGGGGTTCAACCCCGAGCAGGTGCAGGACTTCTACCCCACGCCGTCCACCATGTCCACGGCCATGTACTTCACGGGCGTCGATCCGCGCACCATGGAGCGCGTGTTCGTGCCGAAAAGTCCGCATGAGAAGGCGTTGCAACGCGCGCTCATCCAATATCGCGATCCGAAGAACCATGAACTGGTGATGGAGGCGCTGCGCAAGGCTGGCCGTACCGACCTGATCGGATTCGGGCCAAAATGCCTGATCAGGCCCTATAAGGGCGAAGGCGGGAACGGCGCCGGCGCGAAGAAGGGCGTGGCGGGTGCGAAGAACGCGACGCGCGGGGCGAAGGGCCGCGAAGGCGGCCAGGGCCAGGGCGGCAGGAACGCTTCCGGCTGCCGTGGCGCGGCTGGCGACGGTAAGCGCGGCGGCGCTGCGGGCGGGTCCGGCGCACGCGGTCACGGCGCAAGCGGAGCTGGCGCTCGAGGTGGTGCAGCGGGCGGCACGAACGCCGGCAAGCGCGGCGGTTCCCCGAACGGCGGACGTGGCGGCAAAAGCGGCGGCGCGCGCGGGAAAGCGCCCCGGCGCTAGCTGAATCACAGCATATTCCCTAGGCGGAGAGGGTATAATGTAAGGGTTGCAATCAACGGCGTCGGCGTCTAGGCCGCTGGCGCTTTGCCTCTGTGGAAGAAAGGCGGCAGCGCGCATGAAAATCTCAACGAAGGGCCTGTACGCGGTTCGCTTGATGCTGTATCTGGCGGAGCACGACGGCGGTGGCCCCGTGTCGCTGAAGGAAGTGTCCGAGTCGCTGGGCATCTCGAAGAAGTACCTTGAGCAGATCGTGTCGAACGTGGTCACGGCGAAGCTGGTGCGCTCGGTGCGCGGTGCCGCCGGCGGCTATCAGCTGGCCAAGCCCGCAAGCGTGATCACCGTGCTGGATGTGCTGCGGGTAACCGAAGGCTCGCTTGCGCCGGCGTCGTGCCTGGAGGATGACACCTTCGACTGCAATATGCCGGTTCCCTGCATGGAGCTGGGCGTATGGCGCGGGCTGTACAAGGTTATCAACGAGTATCTGGGCGGTATCACGCTGCAAAGCATCATCGACGAGCATTCAGCGGTGGCGGCGGACAGCTATTCGATCTAAGGGAAGGGCGTGAGCTTTCGAGCTTGCGCCCTTTTCTCTATTCACCTGGGGAAACGGTATATAACCCACCAATCCGCCGGAAATACGGGATAATATTTCGAAATAGATATTGACATTGCCTAGAGACATAGTAGGATAACAGGCATGAAAACGGCGTTCCGCACGTGGCAATCAACGGCGGACAAGCGAGAGAGGAACATCATGGCCATCTACAAGAGCGTGTCCGAGTTGATCGGCGGCACCCCGCTGGTGGAGCTGTCCAACTACGAGAAGAACCATAACCTTGAGGCCACCATCGTGGGCAAGGTGGAGCTGTTCAACCCGGCAGGGTCGGTGAAGGACCGTATCGCGAAGGCGATGCTCGACCAGGCCGAGGCCGAGGGCAAGCTGGATGCCGACACCGTCATCATCGAGCCGACCTCCGGCAACACCGGCATCGGCCTGTGCTCGCTGGCCGCCGCTCGCGGTAATCGCATCATCATCACCATGCCGGAAACCATGTCGGTCGAGCGTCGCAACCTCATGAAGGCCTACGGCGCCGAGCTAGTGCTCACTGACGGCAGCAAGGGCATGAAGGGCGCCATCGCCCGCGCATCCGAGCTGGCCGAGGAGATTCCCAACTCGTTCATCCCCAGCCAGTTCACGAACCCGGCGAACCCCGCCGTCCATGAGCGCACCACCGGCCCCGAGATCTGGGCTGACACCGACGGCAAGGTGGATATCCTGGTCGCCGGCGTGGGCACCGGCGGCACGCTTTCCGGCACGGGCAAGTACCTGAAGTCGCAGAACCCCGACATCAAGGTGGTCGCCGTCGAGCCCGCCGGCTCCCCGGTGCTGAGCGAGGGTCATGGCGGCGCGCACAAGATCCAGGGCATCGGCGCAGGCTTCGTGCCCGATACGCTGGACCAGTCGGTCTACGACGAGGTGCTGCCCATCACCGATGAGGAGGCGTTCCAGGCCGGTCGCGAGCTGGCGGGCAAAGATGGCCTGCTGGTGGGCATCTCCTCCGGCGCCGCGGTTGCCGCCGCAACGAAGCTGGCGCAGCGCCCCGAGAACAAGGGCAAGCTGATCGTGGCGGTGCTCCCCGACACCGGCGAGCGTTACCTGTCCACGGCGATGTTCAACTTCTAGGGAAGGCAAAACGCCTGTTTTGCGGCGAAAGGCCGCGGGCTGGCGAACATGAGAACTCGGCGAAGGCGCCCCGCTCCAGGTGGAACGGGGCGTTTTGCGCGTTAGGCGAGCTTTTGCGGCGCTGTGGGCTACGGTCCTGTTACAGTTCGCCCGCCGATTGCCGCTGCCGCGCGACCTTGGGTACAATAAAGGAAAGCGTGGGGGCGGGGGAACCCGTTCAACACGAGAGGGACGGGAGAAGCCCGTTCAGCGTGAAAAGGGCGGGAAAGCTCGCCTGGTGCGATATCGGCGGGAACGCCCGTCTCGCACGAAAGGTTATATGGAAAGGGGCGCATCATGAGCGCGAGCAAGCATGATTGGGGATTGATCTTCGCGGGCGTCGCCTTGGCGGCTGCCGGATTCTTCTGCATGGTGGCACCGGGGCTGACCATCGTGACCATTGCGGCCGTGGTGGGCGCGTTCTTCCTGGTGGCGGGCGTGTTCGACATCATCAGCTACATCAGGCTGCGCAACATCTTGCCGCGCAGCGGATGGGAGCTCGCCTATGCCATCATCGATGTGCTGCTGGGCCTGATCTTCTTGCTGCATCCGCTTGCGTTCTCCGCGGTGGTGCCGTGGCTGGTGGGCGTGTGCTTCGTAGCGTTCGGCGTGTTCGAGATCTTCGCATCGGTGAAGGCGCACGGCTGGGGCGTTCCGATGTGGGGATGGGCCCTGTTCAGCGGCGTGCTGAACGTGCTGTGTGGCATCGCGTTCTTCGTCATGCCCCAGATGCTCAGCATCTTCCTGGCCGTTATCCTGCTGGTGCGCGCCGCAACCCTGATGGTATACGGCTGGAACGCGGGCCGCTATATCACGATGTAGCGTGTAAGCTGCGTCGGATTTAGGCCGGCGTTGTGCGCGCGTGATAAAATCGCAACGGAAAAATGGGCCTCGGGCATGTGCCCGAGGCTTTCTTGTCGGCGGGCATCGTGCGGTTGCGCGGCGTCGTGCCGGACGAAGTGGCGGATGGAGCTGCGAACGGGGCGGCGGACGGAGCTGCGAACGAAGCAGCGGGCGAAAGGGCTTGAGATGGCGAACGAGCAGGTGGGCGGCCAGATGGACGACCAGGCGAATGGGCGACCGGACGACAAGGCGGGCAGCCAGGCAAGCGGCCAGGCGAACGACCAGGTCATCGAGCAGCAGTCCCTGTTGAGCGGGGAGGCGCTGGCGGAGGCGACCGGCGATTCGGCGGCGCGCATCGAGGCGCTGCGTCGCGAGATCGAGCACAACAGCTACCTGTATTATGCCAAGGACGCGCCCGCCATCAGCGACGCCGCGTTCGACTCGCTGATGCACGAGCTGCGAGCGCTCGAGGCGGCGCACCCCGAGCTCATCGACCCGTCCAGCCCCACGCAGCGCGTGGGCGGTTACGTGGGCGAGCAGTTCGCGCCGATCCAGCACGAGCGCCGCATGTACTCGCTCGACGATGCCATGGGCGCCGAGGAGCTCGACGAATGGCTGGCGCGCGTCAAGGAGTTCTTCGGCACCATCCCCGAGCTGGTGTGCGAGCTGAAGATCGACGGCTCGTCGGTGGCGTTCACCTACGAGGGCGGTCGTCTGATCCGCGCGGCCACGCGCGGCGACGGAACCACGGGCGAGGACATCACGGTGAACGTGCGCACGGTGAAGGACGTGCCGCTGCGCCTGCGCGACGGCGCCATGGCCGGCATCCGCGACGTCGATGCCTCCATCGAGCTGCGCGGCGAATGCTACATGCCCAAGACCAGCTTCGAGTCGCTCAACGCCGCCGCCGAGGCCAACGGCAAGCAGCCGTTCGCCAACCCGCGCAACGCCGCCGCCGGCAGCCTTCGCCAGAAGGACCCGCAGATCACGGCGCATCGCGACCTGTCCACGTTTGTGTACGCCGTGGGCGATGAGCGCAAGCTGGTGGCGGAAACGCAGTGGGACCTGCTCAAATGGCTTGGCGAGGCGGGATTCCACGTGAACCCCGACATCGCGCTGGTGAGCAGCGTGGAAGAGGTGCACGAGTTCTGCCGCAAAAGCCTGGAACGCCGCGACGCGCTGCCTTACGACATCGACGGCGTGGTGGTGAAGGTGAACTCGTTCGCGCAGCAGGAGGCCATGGGCTACACGGCGCGCGCGCCGCGCTGGGCCATCGCGTTCAAGTTCCCACCTGAGGAGAAGACCACGCTTTTGCGCGACATCACCGTGCAGGTGGGGCGCACGGGCAAGCTGACGCCGGTGGCGGAGATGGACCCGGTGCTGGTGGCGGGTTCGACCGTGGCCCGTGCCACGCTGCACAACGAGGACGAGGTGCTGCGCAAGGACGTGCGCGTGGGCGACACGGTCATCGTGCGCAAGGCCGGCGACGTGATCCCCGAGGTGCTGGGCCCCGTGCTCAGCCTGCGCCCGGCCGACGCGCAGCCCTGGAGCATGCCCAAGGAGTGCCCGAGCTGCGGCAGCCCCGTGGTCCGCGAGGATGGCGAGGCCGACTACCGCTGCATTTCCATCGATTGCCCTGCTCAGGCGCTTGAACGCCTGCTGCATTGGGCTAGCCGCGGCGCCATGGACATCGATGGCATGGGCGAGGAGATCGTGCGCCGGCTGGTGGAATCCGGCCGCGTGAGCGACGTGGCGGACTATTACACGCTCGACGAGGTGGAGCTGGCTCAGCTGCAAACGGGCCGCACGAACAAGGAGGGCGAGCCCATCTGCTTGGGGCAGACCATCGCGAAGAAGCTGGTGGCGGCCATCGACGAGTCGCGCACGCGTCCGTTCGCCCGCCCGCTGTTCGGCCTGGGAATGCGCCACGTGGGCAAAACCATGGCCGAAACGCTGGCGCGCGCGTTCCCGAGCATGGATGCGCTGATGGCGGCCACCGAGGAGCAGCTGGCGGCGGTGGACGGCGTGGGCCCGAAGATCGCGCATTCCACGTACCTGTTCCTGCGCACGCCCGACAACGTGCAGGTCATCGAGCGGTTGGCGAAGCACGGCGTGCGCCTGGCCGACGACGCAGACGCGGAAGCCGCCGACGCGCTGCCGCAGACGCTCGAGGGGCTGACGTTCGTGCTGACCGGCAGCCTGACGCAAAGCGGCATGAAGCGCGACGAGGCCGGTGCGGCGCTGAAGGCCCGCGGTGCGAAGGTGTCGGGCAGCGTGTCGAAGAAGACGAGTTTCGTGGTAGCCGGCGAGGCGGCGGGCAGCAAGTACGACAAGGCCGTGGCGCTGGGCGTTCCCGTGCTGGACGAGGCGGCGCTGCTGCACATCATCGAGACGGGCGAGGCGCCGGAAGCGGACGGGGAATAGGGCGCGGCCGCTTCTCGGGACGCTTCGCCGGGTGTTGCCGGTGCGCGCTGCTTGCGAGCGCTATTCGCGAAGTTTGCCCGAACGAGAATCGACCGGTTGCGGCGCGCGTCTGCCAGCGGCCGTCCCACCTGGGCGTTCCGCTGGGTGGGGCGGCGGCGCAAATCTACCGGATGCCGGAGTTTCGGGGCCGTTCGCATGAAGGAGTTACGAATTTGGCATTCGTAACATCGAATCAGCGGCCGCGCCTGCTATAGTGTGTTACGGATTAACACCTCGTAACACCAGGCAGGCGCGCAATGAAATCGCAGACGTCGCGCGCCTTCGCCTGGTCGATGAAAGGAATTCTTGATGAAGAGCTTCTCCAGGCGTACGTTTTTGCAGGTGGCGGGCGTAAGCGCCGCTGCAGTGGGCTTCGGCGGCGTGCTGAGCGCCTGCGCCGGCGGCTCCGATGCGGGCTCCGGTACCGCCGCTAGCGGGGAGCACGCCTCTCAGGTTACCGTTTCCATGCCGGTGAGCAGCGAGCCTGCTGCTGGTTTCGATCCGTTCGTTGCCTGGGGCTGCGGCGAGCATGTGCATGAGCCGCTTATCCAGTCCACGCTTCTGACCACGAAGGCCGACATGGGCTTCGAGAACGATCTGGCAACGGCCTATGCTTGCAGCGACGACGGCCTGACCTGGACGTTCGCCATCCGCACCGACGCCAAGTTCACCAACGGCAAGCCGGTTACCGCCCATGATGTGGCCTACACCATCAACGGCGTGGCCAACAACGAGGCCAGCGAGTGCGATCTGACCATGGTTGACAACGCCGTCGCCGTTGATGACGAGACCTGCGAGATCCACTTGAACAAGCCGTTCAACGCGCTGCTGTACACGCTGGCGGTCATCGGCATCGTGCCTGATGGCGGCCATGGTGCCGACTACGGCAGCAACCCGGTGGGCAGCGGCCGTTACATGCTCGAGCAGTGGGATCGCGGCCAGCAGGTCATCCTGAAGGCCAACCCCGACTACTACGGCGAGGCGCCGAAGATCGAGCGCGTCGTGGTGGTGTTCATGGAAGAGGACGCCAGCCTGGCCGCCGCCCGTTCCGGCCAGGTGGACGTTGCGTTCACGTCGGCCACCTTCGCCAACCAGCAGCCGAAGGGCTATGACCTGCTGAACTGCGCTTCCGTCGATTCGCGCGGCATCTCCCTGCCCACCATCGCTCCGGGCGCTACCAAGAAGCAGACGGGCGAGGAGTATCCCGCCGGCAACGCGGTCACGCAGGACCTGGCGCTGCGCCGCGCCATCAACTACGGCGTGAAGCGCCAGACGCTCATCGACAACGTGTTGAACGGTTACGGCCAGATCGCCTATAGCGTGGGCGACAACATGCCCTGGTCGTCCGATGCCATGAAGTGCGAAGAGGACCTTGCGCGCGCAAAGGCCCTGCTCGACGAGGCGGGTTGGGTGCCCGGCGCCGACGGCGTGCGCGCCAAGGACGGCGTGACGGCCGCGTTCGACCTGTACTATTCGTCCTCCGACTCGGTGCGCCAGGCTATCGCCATGGAGTTCGCCAACCAGATGAACGAGCTGGGTATCAAGGTGTCGCCGAAGGGCGCAAGCTGGGACGACATCTACCAGCACCAGTTCAGCGACCCGGTCGTGTGGGGTTGGGGCTCCAACAGCCCGATCGAGGTGTACAACCTGAACTACTCCACGGGCAACGGCAACTATTCCTGCTACGAGAACGCTGCGGTGGATGCGCACCTGAACGCTGCGCTGACAAACCCCGTGGTCGCCGATTCGTATGACGAATGGAAGCTGGCCGTGTGGGACGGCGAGAACGGCGTGGCGCCGCAGGGTGATGCCACGTGGGTGTGGTTCGCCAACGTCGACCACCTGTACTTCGTGGCCGAGGGTCTGAAGGTTGCCGAGCAGAAGCCGCATCCGCATGGTCACGGCTGGTCGATTGTGAACAACGTCGATAAGTGGAGCTGGTAGCAACCGGCTGAACGCCGCAGGGGCGGGGTGCGTGAACGCACCTCCGTCCCCTGTTCGCTGTTCACCGGTGGGGGCGGGGCTTGCCGTAGGGCTTGCCCCGCTTTTGCGGTTCTTGCGGCTTGGTTTCGGGCGGCGCTTGCGTCTGCCGGAAGGCGGGCCGGCATCAGGCCGCAGGCCTCTTCGGCGACCGGGGGGTTTGGGCTCGGGGGCAGAAGGGATTCCGGGCGGCCGTTTGCCTGCTCGAAAGTGGGCCGGCAGCAGGTCGTAGGCCTCTTCGGCAGCCGAAGGGGTTTTGAGCTCGGGAGTCGAAGAGCTTCCGGGGTAGGTTTCGAGATTTGGGACATAAGTAGGTATGACGAAGTATCTTGCTCGACATATCGTGCGGTTCGCGCTGCTCATGTTGGCGGTGGGGCTGGTGGTGTTCGCGCTGGTGAGCGCCTCGCCCATCGATCCCGTCCAAGCCAACGTGGGGCAGGCCGCATATGTGAACATGTCGGAGGCCAAGCGCGCGCAGCTGGCCAGCTATTGGGGCGGCGACGTGCCGTTTTGGGAGCGTTTCGCCAACTGGGCGGGCGCGCTTTTGCATGGCGACATGGGAACGTCGCTCAGGTTCAATGCGCCGGTGTCCGAGGTGATCGCGCATCGCGCTGCTAACTCGCTGGCGCTCATGGGCATCGCGTGGCTGGTCAGCGGCGTGCTGGGCTTCGTGCTGGGCGTCGTCGCCGGTGCGCGTCGCGGCGGCGCGGTCGACCGTATGGTTCGCTGCTATTGCTTCCTGCTGGCGTCCACGCCCACGTTTTGGCTGGGTTTGCTCATCCTGATGATCTTCGCCGTGCAGCTGGGGTGGTTCCCCATCGGATTCTCCGTGCCCATCGGCGTGTCGGCTGCCGACGTGACGCTGGCCGACGCGGCGCACCACCTGGTGCTTCCCGCGCTCACGCTTTCGGTGACGGGCGTGGCGAACATCGCGCTGCACACGCGCGAGAAGGTGGTCGACGTGCTGGAAAGCGATTACGTGCGCTTCGCGCGCGCCCGCGGCGAATCCGATCTGAGCGTGGTTTTGCACCATTGCCTGCGCAACGTGGCGCTGCCGGCGGTCACGCTGCAGTGCGCGTTCATCTCCGAGATCTTCGGCGGCTCGGTGCTGGTCGAGCAGGTGTTCTCGTATCCGGGCCTGGGGCAGGCGGCCGTCACCGCCGGCCTGGGCGGCGACGTGGCGCTTCTGGCCGGAATCGCCCTGGTCAGCGCCGCGTTGGTGTTCGGCGGCAATTTGCTGGCGAATATCCTCTACGGCGTTTTGGATCCGCGCATGCGCGTGAGCGAAGGGAGAGCGTAATGGAAAACGTGCTCCATGCTCCCGCCCAGCGCAGGGCAGGCAACCGCATGGCCACGCTGGCAGCGTGCGTTTTGGCGGCTTTTGCGCTGCTGGCCGTGGTCGCGGCGGGCATTGCTCTGTACGGCCAGGCAACGGTCACCGATTTCACCGCGAAGAACCTGGCGCCCTCGCTTGAGCACCCCTTCGGCACCGACTGGATGGGCCGCGACATGCTGGCGCGCACGCTGGCGGGCCTTTCCACTAGCGTGCTGGTGGGCTTGCTGGCGGCAACCGTGTCGTCGGTGATCGCGCTGATCCTCGGATGCGCCGCCGCGCTTGGCGGCAAGCGCGTGGACGCCGTGATCAGCTGGGCGATCGACCTGATGATGGGCGTTCCTCACATCGTGCTTTTGGTGCTCATCTCGTTCGCGCTGGGGAAGGGCTTTTGGGGCGTGACCATCGGCGTTGCCGTGACGCACTGGGCCAGCCTTGCCCGCGTGGTGCGCGCCGAGGTGCTGCAATGCCGCCAATCGAAGTTCGTGGAGGTCGCGCGCAAGCTGGGGCAAAGCCCGGCGCGCATCGCGCTTCGCCATATGGTTCCGTATGTGCTGCCGCAGTTCGTGGTGGGTTTGATCTTGCTGTTCCCGCATGCCATCCTGCATGAGGCATCCATCACGTTTTTGGGCTTCGGCCTGCCGCCCGAGCAGCCGGCCATCGGCGTGATTTTGAGTGAATCGATGAGCTATCTGTCCACGGGCGCCTGGTGGCTGGCGGTGTTCCCCGGCCTGGCGCTTATGGCAACGGTGCTGTTGTTCGACGTGACCGGGCAGAACCTGCGCAAGTTGGTCGACCCGCATACCGCGCAAAAGTAGGTAGGGAAGATGATGACGAAAACGAACGGCGGTGCGCCTATGGAGGCGTCGTCGGCGGGTAAGGCCGCCGAGCTGGCGCACGAGCGCACCGCGCACGAGGGTGCGCAGCTGCACCATCATCATGCGCATGCGGCAACGTCGAGCCACGGCGGCGGGCACCATCTGCTGCAGGTGGAGGACCTGAGCGTGAGCTTTCGCATGTACGACGAGGACGCGCCGTATTTCCAGGCGAAACAGCACGATGTGCAGGTGCTTCACGAGCTGAGCATTGCCGTGCACGCGGGCGAGATCGTGGCCGTGGTGGGCGCGTCGGGTTCGGGTAAGACGCTTCTGGCCGATGCGGTTTTGGGCCTGTTCGAGCCCAACGCCACGGTGACGGGGCGCATCTGGTTCGACGGCGAGCGCATGGATGCGGCGGGTTTGCGCGCGCTGCGCGGGCATGGGCTGTCCCTTGTGCCGCAAAGCGTGAGCCATCTGGATCCCATGATGCGCGTGGGCAAGCAGGTCGAGGGTTTTGCGAACGACCTGTCGAAGGCTGAGCGCAAAACGCGCCGCGAGCAGCTGTTCGCCCGCTATGGGCTGGGGCCCGAGGTCGCGCGCCTGTACCCGCACGAGCTGTCGGGCGGCATGGCGCGCCGCGTGCTTCTGTGCTGCGCGCTCATGGATTCGCCGCGCGTGATCGTGGCCGACGAGCCCACGCCCGGCCTTGACCTTGACCTGGCGGTTCGCGCGCTCGACGACTTCCGCGCCTTCGCCAACGAGGGCAACGGTGTGCTGCTGATCACGCACGATATCGAGCTGGCGCTGCGCGTGGCCGACCGCGTGGCGGTGTTCAAGGACGGAACCGTGGTGGAGGAGACGGCTGTGGCGAGCTTCGCCGACCCCAGCTTGCTGCGCCATCCGTTCACTCGCCAGCTGTGGCATGCCCTCCCCGAGCACGATTTCGCCGTGGGCGAAAGCGTGGGTGGGAAGGCACCGGAGTCGTCGCCGGTGCGCGATGGCGAGGAGATGCCGACGCAGGTTCGCGAAGGCGAGGAGACGTCGACCTCAGCACGCGCGTGCGCGGGCGGTTCGGACGGGAAGGAAGGTGGCGCGTGCTAGAGGCCAGAGACATCACGTTCGGGTACCCGGGCGCAAAACCCCTGTACAGCGGATTCAGCCTGCAGGTGGAGCCTGGCGAGCGCGTGGCGTTGCAGGCGCCCTCGGGGTTCGGCAAAACCACGCTGTGTCGCGTGCTTGCCGGGTTTGAGCGCCCGCAAACCGGTCAGGTGCTGATGGATGGGCAGCCGCTCCCGCGTCGCGGCGTGTGCCCGGTGCAGCTGATCCAACAGCATCCCGAGCAGGCGGTGGACCCGCGCCTGCGCATGCGCAAAACGCTGGCGGAGGCGGGCGAGGTGCCGCAGAAGCTGCTTGACGACCTCGGGATCCGCGACGAATGGCTGCAGCGTTATCCGCACGAGCTGTCCGGCGGCGAGCTGCAGCGCTTCTGCATCGCCCGCGCGCTGGCCACGAGCCCGCGCTACCTGATTTGCGACGAGGTGTCCACCATGCTCGACGCGGTCACCCAAGCGCACATCTGGCACGTGCTGCTCGACTACGCCGCGCGCGAAAACGTCGGCATGCTGCTGGTGTCCCACACCCCCGCGCTAACCGCCCGGATCGCAACCCGAGAAGTCGCGCTAGCGTAACGTAAACGCAAACCCGGACATTTCGGGGACGTAGCCCTAAGTGTCCGGGTTCGCGTCGGGCGCGCGGGATGCCGATTGCGGTCGCTCCGCCGAACGTTTAACCCTGCGCTTCCGAAGCGTCTTGCGCATTCGGGGCTTTTTGTAGGCGCAACGTGAGAACCGCTCCGCTTTCGGGGCGGTTCTCCGCTTGCAAGGTGCCGTGCATCTGCTCGGCGGCGGCGCGTGCGATCGCCAGGCCGATGCCGAACTGGCCACCGGCCCCCTTATAGCAGCGCTCGAAAATGTGCGGAAGATCGTCTGCCGCTATGCCGTCGCCGTCGTCGGCCACGCTGATGGCGACGAGCGCTCCTTCTTCGCGGGCGGAAACCGTGACGAAGGTGCGTCCGTAGCGGATGGCGTTGCCGATCAAGTTGTCGAGCACGCTGGCCAGCAAGCCGGCATCGCCCAATGCGGTCAGGTCCTTGTCCATGTCGGCGGAAAGCCTCAGCCCTTTCATGTCGGCGACCCCTTTTGCGCGGGCGAGGGATGCCGCTGCGGCGTCGATGACGGACAGCTGCGTCAGGGGTCTTTCAGGCTGGGCTCCTTCAATCCGTGAGAGCTCGATCAACCCGTTCACCGCCTGCTCGAGCCGTTTGCTTTCGTCCATGATGACGCGGGCGGCTTTTGCGGGCGGTTGGAACAGGCCCTGCTCGATGCCCTGAGCGTAGCCGCCGATGGACATGAGAGGGCTTCGCAGCTCGTGCGAGACGTTCTGAAAGAAACGCCGCTGCGTCTGCTCGGCGCGATCGAGCTGGACGGACATGCCGTTCATCGCTTTGCGCAGCTCTTCGAGTTCTCGCAGGGTGAACGCGGGCTCGATGGCATCGAAGTTTCCGGAACCGATGCGCTCGGCTTCCCGACATAGGCGGCGCAGCGGGCGCGTTATGGATCGCACGGCGAACCAGAGCGCGCAGAACGCCAGCGCGGCCAAGACCGACGCGACGCCCAACACGAGCACGGCGGCTTTCACCACCCAGTCGTCGATGCGCGAAGTCGGGCAGTAGGTGATGACGTATCGAATCCGCTGCGATTGAACGGGCACTTCGGATATGTTCGCTAGATAGGTTTCCCCATCGCTCCCCTTAAGCTCGACCGTCTCCCCCTGGGCGGCTTGGAGGGCGTCGCCGCCTTGGATGAAGGCGGCGAAATCATCGGCAAGGGGTTGTGCGGCTTGCCGAAGCTGGTCGTTGCGCGGGTAGACCACCTGCATTTCGCTCGCAAGGATCATCAGCCGCGCGTTCCCGCCCATCTGCGATGCGGTGACGCCGGCGGCTTCGAGAAACGACGAGACGGCATCCGCGCCGTTTTCGGGCGCGCCCCGATTCGCTCCACGTGCTCCGGGTTTTTGGCCGTCGGTGCGCGCGGGCGCATCTCCCGCGTCGTCGGGGAAGCAGCCGTCTAGCAGCGGCGATATCTGCGTTTGCAGCGCGTCGAGCTCTTGGGCTGCGGCATCGTAGGCGTATTGCTGCGCGCACGCGTGGAAAACCAGGCAGGCGAGCGGGGGCAGCAATGCCAGGGCGATAGCCGTCGGGATGACTATGCGGGTGAAGATGCGCCGCGGCCGTCGAGGCGTTACGGCGGCGCGGGCGCTCACTTTCCCTCCTGAAGCGAGATTCGGAACCCGAATCCCCAGACGGTTTCGATGCAAATAGGGCATGCGGCGTCGCAAAGCTTGCGTCGCAGGCGTTTGACCAGGTCATCTGTTGCGCGCGTATCTGCTTTCCAGTCGATCTCCCACAAGGTCCGCAAAAGCTCTTCGCGGCTGACGGCGCGATCTTGGCGTTGCACCATATAGACGAGGAAATCGAACTCCGTGGGCGTGAGCGGGAACGGCTTGCCGTCGAGCGTGGCTTGGCGGCGCTTTGGCCACAGGCGCAGCGGCCCGAACGCCAGGCAGTCCGCGGATGCCTGCGCCGCGCCTCCCTCGCCCGCATCGCCTACGGCGCCCATTTGCGCGCGCCGTAGCAGCGCGTGCACGCGAGCGACCAGCTCAAGCGGCAGGAACGGTTTCACCAGGTAGTCGTCGCCGCCAAGCGTCAAGCCCGTGACGCGATCGTAGGGGCTGTCCTTGGCCGACACGATGATGATGGGCAGCTCGGGAAATGAGCGGCGCAGCGTCGAGCAGATGCTCAACCCATCGGTTCCCGGCATCATGATGTCGATGATGGCCAGGTCGGGGAGCTTCTGCTCGCATGCTTTCCGTAGGTCGTCGCCGTTCTCGAACGCCGTGACGGCGAAGCCGTCCTGCGTGAGGAAGGCCGTTATAAGGTCGCGGATGTTCTTCTCGTCGTCCGCCAGATAGATCGTCTGCGTCATCGCCGTATCGCTTCCCTGCGCTTGCCGTTACATCGTCGTCTATCTTCATGATAGTCGGCAGGATTCGGCTTTCCCAGACAGTTGCCCCGATATTGCCGCAATTGCGCCATGGATGCGCCTTGCGGGCGCGCCTTACCATGGGCTGATGAAAGCGGGCTGCGTCGCGTCTGGTTCCCGCAGGCGACGCATCGGCTCCCATCACCGTAGCGTAGGCGACGCTAAGGGTGTAGTTTTCGCCTTCGATGCACGCTCGCTTTCTTTATCCGCATTGTCGCAGATTGGAGCCTTGTATGAGACGATCGTCCCTTATCGCGGGCGTTGCGTTGACGTCGCTGCTCGCCTTTTCCGTGTCGCCTTGCGTTGGATTGGACGCCTATGCGGCGAACTCGTTCGCGCACAGCGATTTCGTGGAGACCGAGCAGCCGGAGCTGACGCAGGAAACCAAAGACCTTATCTCGGCGTACCAGAAAGATCCGTCTGAGGAAAACTACCTGGCGCTGCGCGACATGGTCATCGCCAACTACGATGCCGTGCTCGATCGCAAGGAGCAGAAGCTGGCCGAGCTGAAGGTCGAGACCGCCGGCAAGCCGGGCGGGGACGAGACGGTGGCCGAGATGGAGGACATCGTCCAAGACATGTACGCCACCTATTGGAACCGCATCAACAGCAGCATGTTGCGTTTCACCGATTCCCGCTTGCTGAAGTGGAAAACGGCCGACGCTGCGAACTTCGATTTCATTCCCGTGATGGGCGCAGGCGAGAGCGTGTATGTGAGCCGCACTCCCGTCACCAACGCGCAATACGCCGAATATGTGCAGGCCACGGGCGCAGCAGCTCCGCAGGGCTGGGATGGCGGCGAGTATCCCGCCGGGGAGGGAGATTTCCCGGTGAACTACGTGAGCTACGATGACGCGCAGGCATATTGCGCGTGGTTGACCGGCAAGGATGGCGCGAACACGTACCGTCTGCCCAACGAAAGCGAGTGGGAGCTGGCGGCGGGCCATATGCCCAAGGACGCGGACTTCAACTGCGGCGTGACGGATGGCCGCGTTTCGGTGTACGAATACGACGGCGTGACGCGCGGCGCGCATGGGGCGGTCGACTTCTGGGGGAACGTGTGGGAGTGGACGTCGACCTCGCGAGCGAGCGAGGACGGGACGGATGTCCGTGCGGTGAAGGGCGGCGCATGGGACTCCGAGCGAACGGATTGCCGCACGGAATACCGCGGCGAAGGCCGCGACTCCTCTCAGGCATACGAGGACACAGGTTTTCGCGTGATCCAGGTGCTGGGTGGCGAAGAGCCTGCTCAGAAGGTGGAGCTTGCAACGCTTGATGCCCCGATCGTGACGGCGCGCTCGGCCGGATCCGATGGCATAGAGCTCTCGTGGCAGGCAGTGGACGGCGCGACGGCATACCAGCTTTTCGAGTATTTCGAGGATACGGGGCTGGTCCAGATGCTGGATTGCGTGCAGGGCACCTCGACGGTGATAAGCGGTCTCGAGCCGGGCAGCGAGCATAGCTACATCGTGCAGCCGATTTCCTATGTCGAGATCGCCGACGACGTTTCCGCGGAGTATCGCGTGCGCGCGACGTGCGGGATGGAAGGCGAAAGCGTGAGCGGCAACGCCGCCGATGGCTCAATCGGCGATGCGGCGGGCGATGGCGGCGCGACGCCGGATTCCGACGTCGAAGGCCCCGACTCGGACGTCTCATCGACGCTCGAGCTGGTGAGCGCCGGCGGCTTGAACTGCTGGCTGTATACGCCGGCAGACGCCGAGGGCGATATGCCGCTGGTGGTGTACCTGCATGGCGTCACCGGTAAAGGCGACGACCCGAACGCGCTTTTGACTTCGGATGATTTCGCAAGCTGGTTGTCTGAAGGCGAGTTCGGCGATGTGCGTGCCCGCATTTTGATGCCTCAGCTGCCCTCCGGCTGCAAGGACTGGACGTCGGCGCAGGACGCCGTTTTTGATGCGATTGCGCAGATCGAGGAGCGCGGCGGCGTCGATGCGGGAAACGTCAGCTTGACCGGGTTCAGCATGGGCGGAACCGGGGCGTGGTCGATCGCGGCAGCGAATCCCGATTTGTTCAGCCGCGTGGCGCCGGTTGCCGGCGGCGTTCGTGCGAAGCGCACTGCGCTTGAGGCGTTGGGCGCCATGCCCGTATGGGCGTTCGTCGGCGCGGACGACCAGGTGGTCAGCCCGCAGTCGGCGACGAGCTTCATGGATCGGCTTTCGGAGGGTAACGATCAGGCGAAGTTGACCGTGTTCGACGGGGCCGGTCATACCGACGTGCCCGCTTTGGCATATCGCGGGGAAGGGCTCGACCTGCTCGGGTGGCTCATCGCCGGCGAATAAGGAGCGTTTGAAAGGCGCCGCCCGCCAGGCGGCGCCTTGTTGCGTGCTCGCCTTCCAGGTGAATCCGGACGCCTGGTTTTGCGTTCCCGAGTCGTTGCGCTCTGTTTGCAATCGCCCTAAAACGCCTGGTCTTTGGGGAGTGGGGGACAAAATGGCGGGCCCCCGGCAATTTTGGGTCTCCTCTTTGCCGCCGACGATCGCGCGTGTAGTATGGGCGCATCGTTTATGCTGCCGATCGTTTGGAGGGGAAGCAGATGAAGAAGTTCCTGAACGAGTTCAAGGAGTTCATCAATCGCGGCAACGTGATGGATCTGGCCGTCGGCGTCATCATCGGCGGCGCGTTCACGTCCATCGTCACCGCGCTGACCACCAGCATCATCAACCCGCTCATCTCGGTGGTGGCCGGCGGCGGTGCGGACACCATCTCCGGGCTGGTCGTGCCGGGCACCGACATCGACTTCGGCGCGTTCATCAGCGCCTGCATCAACTTCCTTATCGTCGCGTTCGTGGTGTTCCTGCTGGTGAAGGCCGTGAACAAGGCGCAGAACCTGGGCGAGAAGCTCGCGGGCAAGGAAGAGGAGGCCCCCGCGGCCGTTCCCACGTGCCCGTTCTGCTTGGAAGAGGTCAAGGAAGGCGCCACGCGCTGCCCGCACTGCGCCGGCCAGTTCGACGCCCCCATCAAGGCGGAATAGCGGAATCGGGCTCAAACGGGAAACAACCGCGCGAAAAGCGTCTGGGTGACCGGGCGCTTTTTTGGTTGTCGTGCCGGTGCTTGCTTCAATCAGCGAACAGGTGTACGATGTTTTTGCCGTGATGTTGCTGCGGGGCGGGCGAACCTTGTGGTAACTTGCGGTAGACACACACCACAAGGGGAATACGAGAAGCGAAAGAACGGTATGGCAAAAAGCACGGTCAATTACGGTAACGACAGCATCCGCCAGTTGAAGGATGAGGAGCGCGTACGCCTTCGTCCGGCGGTCATTTTCGGCTCCGACGGCCTGGATGGCTGCGCTCATGCCGCGTTCGAGATCCTGTCGAACTCGGTCGACGAGGCGCGCCAGGGCTACGGCAACCTGATCACCCTCACCGCCTTCGCCGACGGCTCCATCCAGGTGGAGGACAACGGCCGCGGCTGCCCGCTGGACTGGAACCCCACCGAAAAGCGCTTCAACTGGGAGCTGGTGTTCTGCGAGCTGTACGCGGGCGGCAAATACGACAACAACCAGGGCGGCGACTACGACTTCTCGCTGGGCACCAACGGCCTGGGTTCGTGCGCCACGCAGTACGCCTCCGAGTACATGGACGTCACCGTTTGGCGTGACGGCAACAAGTACCAGCTGCACTTCAAGAAGGGCAAGGTGGTCGGCGCCAAGAAGAAGGCGCTGCAGGTCGAGCCCACCGATGAGGCGCGTACCGGCACCACCATCAAATGGCGTCCTGACCTGGAGGTCTTCACCGCCATCGACATTCCTGACGACTGGTATCGCGAAACCATGCGCCGCCAGGCGGTGGTCAACGCCAACGTCACGTTCCGCCTGCGCATCGAGGGGGAGGAAGGCGTCTTCTCCGAAGAGGAGTTCTGCTACCCCAAGGGCATCGAGGACTACGTGATGGAGAAGGTGGGCCACGACTATCTGACCGAGCCTTTCTTCATCCAGGCAGACCGCCGTGGCCGCGACCGCGACGACCTGCCCGACTACAACGTGAAGATCACCGCGTGCCTGTGCTTCTCGCGCACGTTCCAGATGCAGGAGTACTACCACAACTCGTCGTGGCTGGAAAACGGCGGCTCGCCGGAGAAGGCCGCGCGCAGCGCCCTGACCAGCGCAATCGATGCCTATATCAAGCAACAGGGCAAATATAACAAAAACGAGAGCGCCATCAAGTGGCAGGACGTTCAGGACTGCCTGGTGCTCGTGACCAACTGCTTCTCCACGCAGACGTCCTACGAGAACCAGACGAAGAAGGCCATCAACAACCGCTTCATCCAGCAGGCCATGACGGCGTTTTTCAAGGAGCGCCTGGGCACGTACCTGATCGAGAACAAAGAGTCCGCCGACAAGATCATGGAGCAGGTGCTCATCAACAAGCGCTCGCGTGAGAACGCGGAGAAGACGCGCCAGAGCATCAAGACCAACCTGCAACAGAAGACCGACATGGCCAACCGCGTGCAGAAGTTCATCGACTGCCGCTCCAAGGACAAGGGTCGCCGCGAGGTCTACATCGTAGAGGGCGACTCGGCAGCAGGCGCCATCCGCACGTCGCGCGACGCCGAGTTCCAAGGCGTCATGCCGGTGCGCGGTAAGATCCTCAACTGCTTGAAGGAAGACTATCCGCGCATCTTCAAGTCCGAGATCATCATGGACCTGCTGCGCGTGCTCGGCTGCGGCGTTGAGGTCAACGACCGCCGCATGAAGAATCTGGGCACCTTCGATCTGGACAACCTGAACTGGAGCAAGGTCATCATCTGCACCGACGCCGACGTCGACGGCTACCATATCCGCACGCTTATCCTGGCCATGCTCTATCGTCTGGTGCCCACGCTCATCCGCGAGGGGTTCGTCTACATCGCCGAATCACCGTTGTACGAGATCAATTGCAAGGAGAAGACCTACTTCGCCTACACCGATCTTGAGAAGAACAACATCCTGAAGGAAATCGACGGGCAAAAGTGCTCCATCAACCGTTCCAAGGGTCTTGGTGAGAACGATCCCGACATGATGTGGCTCACCACCATGAACCCCGAGACGCGCCGCCTGATCAAGGTGGAGCCCGAGGATGTCGAGCAAATGGAAACCATGTTCAACCTGCTGCTGGGCAACGACGACGAGGGCCGCAAGCGCCACATCGCCGAGCACGGCAGGGAATACCTCGACCAGCTTGACCTGCAATAAGGAGCCTTTCGCAAGGCTGTTGAAGATCTAAACCGGCGGGCGCGCGCAAAATGGCGCCCGCCCATTCGCATCAAGGGGAGACCGTGGCAAGAAAGACCAAAGCACAACCGAAGAAGAAGCATGTGGACAACCCCAACGTGATCGGCCTGCACTCCGAGGTTTTGGAGCAGCCTATCACGCAAACCCTCGAAGTGAACTACATGCCCTACGCCATGAGCACCAACGTGTCCCGCGCGTTCCCGGAGATCGACGGGTTCAAGCCGTCGCACCGCAAGCTTCTGTACACCATGTACAAGATGGGCCTGCTCAACGGTGCGCGCCAGAAGAGCGCCAACATCGTCGGCCAGACCATGAAGCTCAACCCCCACGGCGACTCGGCCATCTACGAGACCATGGTGCGCCTTGCCACGGGCAACGAGGCCCTGCTCACGCCCTTCGTGGAATCCAAGGGCAACTTCGGCAAGTACTACTCCGGCGACCTGAGCTACGCCGCTTCGCGTTATACCGAGGCCAAGCTTTCCCCCATCTGCGCCGAGATCTTCAAGGATATCGACAAGGATCCGGTCGACTTCATGGACAGCTACGACGGCGCCATGAAGGAGCCGCGCTTGCTGCCCACCACGTTCCCCAACATCCTGGTGTCGGCGAACAAGGGCATCGGCGTTGCCATGGCCTCCGACATCTGCGGCTTCAACCTGAACGAAGTGTGCGAAGCTACCATGCACTTCCTTGAGGACCCGGACTGCGACCTGCAAAAATACATGCCCGCGCCCGATTTCTCCACCGGCGGCGAGATCATCTACCGTCGCGAGGAGATGGACCGTATCTACAACACGGGCCTGGGCAGCTTCCAAATCCGCTCGCGTTGGCGCTACCTGCCTGACGAGCGCATCATCGAGGTGTACGAGATCCCCTACACCACGAAAACCGACATCATCATCGAGCGCATCGTCAAGCTGGCGAAAGAGGGGAAGGTGCGCGAGATAGCCGACATCCGCGACGAGACCGACCTTTCCGGCCTGCGTATCGCCATCGACCTGAAGCGCGGCGTTGACCCTGAGCTGCTCATGGCGAAGCTGTTCCGCTCCACCACTCTGCAGGATTCGTTCTCCTGCAACTTCAACGTGCTGGTGGACGGGTACCCGCGCGTCATGGGCGTGCGTCAGATCCTGCAGGAGTGGGTTGCGTGGCGCGTGGATTCCACGCGACGCCGCATGAGCTTCGACCTGGGGAAGAAAAGCGACCGGTTGCACCTGTTGCACGGCCTTGAGGCCATTTTGCTGGACATCGACAAGGCCATCGCCATCATCCGCAACACCAAGCTGGAGGCCGAGGTCGTGCCGAACCTGATGAAGGGCTTCGGCATCGACGAGGTGCAGGCCGAGTTCGTGGCCGAGTTGAAGCTGCGCAACATCAACGAGGAGTACATTCTCAACCGCACGAAGGACATCGCGAAGCTGGAAGGCGACATCGCCGAGCTGAAGGAGGTCCTGGCCAGCGAGCAGAAGATCAAGCAGGTCATCGGCGACGAGCTGGCTGCGGTGAATAAGAAGCACGTCACGCCGCGCAAAACCGGCCTGGTTGAACCGGGCGACATCGTGGAGGTTAGCCTGGAGCCCGAGGTGGAGGAATATCCCGTCACCATGATGCTCTCGCGCGACGGCTACCTGAAGAAGATGACCGAGCGCGTGCTGCGCAAGGCCACCACGCTGAAGTACAAGGACGGCGACGAGCCCTTCATCGAGTTCCCGTCGTCGAACACCCACGAGCTGCTCGTGTTCACCGACCAGCGTCAGGTGTACAAGTGCAAGGTGGCGCAGTTCGAGGACACCAAGTCGGCGCAGCTGGGATCATATCTGCCCACTGACCTGGGGATGGATCCCGACGAGAGTGTGACCTGGGTAATCGATCCCGAGGACTACAAGGCAGACGTGTTGTTCGTATTCGAGAACGGCCGCGTGGCGCGCGTGGCCCTGGCTGGCTACGTCACGAAGACCAACCGCAAGCGCTTGAAGAACGCCATCTACGGCGGTAGCAAGCTGCTGTTCGCATGCGTGCTGAAAGAGGACCGCGATCTGGCTCTGGTGTCAAGCGACCAGCGCCTGATCAACTTCAATACCTCACTGCTGAAGACCAAGACCACCAACAGCACGCAGGGCATCCAGGTGTTCACCGCGAAGAACGGCCGCATCGTGACCATGGTGGGCACGGCAGAGGAGTTCCTGGGCGGCACCGCCAGCGTGGAGAAGTTCCGCGCGGCAAGCCTGCCGTCCTCCGGCGCGCCCATGAAGGAAACGGATATGAAGAGCCTGTTCGACCTGGAAGAGTAGCAGCCGGCGAAGCAGGGCGGACGCGCCGGGTACGTTGACATGCCCGGCGCGTCGTGCATTGGGCGTGCTCGGTTGGGACCGTTGTTGTGCTGTCCGCGTGTTTGCCGACAGGATTGACTGGCGGTCGATAGTTGCCCATTGATCGCGTGTTTGTCGGTGGGGTCTATCGGAGGCTGGTGGCTATCGCCTGCGTCCGCCGATTAGCTGTCGATGATGTACAGATGCTCAAAATTGTGCATTTCGTAGGATTTTTGGCTTTAGAAATTCCGTATTTCGTCGGAATTAGGGCTGTGAAAATCCTGCATTTCGTAGATAATAGTGCAAAGTAAATCCTGCATTTCGGAGGATATCCGGTAAAATCGCCAGGTAGGTGAGCTATATGCTGAAGCGTAAAATCACGGCAAAGCTTGAAGCATGGAAAACGATTGCGCGCGAAAAGGCGCTGCTGATCGTCGGTGCGCGTCAGGTGGGCAAAAGCTTCGCCATCCGCGAATTCGGCAAGGCGAACTACGCGCGCTACATCGAGATCAACTTGTTTGAGGACAAGCGTGCTCGCGAGGCTTTAAGCGCGGCTTCCGACGCTAATGACTTCATCTCGCGCGTCACTGTGCTCTCCGGTCAGGCTATCGTTCCCGGTGACACGCTTGTGTTCATCGACGAGATTCAGGAAGCTCCCGACATTGTGACCATGGCGAAGTTCCTAGTGGAAGACGGGCGCTGCGACTGGGTGTTTTCCGGGTCCATGTTGGGAACGGAATTTAAGGGCGTGCGTTCGTATCCGGTGGGATCGGTTCACGAGCTGCCTATGTATCCGCTGGATTTCGAGGAGTTTTGCTGGGCTATCGGCGTGAGAGACAAGACGCTTGAAACGGTGCGTCGTTGCTGCCAAGACGAAATGCCGGTTGAGGAATACATTCACGAAGCGCTTATGGCGAATTTCCGCACGTACGTCGTGTCGGGCGGTATGCCGGAGGCTGTGCAGCGGCTTGTCGATTCCGATGGCGATCTCGCCTCCGTTCGGCAAGTGCTCGAGGGTCTGAACAGGCAATATCGTCGCGATATCTCGAAGTATTCCGCTGCGCGGTCGCTGCAGGTGCAAAGTATCTTCGACCAGCTTCCCGTTCAGCTGGAGGGCGAAACGCGGCGATTCGTGTTGAACTCGGTCGATCCGCAGGCGCGTTACGAGAAGTACCAGCGCGATTTCGTATGGCTGACGAATGCGGGCGTGGCGCTGAAAACCGATCTGGTGGATGAGCCGAAATCGCCGCTTCTGAAGACCGCAAACCCCATGAAGTTCAAGCTGTACCAGTCCGATACCGGCATGTTGATGGCGCGTTATCCCGTTTCGTTGGCGCAGGCGGCGTATTTGGATGAAAAGGATCCGAACCTTGGTGGCGTGTACGAGAACGTTGTGGCGCAGCAGCTGACGGCGCAGGGCCATCGGCTCTTCTATTACCAAACGCGCAAACGTGGCGAAGTCGATTTCGTTGTGGATGCGGGTAACGGCAAAGCGGTGCCCATCGAGGTGAAGTCCGGGCGCTACTATCACGCGCACGCAGCGCTCGATCATGTGTTGGAAACCGAAGGGTACAACGTTGACCTGGGCATTGTCTTGTCGCGCGGGAATGTTGAGCGTCGCGACAAGGTGCTGTACCTGCCCCTGTACGCATTGCCGTTCTTGCCGCTGTACTTGGAGGCTTGCGTTCCCAAGGGGTTCAAAATGCAGGTTCGGAAGGTATAACGGACGCTATGGTGCCGCGCCGCGGTTGCTTGCGTCGGTTGGGGCGTCACGTCGATGTCGCCCGAAAACGGCGTTGTCGAGGGTTTTCTCTTGCCGTATGGGCTCCTCCGCTTTCGCTAAGGCGGAAGCGGGGTTTGCCCGGTAGCTTGCAGTCGCGGAAAGCGGAAGGCGTTTTGTACAGGTGCTTTATCGGCGTGATGGGATGATTCGGGCGTTTTGGCTCGGGGGAAGGCGGCGGTATGAAGGTGCTGCATGTTTCCGATTTGCATATCGGGAAGCGCGTTAACGGCATGTCGATGCTGGACGATCAGCGCTATATTCTGCGACAGATACTGGATATTGCAGAAAAGCACCAGGTCAGCGTGCTGCTGATTGCCGGAGATGTGTACGACAAGGCATCGCCGAGCGCTGAGGCGGTCACCGTGTTCGACGCGTTTTTGACCGATGCGGTGGCGGCGGGTTTGCGCGTGCTGGCTATTCCCGGCAACCATGATTCCGCCGAGCGGCTCGCGTATGCGCAGGGGCTGCTGGAAAAGCAGGGCGTGTGCCTGTCTCCGGTGTATGCGGGCGAAGTCGAGCGGGTGGAGCTTGAGGACGAGCATGGGCCGGTGGAGTTCTGGCTGCTGCCGTTTTTGAAGCCCGGCGACGTGCGCAGATTCTTCCCCGATAAGGAAATCGGCGACGACTATTCGGCCGCATTGCGTGCGGTGTTGGGTTCGTGCGCTATTGACCAGGGGAAACGTAACGTTGTGCTGTCGCATCAGCTGGTTACGGCGTACGGCACGGCGCCCGATCGCGCCGAAGACGAGATCAAGCTGGGCGGCATGGACAACGTGGACGTGTCGGTGTACGACGCGTTCGACTATGTGGCGCTCGGGCACGTGCATCGCCCGCAGCGTGTAGGGCGCGATACCGTGCGCTATTCGGGTTCGCCGCTGAAGTATTCGTTTGGCGAAGCGCGCTACGGGAAAAGCGTTGCGCTGGTGGAGCTAGGGGAGAAGAAACCGGGCGATGACGTGGGGAAATGCGTGTCGTTCGAGTTGATTTCGCTGGTGCCGCTGCATGATGTGCGCGAGGTGTGCGGCACGCTGGCTGACGTTTTGGCGATGGGGGCCGCGGCGGGCCGTGTCGATGACGGGGCGGCGCCGACCGATGGCGTATGCGACGAGGTTGCGTTGGGCAACGGGTCGCGCGATGGTGCCGCGTCCGCCGCCGCGGTGCGTGATGCCTCGCAGGACTACCTGCACATCACGCTGTCCGATGAGCATCCGCAGCTGGACGCCATGGCGAAGATCCACGAGGTGTTCCCCAACGCCATGATGCTGGACTACGACAACGTGACGGTGCTGATCGACCGCCCGCAAACCCAGCTTACGGCGGACCCCGACAGCATGGATACGCTGGATCTGTTCGGCGCGTTCTACGAAAGTCAGGTGGGCAATCCGCTGGATGATGAGCAGCGCGATTTCGCGCGCAAGCTGATAGCAAAGGTTGAAGACTCGGCCGCAAAAGGCCCCGATGGGCAGGAAGAGGGTGCGAAATGAAGCCGCTGAAGCTGACCATGTCCGCGTTCGGACCGTATTCCGGCGAGACGGAAATCGACTTCCAGGCGCTCGGGCGCTCGGGCGTATACCTGGTGTGTGGCGACACGGGCGCGGGCAAAACCATGATCTTCGACGCCATCTGCTTCGCGCTGTTCGGCGAGGCCAGCGGCGACAGTCGAAATGGCGCCCGCTCTTCTGCGAGTTTGCGCAGCGATTTCGCCGACCCGGCAAGCAAAACGTTCGTTGAGCTGGAGTTCTCCTATCGCGGGCAAACCTACCGAGTAAAGCGCAATCCCGACTATGAGCGCGCTAAGAAGCGCGGCGAAGGCACCACGAAAGAGCCGGCAAACGCCGAGAACGAGTTGCCCGACGGGCGCTGCATCAGCGGCGTCCGCAAGGTGAACATGCAGGTGGAAGAGCTGCTGGGCATCGATGCGAACCAGTTCAAGCAGATCGTCATGTTGGCGCAGGGCGAATTCCGCAAACTGCTGACGGCCGACACGGCAACGCGCGAGGGCATCTTCCGTAAACTGTTCGCTACGCAAAAGTACGAGATGCTGCAAGATCGTCTGGGCGAGGAGTGCCGTAAGATCGAGCGCGAGAATGAGAAGCTGAAAAGCGAGGTTTTGCGTTGTGCGCAAACCGTCCGTTTCGCCGCGCAGGATGCGCGCGAGGAAGAGCTTGACGATCGCCGTCGCGGCGGAGCGCCTATGGGCGCGTGGCTGGTCGAGCTGCTCGAGGGGCTTTTGGCGGGCGACAAGGCGGAGTCCGAGCAGCTGAGCAAGCAGGTTGAGGAGCTGCGCCGCAAATGGGCGGATGCCAATGCGCTGGTGAAGCAGGTGGAGAACCGCCCGCGTTACGAGCAGGAACGCGCGGCGCTTGCCGAGGAAGTCGCTCAGCACGAGGCGCGCACGGAAGGTTTGCAGGCGGCGCTGCAGCAGGAATGCGCGCATGACGCCGAGCGCCTGGAGGCCACCGAGCGCGCGGCGGTGATCGAGGGGACGTTTGCGAAATACCAGGCACTGCAGCGCGCTGACCAGGGGGTCTCTGCTGCAAAGGAAGCGTTGCTGCAGGCCGAGCAGGCTTCCAAGGCGGCACAGGCTGCTGCCGGCAGGGCGGAAGAGCAGCGGGTGCAGGCGGCGCAGGCCGTGGAGAAACTTGCGGGCTCGGACGTTCGCCAGGCGCAGGCGAAGGCTGCCTTCGATGCGGCGCAGCTGCGTGTGGGCGCCGCAGACGAGGCGCTTACGGGCGCAAAGGACCTTGCGGCTAAGATTGCGACGGCGCAAAAGGCCCAAAAGCAGGTGCAAACCCTGCTGGAACAGGAAGAGTCGCTGGTTGCCGCCGAGCGCAAAGCGCAGGATGCGGTTGCGCAGGCGAAGGCGGCAAGCGAGTCGTTCGCAGGTGCGGACGTTGCGCTGAGCGAAGCGGGCGCCGCGCTCGAGCGCGCCATGCGGGCCGAGCAGGATGCTTCCCAGGCAGCGCAACGCCGCAGCGAATTGCAGCAGGCCGTGCAGGCTGCTGCGGAGCCGCACCGTCGGGCCATCGAGCAGCTTAAAGCAGCGGAGGTTGTTCACGACAAGGACCTGGCGCAGGTGCAGCAGCTGCAAAAGGCCCAGCGTGCGGGCCGTGCGGGGCTGCTTGCGGCGGATTTGCGGGACGGCTCGCCCTGCCCCGTGTGCGGCTCGGTGCATCATCCGGCGCCGGCGCAGGCGGAGGGCAACATCCCGAGCGACGATCAGATAGACAAGGCGACGGCCGTCGAGGCTGCGTCGAAGAAGGCCGTTGATCAGGCCGCACGCGAAGCCGAGGGCGCGAAGGCCCACTGCGAGGCTGCGCAGCTTGCGCTCGACGAGTTCGACAAGGCGCACGGCGGCGAGCAGAGCCTCGCGCAGGCCCTTGCGCAAGCGCGGGATGGCGTTGCGGCCGCAAAGCGCGTGAAGGCCGATGCGCAGCTGCGCTGCGACGAGGCGGCGCACGCCGCGAAGGCGCTTGCCGACGCCGAGGCGGCGCACGAGCGTTCCGTGACCGCATTGTCGCAGGTCAAGGACGCGCGCCAGGCCGCAGAACGTGATCACGCGTCGGCCGATGCCGAAGCACGCGCCCTGAAGGGGCGCCTGTCGGTCGTTTCCGTTGACGAGGCTCAGCGTGCATTCGAAAACGCGCAACATGATGCGAGCGTCGCGCAAACCGAGCTGAACAACGCCGAGCGCGCGGTTTCCGCATTCGCTGCCGCGCAGCGCGGCCAGCAAGCTGCGGAAGAAGCCGAAAAGCAGGCGGCGGAGCAGGCGTGCAAGGCCGAGGAAGCGGTGCAAAGCCAAGCGCAGGCGCAGCAGCTTGCCGAGCAGGAGGCGAAGCATCTGCGCGCCGACCTGGATTTCCCCTCGCTCGAGGTGGCGCAAACCGAGGCCACGCGGCTGCGCCAGCAGGCAGAGGCGCTCAAACGCAAGCGCGACGCGGCCCAACAGGCGGTCGAGCAGAACGCGCAGCAGCTTGCCACCAAACGCGAGCTGCTGGCGGCGAAGGACAAGCAGCTGGCCGAGCTGCCCGCCGGCGATGCCGCCGCAGCGGCGAAGGAGCGCAACGACTACGAGGAGCAGGGCAAACTGGCCAACGAGCGCCTTGGCGCCGTGAACCTGCGCGTTTCCGCGAACGGGGAATGCCTTGAGCAGCTGCGCAAAACCCTGAAACGCGCGGGCGACATCGAGGAACGCTACGGCCGGATCAAGCTGATGGCCGACGCCGCGAACGGCAACCTAACCGGGCGCGCAAAAGTCCGCTTTGAGGCGTATGTGCAGGGCATGTACTTCGACAAGGTGATCGCGGCGGCCAACCAGCGCCTGCGCGTGCTGACGGCGGGTCAGTTCGAGCTGGTGCGCTGGTCGGAGTCCACGGGCAATTCAAAGGCTGGCCTGGGGCTATACGTTATCGATAGCTTCACGGGCCGCGCCAGGGACGCGTCGTCGCTTTCGGGTGGCGAATCGTTCCAGGCGTCGTTGTGCCTGGCGCTGGGGCTTTCCGACGTCGTGCAGGCGCATGCCGGCGGCATCGAGTTCGATACCATGTTCGTGGACGAGGGCTTCGGCTCGCTCGACCAGGGCGCGCTGGGCAATGCCATCAGCCTGCTGTCCGACTTGTCGGGCGGCAACAAGCTGGTGGGCATCATCAGCCACGTGGAGGACCTGAAAGCGAACATCCCCAAGCGAATAACCGTGACCAAAACCCAATCCGGCTCCACCGCAAAAGTAGAAGCCTAAGCGCGCGGCGAACGCATCGACAAAACTTGCATCCGCTGCAAGTTTTGACTATGCCATCGACGAGACTTGCAAATCCAACAAGTTTCGTCGATGCATCCAGTTGGCATTGCCTGTGTCCGGCGCGACGAACGGCAAGCGTCAGACCTAATGGCAATGACGGCTTTCCCGTCTCTACCTGTGCAACAGGAAATCGATGATGTTCATGATCTCGATGCCGTCGATGTCCGCGGGGTAGGTTCCTTCCGCGACCACTACGATTTTGCGGTATTCGTCCCCGATGCGCTTGAGGGGCGCGAGTTCGCGCCGCATGGTTTCCTCGTCGCGCATGTCCTCGGTGACCTGAACGTACATTTTCTGGCGAGGCTTTGTGGCAACGAAATCGACTTCCCCGCCCCGCAAATGTCCTACTAGCACGTCGTAATCATCGAAGACAAGCTGGTTGTACACCATGTTCTCAAGAACGCGCCCGATGTCGGTGTTCCGGTAGCTGTCCAGGTAGCTGCGCATGCCCGCGTCCGCAATATAGTACTTGCCGCCAGTTTTCAGCAGCTCGCGTCCTTTAATGTCGTAACGCTGCACGCGGTCGAACAGATAGGCTTCGACCAGCGTAGAAATATAAAACTCCGTGGTGGCTCTGTTGGTCGATTCGCCATCCGCCTTCAAAGTGCCTGCAATTTTGTTCGGAGAGGTTTCGTTGCCGATGTTATCGGCCAAAAACGCGCAAATCCGCTCGAGCACGGAGCGATTGCTCACTGCTCGCAAACCTTTTCGCTGAGCTCGCGTCATGATGTCGCGAACGATGATCGTCTGATAGATGCTGCGCAGGTATTCGCGGTGTTTTGCCTCGTCAGGCTCTTGAAGCGCAAGGAAAGGGAAGCCGCCGAACATGCGGTATTGCTCGAACAAGCTGGAAAGGGTGGCGAAAGAACCGTTCGCGAACAGCGCTATGTCGGAGCCGGTTTTGCCGGCGGGCTGCCACGATGCACCGCGGAAATCCAGGTACTCGGCGAACGTGAGCGGCTGCATGGCGATTTCAACGTAACGGCCGGAAATAAGCGTCGCAAGCTCGCTGGACAGCAAAAAAGCGTTCGATCCGGTGACATAGATGTCGCAATCGGCGTCCACGCGCAGCGCGTTGATTGCCTTTTCCCATCCTTCGACGTTTTGCAGCTCATCGAAGAATAGATAGGTATGCGGCTGGCCTGCGATGCGGCTGACCACAAGATCGTAAAGCTCGCGATAATCGGCGATGCTTGCAAGCTCCATTGACTCCATTTTGAACGCGAGCAGGCGATTTTCCGGAACGCCTTGCGCGGCAAGGTGCTCTCGCATCATGTCAAGCAGGGTCGATTTCCCGCAACGGCGAATGCCCGTGACCACCTTCACCAGGTCGGTGTCTTGGAACGCGATAAGCTTGTCCAGGTATTTTTGCCGAATGATCATGCGGCCCACCTCCCGGTCGATTTCTTGCGCTATGGACACGATAGTCAAAACTTGCATCCGCTGCAAGTTTTGACTATGCCATCGACGAAACTTGCAATTCCAACAAGTTTCGTCGATGCGCAAGAACATCCAAGACGCGGCTTCGCTTCAAATGATGCATCGACAACGGAAGTGAAACGTAATTCACTTCCGCTAATACGCATCTAACGGAAGCGAAACGCGATTCGCTTCCGTTATTCCTTGCGTAATGGAGACGAATCGCAATTCACTTCCGCTAGTTCATGCTTCAAGAAGACAAACCTCCTATCGATTTCCTTAGTTGAAACCGCGAGGGAATCAATGCGGACGCGGTTTTGTGTCGGATGCGTTGGCTGGACGCTTAGTGCTACGTCCCCAAAATGTCTCCGCCGCTCGGCCGCTTGGGCGCCGGACGCTTCGGGGACGTAGCACTAAGCGTCAGGCGGGGTCCGGCGGGCTTCGTGAGTTGCTGAACCGAACGGATTCTGCAAGCCTCGCGAGCCAGCGAACTTGGCGGGCTTGCTAGCTTTGTGGCCCTGTGGGTCCGTCGGCCATGCCGCTCGTCGGCCTCGCGACCCGGCATATCCTCAGCGTTCGCATACCCCCTCACAACCCAGCTTCCCGCGCCCTGCTTGCGTCAATACCCGAAAGCGGGTGATTCCTTTCACCTGGTGTTTTACCGTATGATAGGCGAAACGAAGGGGGGGATCATGATCGATGAGTTGAAAGCGAACGCCCGCTGCCTGGGATGGGGATTCCTGCTTGCTTGGGTGTTTTGCGCGTTTTATTCCGGGTCCATGGACGGGCTGTCCATGGT
>NZ_CAKTYH010000006.1 GCF_934632265.1 uncultured Senegalimassilia sp.
TGACGGCGATGTCGCTGGACTCGTCGGTGCCCACCACGTCGGCATCGTATTCCTCGCCGCCCACGGTGACCTTCAAAGCGTCGGCGCCGGCGACCACGTGGTTGTTCGTGATGATGTAGCCGTCCTCGGAAAGCACCACGCCGCTGCCCAAGGAGCTTTCGGTAAGCGTTCCGGAGCTGGACGTGCTGCGGCCGAACATGTCGGTGGAGGTCTGCGCCGTGTACACATCGATGGCGGCCACGGAAGGCAGGCACTTCTGCGCCACGGCCTCGGGCAGCGTATCATCGGTGGACTGCGCCTGGATCTCGGTGTTCGTGGACGCGCCCAGCGTGACGTTGCTGCCGGAAGGGGTCCCCGTCACATTCTGATACACGGTGAAGCCGCCGAACGCGATGACACATGCCAACGCCGCGCCGGCGAACGCCGTGCCGAACGTGCGGCCGGAAGAGGTTTTGCGGGGGTTTTGAGCATCGACCACCGGCTGCGTATAGGAATGCTGATAGCCGGGCTGCTGGTAGCCCTGCGCAGGAGGAATCGGCTGCCCAGGCTGGCCATAGCCGTTTTGGTTGTTGAACTGATCGGTCATGACATGCTCCTTGCTATCGGAGGCGCAGGGCCCTTATCGCCCTACGTTTTGTTTGACAGGGCAACCTTACCACGCCGCAGCCCGCCGCAACGACGCTTGCACCGTTTCGTCACCCGCACGTCACTGAATTACATCCTTTGGTGTACGGTTTGCGGCCCGCAAAACGCCTAAGGGCCGGCGCAGGCACGCGGCATCCCGAACCTTGCGCTATTCTATCCAGCGTGAATCGACATGCCCGAACGGCAGGCAGCGAAGCGCCCGGGCGCGGCGCCGGCGGACGGCCCGACAAGACGGCGAAGCGAAGAAGGAGACGCGAACCCCATGATGCAATTGGTAAAGGACATAGCCTTTTTGGTGAACCACCTGATGGACGAGCGGGGCGCGGGAAGCAAGCACGTCGAGCCGCAAGAGGACCCGCGCTGGTTCATGGAGCAGTGGGAGCAGTTCCGCGCGCTGGTGAACACGCGCGAGCCGAAGCCCGCATCGCCGGAGTTCCTGAAGGTACAGGATCGCGTGCTCCAGCTTATGGTGGCCGAGCCGGGCATCACGGAAGCCGACGAGCTTGCGCGCATCGCCTCCGACCCGCGCCTGAGCATCTGGCGAGGGGACATCACGGCGCTGCGCTGCAACGCCATCGTCAACGCCGCGAACAGCGCGCTTCTGGGCTGCTGGATCCCCGGGCACCTGTGCATCGACAACGCCATCCACACCTTCGCCGGCGTGCAGCTGCGCCTGAAATGCGCGCAGATCATGCAGGAGCAGGGCTACGAGGAGCCGGTCGGCCGCGCGAAGGTCACGCCCGCCTACAACCTGCCCTCCCAGAGCATCATCCACACGGTCGGCCCCATGACGAAGGGGAAACCGACGCTTGAGCAGCGCAAACAGCTGACGCAGTGCTATATCAGCTGCTTGGATGCGGCATGTGCGGCGAAGGCGAAGTCAGTGGCGTTCTGCTGCATCTCCACCGGCGTGTTCGGGTTCCCGCAGCAAGAAGGCGCGCAGATCGCCGTGCAGGCGGTGAAGGCATGGCTAGACTCCCGCGCCGCCAACGAGCCAGGCGCCGACATGCACGTCATCTTCGACGTGTACACCGAGCAGGACGAAAACTTCTACCGCGCGATCCTCGGCAAGGACAAGGAACCCGCAAGCGACAGGCTATAGCAGCACGCCGAGCGCGATAGCGGCCGCCAAGATCGCGGCTGCCGCCGCGAGCGCCGCGAAGTCGATGCCCGCGAACGGGTACTCCTTGAAGCCGCTTTCCCGGGTGCGCAGGTTGAAGCCTCGCACCTCGGCGGCGATGGCGGCGCTGTTGGTCTTACGCACCGACGACACCAGCAGCGGAACGCACAGCGGCATCATCAGGCGGACCTTCTTCAAGAAGCCGCCGTCGAACTCCACGCCGCGGGCGGTCTGCGCTTCCATGATGCCCGCCATATCGTTCATGAACACGGGGATGAAATGCACGGTGGACATGAACGTGAACGCATACTTATAGGGCACGTGCAGCACTTTGACCAGCGCATTCGCCATATCGGTGAGCTTGGTCACATAGAACACCAGAAACAGCGGCACCGCGCACGCGACCAGGCGCACCACGATGAGCACGGCCGCGGCCACGCTCCCTGTGCCGATGTAGCCCCACGGCAGCTGCGCCAACACGTCGCCTTGCGGCGTGAACAGCAACGCGATCAGCGCCAAAACCAGGGAGAACAACGCCACCGCCTTCGCCAGGCCCAGCGTTTGCGGCACCATCTTGCACTGCGCGGCGAGCACCGCATCAAGCACGATCACCACCGCCAACAGCACAAGGTTGCTGGTAGCGAAACAGGCGATGACCAGCAGAAACGCCGCAGCAAGCTTCGCCACCGGGTTCATTCGGTGCAGCAAGCTGTCGCCCGGCACGTATTCCAGGAAGCCCCTCATCGCGCGTCCCTCCCCTCGCAAGCGCCCACCGCAGCGGCAAGCGCATCGACCATCTCATCGAGAGTATCGGCCAACGCCACCGGCGATGCCGCCGCCACAGCGCCGTCCTCGGCCAAACGTAGCGCGATATCCACCACCTGCGGCGGCAGCAGATGCGTGCGCGCCAGCACGTCGCGATCGCGCAGCACGGAGAACGTTTCGCCATCGGCAACCACCTGACCTGCGGTCATGGCGATCACCCGCTTAGCGTAGTCGGCCACCACCTCCATGTCGTGGCACACCATGATCACCGTGGTGCCGCGAGCGTTCAGCTCGGCGATGATGTCCATCACCTTGGCGCACTCGCGGAAATCAAGGCCCGTGGTCGGCTCGTCGAGCACCACCACGGGCGGCTCCATCACGATGATGGACGCCAGCGCCAGAAGCTGGCGCGTGCCGCGGTTGAGCAGGAACGGCTCGGCATCGCCGTCGAACCCGAACCGCT
The DNA here is from genome assembly GCF_934632265.1 of uncultured Senegalimassilia sp. Taxonomy (GTDB): domain Bacteria; phylum Actinomycetota; class Coriobacteriia; order Coriobacteriales; family Eggerthellaceae; genus Senegalimassilia. Next base: position 2,994 of record NZ_CAKTYH010000006.1, read on the forward strand.
CAATCATCGCGTCCACCTTCGCTTCCGCTTCGGCATCGGCGCGGCCTTGCGCACGGAAGCCGAACAGCAGCTCCTCGCGCACGGCGGAACAGCAGATCTGGCGATCAGGGTTTTGGAACAGGAAGCCCACCTTCGCCGCCAGCTGGCTGGTGCGCAGCTGCGTGGTGGGCACGCCGTCGATGAGAACCCGACCCGACGAAGGCTTCAGCAAGCCGTTGACCAGGCGCATCGTGGTCGATTTGCCCGCGCCGTTCGTGCCCACGAACGCGACGAAATCACCGTCGGGGATGCGGAAACTCACATCGCGCAGGATGGGCAGCTCGCCATCATAGGACGCGCTCACGTTCTCGAACTCGATCATGCCGAAGCCCCTTCCCCGCTTAGAACCTGCTTGCACACCTTGACCGCCTCGTCGACGTTGCGCACCGCCGGGGAGCTTGCCAGGCCGCGTGCGCGCAACCGGTTCACCAAGCTGGTGGAACGCGGGCAGTTCACGCCGATCTCCAGCAGCTCGTCGGAGTGCTCGAGCACCTCGGCGGGCGTTCCTCGGAAGCGGATCTGCCCGCCGTCCACGATGAGCAGCATGTCGGCGAAATCGGACAGCAGCGCGATCTTCTGCTCCACCACGATGACCGTGGTGCCGTTTTCCCGGGCGTAACGAGCCAGCAGCTCGAACACCGCCAGCGACGACGCCGGGTCCAGCTCGGCCGTCGGCTCGTCGAGCACCAGCACGCGCGGCTTCAGCGCGATGACCGACGCCACCGCCACCTTCTGCTTCTGCCCGCCGGAAAGCTCGGCGATGGGGCGATGGCGCAGGTCGGAGATACCCATCGCCTCGAGCGCCTCGGCGATACGGCCTTCCACCTGGTCTTTCGGCACGCCGAAGTTCTCAAGGCCGTACAGCACCTCGTCCTCGACCACCGACGACACCATCTGCGAGTCGATGTCCTGGCACACGCTGCCGACCAGGCGGCTGATGTCGGTCAGGCTCGCCTCGCACGTATCCAGCCCGTCGATGGTCACGCTGCCGTAGAAATCACCGGGATAGCAGTGCGGGATGATGCCGTTGAACGCATACGTGAGCGTGGATTTCCCGCTGCCCGCGGCGCCGGTGATGCCCACAAACGAGCCATCGGGAATGGCAAGGTCGATACCGCGCAGAACGGGCTCGGCCCCCTCTCGATAGCGAAATGAGAATTGCGATATCTCGATCATGGGATGTTCCTTCTTGATGATGGGTTCTCAGGAGAAGATCAAACGATTTGCGCAGTGATCGGCGGTGCCGAAGCGATGCACCGGATTCACCGAAACAAGCAGGCGCGCAAGGATGGAGGCGAAACCGAAGGCGATGCGCCGCAGCCGGGTCGCCATGCCAAGCGATCCGGCTGCAAACAGGCTTCCGAACGGCTAACGCTTCAAGACGGCGCGCAGAACCGGGGTTAGGATGGCCGCCAGCACGGCGTTCATGGTTGCCGTACCGAGCACCATGACGGCATATACGCCGAACACGGCCAACGGCTCAAGATGGGCAACGGCGGCGCCCACGATCATGGCGAACGTGTAACCGGAGACGATGGTGGACAGGAACGTGATGATCACGGGAGCGACGACGTTCTGGAAGCCCTTGTTATCGGCGGCAACCTTCGCAAGCGCGGTAACCAGCAGGCCGCACGCCAAAGCGCCCAGCATCTCGGAGGCGATGTTCACCAGCGGCGTGGCGTTCAACATGGGAAGCTGGCTGACCAGGCCCACCAGCAGGCCGATCACCACGGATTGATACACTTTCGGACGTGTGAGGATGATGGCCAAGCAATACATGGCGATCATGAAATTGGGCTTCATACCCGCAAAGCTAAGGAAGCTGGAAACGGTCAGCTTAAGGACTGCGCCGGCGGCGATGAGCACGGCTACCAGGATAAGATCTTGTACAGACAAGCCCTCCTTCTTCGCGGAGGTTGCCACCGTACGCTTCTGGGCTGCAACGTTTTGAGTCATGATCCTCATTCCTTTCTTGGCGGGGTTTCCGCCGGTCATTGCCCGTCCCCGGGCTTTCGGTCTGCCGGCAACGAACGCGAATGAGGAATCATCGGCTTACAGGTTTCAAGCAAAGGCCGGTTTGCAGCTATGGCGACTCGCCGCGCCCCGTGGCCCGAATAACCCGCAAAATAAAAAACGTCCGTCCTTTGAGATAAAGGACAGACGTTACATCTGCGGTGCCACCTTTACTTGACCCCCGAAGGAGCCCTCTCACGAACATGCCAACACATGTTCTGCCCTTAACGCAGGCTCACGGTCCAGATACTCAGCTGACGGCCGCCACGTGGTAACGCGGCATCCGCCAACCTTTCCCCTTTCCCTCGGCGAACCATTTACCACCCAGCATTTCTACGGGATTCCCAGCAACACCCGCTCTCTGTGAGCGCTTATGATGGCTTGACTTTCGCCTCAACGGTTTCAAGGTATTAAGTTGTGGCACGAACTATAGGGGATGCCGAGAAGATGCGCAACCCCTATTTTCCGCGAATTAACAACCGCGAAATATTGCCGGCGAACGGTTCACGGAACGCGGCCGTGATTTGTGAGCAAGATTTGACACGCACGCAAGGATTGTGTGGTCGACCGCCCGCAGCGCCTGCCATGCAAGCTTCCGCGCGTTACGATTATCAACAACACAACGGCGTCATCAGCGACGTCCCCGTTGCGCCTTCGCGCTACGGGGACGTCGTTTTTGCCTGACGCTTTCTCTGACCGAATCCGACAACGCAACGCGTTAAGCGAGCCTAAAAGCCGCCTTGGCCCTGTGCGCTCGTCGGCCGACCCGCACGCCCTTACGGGAAAAGGACGCGCGCGGAAAGGAGCCGCTATGGCTGATTGGGGGCTTACCCGCAAGCAAATCGTCATGTTGATCGTGCTGGTGTTCGGCACGTTCGTCACCGTGCTGAACCAAACGGTCGTAGCGCCGGCGCTACCGTCGATCATGAGCGAGATGAGCGTCGACGCCGCCGTCGCCCAGTGGTTGACCACCGGATTCACGCTGGTCAACGCCATCATGGTGCCCATCACCGCGTTTCTGACCGACCGCTTCACCACGCGACGGCTGTTCCTTGCGTCCATGGTCCTGTTCACCGCCGGCACGGCGCTAGCTGCCTGGGGACCGAACTTCCCCGTGCTGCTTTCCGGCCGCTTGATCCAGGCCGCCGGCGCCGGCATCCTCATGCCGCTTGTGATGACGGTGCTCATGTGGACGTTCCCCGTCGATCGCCGCGGCACCGCCATGGGCGTGTTCGGCATCGTCATCGCGTTCGCCCCCGCCGCCGGCCCCACCGTCGCCGGCATCATCATCGACCAGGCGAACTGGCACGTGATGTTCTGGATCATCGCCGTGCTGTGCGCAGCGGTCATCGTGTTCGCCGCCGCAGCGCTTGAACGCGGCGGTGAAACGAACAAGGACGTCAAGCTCGATGTTGCCTCCGTCATCCTGTCCACGCTCGGGTTCGGCGGCCTGCTGTACGGCCTGTCCGCCATCGGCAGCTATGGCGTGACCGCCGATTCGGCGGCCGGCGTCATTATCGGCGTGGTTGCCCTGGTGTTCTTCTTCCGCCGCCAGCTGCGCATGGAACAACCCATGCTGCAGGTGCGCGTGCTGGCGAACCGCAAGTTCCTGATCGCCACCATCATCGTGATGCTCGTGCAAGGCGCGCTGCTTGCCGGCGGCATCCTCATCCCCATCTTGCTGCAATCCTACATGGGATTCTCGGCAACTACGTCGGGCCTTGTGCTCCTGCCCGGCGCCATCGTCATGGGAGCCATGGGCCCGGTTGCCGGCCGTCTGTTCGACAAGCACGGCCCGCGCGTGCTAGCGGTCATCGGCACCGGCATGCTGGCGCTGACTACCGCCACGTTCATGTTCATGGGACCGGGCACGGGGCTTATCACGCTCACGGTCATCTACACGGTGCGCCTGTTCAGCCTGTCGCTCGTGAACATGCCCATCTCCACCTGGGGCATGAATGCGCTGCCCGACAAGCTGATGAACCACGGGGCCTCTGTGCAGAACACGTTTCGCCAGGTAGCGGGCTCATTGGGGACCGCCGTCATCGTGTCCACGTCCACTGCCGCCACCAACATGGCATCCGGCTCCACCGACGCCGCGACCGCCGGCGTGTTCGGTATCCATGCGGCGTTCGCCGTGGCCACGGCCCTGTGCGCGATCGGCTTCGTGCTGACGGTGGCCCTTGTGCGCAACAAGCCCGGCGACGACGCCGCCGCCGACGAGGGCGACGCGCACCGCTCGCTCATCGAGCAGATCATGAAGCGCGACGTGTACACGCTGCCCGAAGACGCCACCGTGCTTGAAGCCATGCAGCTGCTGGTGAACAACCGCATCAGCGCCGCGCCGCTGGTCGACGCCGCCGGCAAACCGACCGGATTCATCTCCGACGGCGACATCATGCGCTACCTGTCCAAACGCGGCCAGATGATCATGGACCCCGTGGTGATGATCGTGCAAACCGTGGACGCGTATTCCGACCACAAGGACTACGCGCACAAGCTGGAGCACCTCATGGGCATGAAAGCCTCCGACATCGGCGCGAAGGGCATCATCGGCGTTAGCGTGCACGCCGACCTGCCCGAAGTCTGCCGCGTGCTCGGCGAGAACCACTTGAAGAAGGTGCCCGTACTCGAAGACGGCGTCATCGTAGGCGTCATCAACCGAAGCGACATCACGCGCTTCAGCATGGAGAAATACCTGGAGGAACGCGGGGCGTAGAGCGCGCCGCCGCTTTGAGGCAAGAAACGGGGATGTCCGACGCGAGCGACCTCTCCAAGAACGAAAAAACTCCCGCAACCGCGCTATTTGCAGTTGCGGGAGTTTTTCTACAGCCTAAACCTATACGGCAAGGCCGACCGTCAAATGCACCATGTAGAACGCGAAGCGCATGACGAAAACGCCGGCGAACACCAGCAGGCACGCGACAAGCAGGCGAACAAGCACGCGCTTGGAGAACGCGAGTTCACCCTCGTCGTGCGCCATAGCCTCCCTCGACACGACATGCATCGTGAAGGCGGCAAGCACGCAACCGGCAACGCACATCAATGCAAACGTCAGCAACATCATGCGGTAATGCGGCACAAGATCGGCTGCCGCGACCACCGAATTCGCAACGCCGCCCATCAGCCGGCCCTGCACGATATACACGAGCGTATTCGCCGCAAGCGCAATGAAGAGGACTGCCATCAGCAGCAGGCCGAAACGCCCCGCAAGCGCGCGCCATTGAGCGGCATACAGCGTGATAGCCGCCAGCAAAGGACCTCCCATCAGGGCATTCAGCCACAACGAGATCGGCACCGTAGGCAAGCTCCAAGTGACGATGGTGTCGACGGAGTACGCGAGGGACACCATCGTCACGAACACGATGCCCGCTACCGCGATCATCGCCAGCAGCAGCCGCTGCAGCCATACGAGGGGTTTGACCGAAAACGAATACAGCCAATACAGGCCGCTGCATGCCAACAATGCCACCGCGCTGACTACTTCGTTCGAAAGAGGGCTGGAGCCGACGTGCAGAAACACATACAGCGCATTGGCCGGGTTCCCGAGATGCGTGGCCGATGCGACAAGCCCCACCATAGTGACCACAAGAGGGATGCACATGAACGTGTTGATGCGCGCTCGCATCGTCGATTCAAGCTTCGGAAACAACAGCACCGCCGCAACCAAAACAAGGGCAACGGCGCCCGAGGGGGCGAACGTGGTGAACAGCACCAACGTCACCTCGCTTAACGCGGTATCGAACCCGGAAATCATCAGCTTCCCCCTCTTTGCAGCCCTGCACGATGCGAAACGCGCATAACACCCGCATGGTCCGGCGCGTCAGCTTGCAGCGATGCGCCGGACCGAACATTTCCCCGGTATTTTAACGGTAGAAGCGAGGCACGACGACCTCCAACCCCAACGTCTCCTGAACGCCGTCCAAGCTTGCGCGCGTCAAGCGAGCAAGGCCTTCATAGAAAGGATGCTCAGCGGCATCGGCAAGCTCATCCAGGAAATGCCCCGCCCACGTCAGGAGATGAAGGCTCAGGAACTCGCCCAGGTCGGCGGGCTGATTCTGCGCAAGCCACGCCATAAGGGCGAGCATGAGCCCGATATGGTCCTCCGGCGTTTTCTCGTCAGCGGTTCGCGCAACGCCATGCTCGCGCATCCATGCGCGCAGCTCAAGCGTGGTCGCGCCGAACACCACGCACTCGCGATCGGTGTACACCGAGCCCCACGGCGGCGCCGGCTTCGCACCCGGGCCGATGAACAAACGGCGGTATTCCCACGTCAGGTCATCGTCCGCGGCAAAGGCGCCGCCCTCTCCGGAAGCGCAGCTCGACGCCAGGCCCTCCACCATCATGGCCAAGCAACGCGCGGCCTCTTCCTTGCCGGCGAACGGCCATTCCGCACCGGCGGCCTGCGCATCGAGCGCAGCGACCGCTGCAAACTCGGCGCCCGCAACGCCCGTGCGCGGGTCCTGCAGGAAAAACGGGGCCAGCGTGTTCCCTAAAAACGCAACGCCCTCAAACGTCGCAGCGTCAAGATCCGTCATGCGATCCTCTCCTTATCGCTTAAGGCATCCATCATAAGGCAAAGGGCGCGCCCGCAAACCGGACGCGCCCCGAAAAGCATCGGCCCTTAAGCTTTTAGCCGATGTACAGGCCAACGCTCAGCTGCACCGCGTAGAACGCCAGACGAGCAGCGAACACGCCCACGACGGCCAGCACAGGAGCCGCAGCGGCAAGCGCCGTGGACTTCGAGTTGCGCAAGGCCATGAAGGCAGCAGCCGCGGCAACGACCATGCACACCACGCCGATCCACATGGGAGCGGAGGCGGCGGCAACCAGGTCCGCGCCGTCGACCAGCGCGTTGCCCATGCCGGACACGCTCATGACCTGCACCAACAGGCCTACCACGCCCAGCACCAAGCCGACAACTAGCACAGCGAGCGCGGCCATCTTGAAGCCGCCCTTCGCAGCATCCTCGAGCGCGCCGGACAGAGCCAGCACCAGCACGCCCAGGGAAACGCCGCCCAGCAGGCTGAAGCCCAGCACGGCGACGGGAACCATCGGGGTGTTCCAGGAAGCGATGGTCTCCATCATGTAGGCAGCGCCCGTGAAGCACGCGAACACGACAGCCATCACGGCCACCACGGCGGCGAAGCCCTTGCGAGCACCCTCGCCAAGCTTGCCGGCAAGCGCCACGATCCAGTAGACGATAGCCAGCACGGCGAACACGACGCCGGCGAGCAGCTCGTTGGACAGCGGGCTTGCGCCCACGCCGGCGAACACGCCGAATGCATGCATGGGGCTGGCCAGGTGGAAGAACGCGCAGATAAAGCCGGCCACCAGCACAACGACCGGGATGGCGGTCATGCGATCGATTTTCCGCAGCTGCTCATCGGAGAACTTCGTGGTGAAGAAAGCAACAGCCAGCGCGACGAACGCGCCCGCGCCGATAGGCGCCAGCGTGGTGAACAGGGCCAAAGGCAACTCTGCCATCATGCTACATCACCTCCAGGGGATTGACGACTTTGCCGTCCTCTGCGCCTGCGGGCAGGGCATCGGCGGAAGCCTTGATGTACAGGTTCGGTTTCGTGTAGGCAGGCTCGGGCAGGGGTGCGATGTTTCCGCGATCGCCCAGCTTCGCCATTTCCTCGACCGTGCCGAAGTCCAGTGCGCGAGCCGGGCACGCCTCCACGCATACCGGCTTTTCACCTGCGGCGACGCGCTCGGCGCAGCCGTCGCACTTCACGCTGTGGCCCTTTTCGCGATCGACCTTCGGCGCATTGTACGGGCACGCCATGTGGCAATAGCCGCAGCCGATGCACTTGTCGGCGTCCACGGACACCAGACCGGTTTCCGCGTCTTTGTGCATTGCGGTGGTCGGGCACACCTTGGTGCACGCCGGGTCATCGCAGTGATTGCACGACATGGACAGCGGGTAGCTCACGCAGCTGCTGGAGATGCAGCCGCTCGCATCGCGCTCGGTCATGCCCAGCGTCACCTCGTACACCTTGCGAAACGCGGTGCCGACGCTCAGGTCCTTGAAATCCTTGCAGGCCATCTCGCAGGTTTTGCAACCCGTGCAGCGAGTGCCGTCAAAATGAAATGCGTATCGAGTCATCTCTTACTCCTCTCGTACTCGCTGCCTTTAAGCCTTCACGACTTCGCAGATGTTGGAATGCTGCGGGTTGCCCTTGGCCAACGGGCTCGGACGATGCGTGGTCAGCGTGTTGATGCAGCCGCCCTTATCCAGTCGAGCCTTGGGATCGGAAGAGGACATGTCCGCATCGTGCCAAGCTCCCTGGGAAATGGCGACCATACCCGGGATAACGCGCGGCGTGACCTTTGCCAGCAGCTCGATAGTGCCGAACTCGTTCTTCACATGGATGGTGTCGCCCTGCTCGATGCCGCGAGGCTCCGCATCCGCCGGATTGATCCAAGCCTCCTGCGGGTTGACCTCCTTCAGCTCCTCGATGCCGCCCCAGGAAGAATGCAGGCGACCACGATAGTGGAAGCCGCCCAGCGCCAGCGGATACTCATCGGTGGTCGTTTCCACGCCATCCCACTCAGGGATGTATGCGGGGATCGGAGGCAGCGTATTCAGGCATGCAAGCGTATCGCCGTCGGTCAGTTCCCAACCCTCGGTATCTTTAAGCAGCTTCTCGGAGAAGATCTCGATCTTGCCCGAAGGCGTGGTCAGGGCATTGGCGGCAGGATCGTCGCGGAACTTCTTCATGGAAACGGTGGGTGCGTATTCGCGGGTGTACACGCCCATCTTCACGGCCTCATCCCACGTCGGCAGCTCGTCATCCTTCTCGCGAGACTTCTCGTAGAGCTCCTTCATCCACTCGAGCTCAGTCTTGCCCTCGGTGAACTTATCCTTGATGCCGAATTTGTCGGCCATAAGCTCGCACATCTCATAGCAGGTCTTGCGCTCGTATTTCACGGACGTAGCCGGGGTGCCGGTGATAACGTAACCCCAGTTCGATCCCGTGGCGATCTGAGAGTTCTGCTCGAAGCGGAACATATCGGGCAGGATGACGTCGGAGTACTTCAGGGAATCGGTCATCACGATATCGATACCCAAGATGAACTCGCACAACGACTCGTCCGCCAGGATATCGTGCGCATAGTTGATGTCGCCATGCTGGTTGGTCAGGCAGTTGCCGGCATAGTTGATCATGTACTTGATGCCGGTATTCAGCTTGTCGACGTATTTCACGCCCCAGTTCTTGGCCGTCATATCCGGACCGTGCTTGATGGCATCGGTCCATACGAAGCAGGAGATGGAGGCCTTCACCGGATTGGTGCCTGCCGGCAGGGACTGCAGCGTCGGGCTGTTGCGGGCCTCGCGGCAGCCGTTGTTGGTGCCCGCCAGGCCAACCTGGCCGACCAGGCACGGCAGGGCCATGATGGACCAAGCCGTCCACTCGCCGTTGCTGCGACGCTGCGGACCCCAACCCTGGCACACGAACAGCGGCTTGGTGGTGCCGATTTCCTGAGCCAGCTCCTCGATCTTCTTCTCGGGGATGCCGGTGACCTTGGCAGCCCAGGCCGGCGTCTTCTCCACCTTGTCGTAGCCCGTGCCCATGACGTAGTCGAAATAGGACATGTTCTTGCCCCGATACGCCTCAGGCATGGTCTGCTCGTCGAAGCCCACGCAGTAGGTGTGCAGGAAGTCCATATCGCACATGTCGTTCTTGATCAAATAGTGCGCGATGCCCGCGACCAAGGCCGCGTCGGTACCGGGATTGATGGGCAGCCACTGGTCGGAATGACCCATGACGGAGTCGTTCATACGAGGGTCGATCACATAGATCTTCGCACCGGTCTTCTCGCGCAGCTGCACCCAATCGTAATGCGTGGTCAAACCGCCCTGACGCGTTTCGGTGGGGCTGGTGCCGAACATAAGGATGAGCTTCGCTTCCTCAGCGTTCTTGAAGGAGCTGCCCCCATTGTTCTTGGAACCGTACATGTAAGGGGTGATGGCCGTGATCTGGGCGGTAGAGTAATCGCCATAGCGGTTCAGGCTGCCGCCCAGCATGTTCAGCAGTCGATTGAACGGACGGGCAGTGGTCGCGGAAACACCGGTCGCATACGGCAGGTACACAGCCTCGTTGCCGTACTTCTCAATGACTTCCTTGAGCTTCGTTGCCGCCAGATCGATAGCCTCGTCCCAAGAGATGCGCTCGAACTTGCCCTCGCCGCGCTTGCCGACGCGCTTCATGGGGTAGTTGATGCGGTCGGGATGATTCATCCAACGACGATACGTACGGCCGCGCAGGCACGCACGAGGCTGAGGGTCATCGAACCCGGCATCCTTGCTCGTGCAGGTGTCGACCCATACGACCTCGTCGTCCTTCACGTGAAATTTCAGGCTGCAGCGGCCCGGGCAGTTGATGGCGCAGTGGCCCCACGTGATCTTCTCCTCGGACTCCGCATGCGCCCGCTCGGTTGCGCCGAACAGGTTCGCACCCGTTGCAGCGGCGCCGCCGACGGCGGCCAGAGCACCCAGCGCGCCCGTCGACTTGACGAACGTGCGGCGGTTCATGCTTGGCATGTCTTGCATTGCCTCCCCCTTCATTCTTTCCTTTTCGCCCTTGCCGAAACGGTCGCGCTAACGCGCCGCGGCGCGGCATCTTCCTTGCGCGGCATGCACGCCGCGTACCACCCTTGCTTGCTAAATTCGGGCTCGTCTACCCTCCAAGCGCGGATTTGGTGGTGAAACCTTATCGCCTTGACCGTCCCGCCGTGTCACATAAAACGTGCGAATTTCGCGTTTGCCCAGGTCACATGCTATCACCCGTTCCAGCATGTGACAGCCTGAGCCCAATTGCGCGCTATACTGTTTTCTGTAATCGATTTCGCATTCTTGCCATACAACCGCGAAATCACGCAGAAGACAAGAGCGCTTGACCATCCGCCACCGGCTCTTGCAGGCAGGCGAACGGCAGCGCCCGACGACGAGGATCTCTGTGGCACGCACACGCATTTCCAACATAGCCCGCACATTCAAGCCGAACACCGCATCGCTTGGATACGCGCTGTTCCTTGCCATCAACGCCGCCGGCGTATGGGGCGGCGTGTTCCCGTTTTTGCCCATGAACTTCCAAACCCCAGAGGTCATGTTCTGGTTCTTCTTGATGCAATCGCTCGTGTTCTCGCTGTGCTATTTCGCCAGCGCCGTTGGAGTGTACTACTTCCCCGGGCCCACGCGCCGCTTCATGGTGATGCTTGCAAGCGCCCCTTACCTGCTTGGCTGGTGCTGCCTTATCGGGGCGATCTACCTACGCGGCATCGCCCAACCGCTGGTGATCGCCGGCGGCTCGCTTCTAGGTTTGGGGTCGGCCGGTTTCTACATGCTATGGCAAAGACTGTTCGCCAGCTTCGACGCAGATCATGGCAACCATGACCTGATCCTGGGCACCGCCTATGGCGCCCTTCTCTACTTTGCGCTTTACGCCATCCCACAAGCCGTGACCGCGTTTCTCATCCCCCTGGTGTTTATGCCGCTGTTCGCGCTTGCCATCGTGCTGAAAAGCCGTCAGATCGACCTTCGGCAGCCTATGTTCGAGGATGTCCCTCGCGAGCACCCGCAAGTGTATCGCCGCGTGCTGCGCGATTATTGGCGCAGCGCCTTGTGCGTCGGCGCCATCGCATTCTGCACCGGCGTCATGCGCTCACTGGCCATCGGCGACCCGCGGGTCGGCAGCCTTGTGAACCTGCTGTCCATGACGGGATGCCTGGTCGCGGGCGTCGGCGTCTTGGTGCTCTGGCAGTTCAAGAACGTCCGCATGAACGTGACCAACGCCTACCGCATCGCCTTCCCGCTGCTCATCACCTCGTTTCTGGTGCTTCCGTTTTTCAGCGGCGGCTACGCCCGATGGCAAGCCGCCATCCTATATGCGGTTTACAGCGTGGCGATCGCGCTCATGATGATCCAGTGCGCGCAAGCATCGCGCGACCGAGGCATCAACCCCGTGTTCATCTACGGCTTCTTCGCTGGCATCGTATATGCGCTGCACGATGTGGGATTCCTTGCCGGCACGTTCGCCGAGCAGATCCGGGTCATCGGCATGCAGCCCGATGCCGTGGTTGCGCTGGTGGCGGTATACTTGCTCGGTCTGATGTTCTTCATCGGACAAGGCGGCTTCAAACGGGCATTGGCCACAAGCCAAGCAGAGGATATCGAGCTTGTTGCCGGCGCTCCCCTGCAAATCGGCGATATCAACGAGCGGCAAACCGACCTCGACGAAGCCGAAACGGAAAACGAAACGCTCCCCGCCGCAAACGCGGGATGCATCGGCTCCGGCACCTGCCCCTTCGGCGCACAGGGCCCCTCCCCGTTCGAGACGAAGCCCATCATCATCGCGCGCGCGGAAAGCGGGGGCCGCGCAACAGCCGGCGAGCCCGCAAGCCCCCTTGGCAACGAGACCGTTCCCACCAACACCGCAAAGCCCGCAAAACGGATCCAGACGCACGACGCCAACGCCCCCAGCTACCAAGACCGCTTGTCGAAGCAAGCTGCTTTGGTCCGCCAGCATTACCGCCTATCCGCACGCGAGACCGAGGTCATGGAGCTCATCGCCCGAGGCAACACCGTGGCCCGCATCGCCGAGCAACTGGTGGTTTCGGAGAACACCATCCGGACCCACAGCAAGCGCATCTACGCGAAGTTGGACATCCACAAGAAACAAGAGCTGGTCGACTTGCTGGAAACGTTCGATCCAAAAGAACTGAAAGATTAGCCCCTAAACGCAAGATGGCCGCGCATCCGACGCGGCCATCTTGCGTTAGTTCGTCACATCCCCGCTTTGGTCAAGGCTGATCGCCTCGCCGACGTACGTTGACGGCACGCGGAAGAGCGCCTTGAAGAAATCCTTGGTGCGCGCAGGGATCTCGCGGATATCGTACTGCAGCTGCTTTTGATATTCGCGATAGTCGCTGGGAACGCCTTCAGCCTGCATCCCTAGGCTTTTCGCAGACCACAGCGCGCGATACAGGTGATACGTCTGCGTGGCCACCACGATGCGCTCGCACCCGAACACGTACTTCGCCCGATACATGCTCTCGTACGTGGAGAAGCCCGCGTGATCGCAGAAGATATCCTGGCTGGGCACGCCCTGCGCGATGGCGTACTGCTTCATGGCCTTCACCTCGTTGTACGAGGCGGTGCCGTTGTCTCCGCTCATGATGATCTTCGGCGCCACGCCGACGAAATACAGGGCGATTCCGTCATCCAGACGGTCGGCCAAAATGCCCGAAGGCGTCCCATCGGGCAGCACCGATGCGCCGAGCACCACGATGGCGGCGGCGTTGCCGATGCTGGCCTTCTCGGCGGTGACGATGGATCCTTTCGAGCCCACGATGGTAATCACGTTCGTGATGGCGAACACCGCCACCACTGCCAAAACCGCCGCCAGCACCATATCCAGCACCCGCCTCAGGCATCCCTTATGTTTCTTCGAACTACTCATAGGAGACTGACAATAGCAAACGGCGAAACCCCACGGCAAGCGTTTCGCCGGAACGGCGCAACAACGCCACCGAAACCTAACCTCGAAAACAAAACGACCCAGAGCATCCTCCGGGTCGTTTCGACTGTCATATATGCGCGGCTTACTTCGCCACGATGTTCACCAGGCGGCCGGGCACCACAACGACCTTCTTGAGGTCCTTGCCCGCCACGGCATCCTGCACGGCCTCGAGCGCCACTGCCTTCACAGCTTCCTGGTCGGCATCCGCGGCAACCGTGATACGGGCCTTCACCTTGCCATTGATCTGCACGGCAAGCTCGACCTCGTCATCCTTGGCCTTCTCGGGGTCGAACTCGGGCCACTCCTGCGTGTGGATGGAACCCTCGCAACCCAACGCGTCATGCCACAGCTCGTCGGTCATATGCGGGCAGATGGGGGCCAGCAGCCTTACCAGAACGTTGGCCACCTCGGTCGCAAGCGCCTGCTCATCGGCAGATGCGGCGCGCTGCTCCGGGCCCACCTTGCGCAGGTAATCGCCGATGGCGTTCACCAGCTCCATAATGGCGGCGATGGCGGTGTTGAAGTTGTTGCGATCGAAGTCGTCGACGACCTTGCCCGCAACGCGATGACGCTCGCGCAGCAGCACCTTGCGCGCCGCTGCCGCTTCAGCCTCGGATGCGCCCGGCTGATACAGCGTGTCCTCGTCGGCCTTGCCCACCAGGTCGTACACCATACGCCACACGCGGTTGAGGAACTTGTGCATGCCGGCCAGGCCGTCCTCGTTCCACTGCAGCTCCTTATCGGGCGGGGCCATGAACAGGATGTAGGCGCGCACGGCATCGCAGCCGTAGCCCGCGATCATCTCCTCGGGGGAGATAACGTTGCCCTTGGACTTGCTCATGACGTCGCCGTGCTCGTCGAGCACCATGCCCTGGCACAGCAGGTTCTTGAACGGCTCGTCGAAGTCCAGCATCCCCAAGTCGCGCAGCACCTTCGTGAAGAAGCGGCTGTACAGCAGGTGCAGGATGGCGTGCTCGATGCCGCCGATGTACTGATCGACCGGCATCCAGCGATTGGTTTTCGCGCTGTCGAAGGGCAGCTCGGTGTTGTGCGGATCGGTGTAGCGCAGGTAGTACCAGCTCGAGCACGTGAACGTGTCCATGGTATCGGTCTCGCGACGAGCCTCGCCGCCGCACTTCGGGCACGTGCACTTGGCGAAGCCCTCGTGCGTTGCCAGGGTCTCGCCGGCGGAAAGGTCGATGTCCTCGGGCAGGCGAACCGGCAGGTCCTCTTCCGGCACCGGCACCAGGCCGCACTTGTCGCAGTAGATCATCGGGATGGGGTTGCCCCAATAGCGCTGACGGGAGATCAGCCAATCGCGCAGGCGGAACTCCACCTTGCGCTTGCCGCGGCCCGCGGCCTCCAGATCGGCGACGATGGCCTCCTCGCCCTCGGAGTGCTTGCCACCCGTAAGGCCGGTGTACTTGCCGGACTGAACCAGTCGGCCCTCGGCCTCCATGGCGCTGTCCCAGTCGACGCTGGTAACCACGCGGCCCTGCTCGTCTTTCAGCTGCTCGAACAGCGGGTCGTCATCGCCCAAGATGATGGGGATAATGGGCAGGTCGTATTTCTTGGCGAACTCGAAATCGCGCTGATCGCCGCACGGCACGGCCATGACCGCGCCGGTGCCGTAATCGGCCACGATGTAGTCGGCAACCCACACGGGCACCTTCTCGCCGTTGATGGGGTTCACCACGTAACGGCCGGTGAACGCGCCGTGCTTCTCCTTGCTGCCCTGCGCACGCTCGACGGCGGTGATCTTCTTGGCATCCTCGACCACCTGCATGACCGCGGCCTCGTATTCCGTGCCCTCGACCAGGCCCTTCAGGATGGGGCTTTCGGGGGCAAGCAGGAAGAAGCTGCAGCCGAACAGGGTGTCGGCGCGCGTGGTGAACACGGTGATCAGGTCGTCTTCCGTGGGGTTCTCAGGCGCATTGCCCTGCTTGTCGCACAGCGTGAACTTCACCTCGGCGCCCTCGGAACGGCCGATCCAGTTCGCCTGCATCTGCTTGACGCGCTCCGGCCAGCCGTCCAGCTGGTCCAGGTCGTCCAGAAGCTCCTGCGCATAGTCGGTGATCTTGAGGTACCACTGCGTCAGATCGCGCTTCTCGACGGCGCTATGGCAGCGCCAGCACTCGCCCTCGGTGACCTGCTCGTTGGCGAGCACGGTCTGGCACTTCGGGCACCAATTCACCGGCGAGTTGCGGCGCTCTACCAGGCCGCGCTTCCAGAACTGCAGGAAGATCCACTGACCCCAGCGATAGTACTCGGGGTCGCAAGCCACGACGGTACGATCCCAGTCGTAGGAAAGGCCCATACGCTTGAAGCTGGCCTTCTGGGTTTCGATGTTGGCATACGTCCACTTTGCCGGATGGCTATGATGCTTGATGGCCGCGTTCTCGGCGGGCAGGCCGAACGCGTCCCAACCCATGGGATGCAGCACATCGAAGCCGCGCATCTTGGAATAGCGGGCGATGACGTCGCCGATCGTGTAATTGCGCACATGCCCCATGTGAATGTCGCCCGACGGGTACGGGAACATCTCGAGCACGTACTTCTTGGGCTTGGCGTGATCTTCCGTGACCTTATACAGGTCGGAATCTTTCCAAGCCTTCTGCCAACGAGGTTCGATCTCGTGAGGGTTGTACTGTTTCATCGTCCATCTTCCTTGGCTGACGCGGTAATACACATAGGGTTCATTGTAGCAGCCCCGTGTTTTCCCGAGGGGAAAAAGCGGCAACATCCCAGGCAAGGAAAGCCGAGCGGGCTGCTGGGGGAAACCTTGTCCAGCTTTCGCGGCAAAACCTTTGATTCAACGGCAAAAACGAAAGACCGCCCAGACGCACGGCCCCACTCGCAGCGCGCGATCAAGGTTTACCCCCAATCGCGCAAACTGCAGCGGAACGGCGCGTCTGAGCGGCCTGCATTCTTCACGGTGTTCGCCGGAATCGGCCCGGCGACGCCTTGATTAACGCTTGATGTTGTAGAAAGCGTTCTTGCCGGCGTACTGGGCCTGGGAGTCAAGCTCCTCCTCGATGCGCAGCAGCTGGTTGTACTTGGCAACGCGGTCGCTGCGGCACGGAGCGCCGGTCTTGATCTGGCCGGTGTTCAGGGCCACGGACAGGTCGGCGATGGTGGTGTCCTCGGTCTCGCCGGAACGGTGGCTCATAACGCATGCGTAGCCCGCCTGCTTGGCCATCTCGATGGCATCCAGCGTCTCGGACAGGCTGCCGATCTGGTTGACCTTGATGAGGATGGCGTTGGCGCAACCGAGCTCGATGCCCTTCGCCAGGCGCTTGGAGTTCGTGACGAACAGGTCGTCGCCCACCAGCTGCACCTTGTCGCCGATGCGATCGGTCAGCTGCTTCCAGCCGTCCCAGTCCTCCTCGGCCATGCCGTCCTCGATGGAGATGATCGGGTACTTCTCGACCAGTGCGGCCCAGTAGTCCACCATCTCGGCGCTGGTCAGCTCGCGACCCTCACCCTTCAGCTCGTACTTGCCGGTCTCGGCGTTGTAGAACTCGGTGGAAGCCGGGTCCATGGCGAACATGATGTCGTCGCCGGGCTTGTAACCAGCCGCCTCGCAAGCCTTCACGATGTACTGCAGGGGCTCCTCGTTGGTGGTGAAGTTCGGAGCGAAACCGCCCTCGTCGCCGACGCCGCCGCCCAGGCCGGCCTCATGCAGGACCTTCTTCAGGGTGTGGTAGATCTCGGCGCACCAGCGCAGCGCCTCGGCGAACGACTCGGCGCCCACCGGCATGATCATGAACTCCTGGAAGTCGACGTTGTTGTCGGCATGCACGCCGCCGTTGAGGATGTTCATCATGGGCGTGGGCAGGATATGGCCGTTCACGCCGCCGACGTACTTGTACAGCGGAAGACCGGCGGACTCGGCAGCCGCCTTGGCGCAAGCCAGGGACACGCCCAGGATGGCGTTAGCGCCCAGGGCGCCCTTGTTGTCCGTGCCGTCCAGCTCCAACATCACGTCGTCGATGGCGCGCTGATCGTCGGCCTCGAAACCGACCAGCGCATCGGCGATCTCATCGTTGACATGGCCAACGGCATCAAGCGTGCCCTTGCCCAGATAACGCTCCTTGTCGCAATCGCGCAGCTCAACTGCCTCGAACGCGCCCGTGGACGCACCGGAGGGAACGGCCGCACGACCGAAGGAACCATCCTCCAGCACAACTTCCACCTCGACCGTGGGGTTGCCGCGAGAGTCCAGGATTTCACGCCCGAACACATCGATGATGACGCTCATTGAATGCCTCCTCGTAGGATGTTTCCTTTTGCGCCCGGCGCCTTGCACCAGGCCATACGGGCAAATGATACCATGCCCGCCCCGACATGTGCGAACCAGCAGGCGGACGGCGAAATGCGCCTGTGCGCGGAGGCGACAACTTAGCCAGCCTCACGTTGGCAAACGCGCCGGACGGCGATATGAGCCTGTGCACGTAGGCGATTGCTAGAGAATGGCGATGGCAGCGACGTTCGCCATCGCCGAATACGCGTCGCGTGCGAAGGCGGCGGCGTTTACCGCGGCCGAATTCGTGTCCGTATGCAAAGACGGCGGCTGGAGAAGCATCGCTACGACTAGAGCAAAAGCGCCATAACGGCAAGAAGGCCTAGACCGACGGCTAACGCGGCTACCGAAGCGGGCGTCATGCGGCATTCGCGCAGCGAGGTTCGTCTGCCGCCCCGAGCGCCATAGCAGCGGGCATCCATGGCGACCGAGAGTTTATCGGCTCTTCGGAACATGCCGACAAACAACGGGATGAATACCGGCGGCCACGCCGATACGCGTTGCCATAAGCCACCGCGATGAAACGAAGCGCCGCGCGAGAATTGGGCATCGTGAATCGCGCAAATCTCTTGAGCCATCAAGGGGATGAAGCGGATAGCCATGCTGAACACCATGGCGATGTCATCTACGGGCACATGCAGAACACGCAACGGAGACACAAACGATCGCAACGCATCGGTAAGCGCCGTCGAAGTGGTGGTAAGCACGACGACGAAGCTGCCAAGGATAAGCAGAATCATACGTACGCCGTAGAAGCAGCCTAGCGCAAAACCCACCTGGCTGTTGATCGATGCGAACAGCACAGTGAGAGCCGCCATCATGTACACGGGAATGCCCATGGCCAGCATTCGACCAAGCGGAACGCGGGCCGATAAGGCCAGCATCAGGCACAAAAAGCCAAGCAAGAACTGTCCGACCCACGTTTCAACCCAGAAGACGGTTGCAGTGTATGCGCACAGCAGCAGAACCTTCACCCGCGCATCACAGGTATGCACAAAGGAATCGCCGTCGATATACGTGTTAACTCGTAATTGCATGCGTGAAGTATAGCGCAGCATTCAAGTCATGAAAGAGCCCCGCTGACCCTTTAAGTCGCGCCGCCATAGGACCTTCGCGAGAACGAAGACAAAAGCATGTCAACAAGCGAATCGACCAATAGGCCAAAAAAGAAAGGACCCCAAAGGGTCCTTTCAAAAAGCTTGTTGGGCAGAAAGCTTATTCAGCCTTCTCCTCAGCAGCCTCGACAGCCTCAGCAGCTTCCTCGGCCTTGGGCTCCTCGACAGCCTCGACCTTCTTCGGAGCAGCCTTCTTGGCGGCCGGCTTCTCAGCCTTCTTGGCCACCGGCTCGGTGACGAGCTCCATGATGACCATGGGAGCGTTGTCGCCCTTGCGGTTGCCAAGCTTCATGATGCGGGTGTAGCCACCCTGACGATCGGCGAACATGCCCTGCTCGACCTTCTCGAAGATCTCGCGGACCAGTTCCTTGTCGTTACCCAGCGCAGCGATGGCCAGACGACGGCTATGCAGGTCGCCCTTCTTCGCCCAGGTGATGATCTTGTCGACATCGGGGCGGATTTCCTTAGCGCGGGACTCGATGGTCTTGATGCGGTCGTTGAGGAACAGCGCCTGCACCAGACTACGCTTCATGGCCTTGGTATGGGCAAAGTCGGTGCCCAGCTTGCGGCCCTTGTAGTTATGCCTCATGGTAGGTTTCTCCTATTGCTTCAAATTGAGGTCCATGGAAATGAGCTTGTCCTTCACTTCCTCAATGGACTTCGCACCAAAGTTCCTGATGTTCAGCAGGTCGTTCTCGGAGAACTCGACCAGCTGGCGCACCGAATGGATGCCGGCGCGCTTCAGGCAGTTGTACGAGCGGACGGACAGGTCCAGGTCCTCGATCTGCTTGTCCAGCTCGGCGTTCGACTCCTGACCCTCCGGAGCGAAGATGGACGGCACTTCGCCCTCTTCCTCTTCGGGGGTGCTGGTCAGGCTGAGGAACGCGCCCATGTACTGGTTGATGATGTTGGCAGCACGGGTGACCGCATCGATAGGCTCGATGGAGCCGTCCGTCTCAACCTCCAAAACCAACTTGTCGTAGTCGGTACGCTGGCCCACGCGGGTGTCGGTCACGTTCATCGTGCAACGGCGAACCGGGGAGAACAGCGAGTCGACATGGATGACGCCGATAGGATCCTCCGTGCGCTTGTTGCGCTCGGCGGAAACGTAACCGCGGCCCACGCCGATGCGCACCGTCATGTCAAGCTGGCCGCCGTCGGCAACCGTGGCGATGACATGCTCGGGGTTGATCAGCGTGAACTCGGTGGGAACCTGCAGGTCCGCACCGGTCACAACGCAGGGGCCCTCGGCAGAAACATGAGCCGTGGCCTCTTCCACGTCGTCATTGAGAGCCGAGAAGACCAGGCCTTTGACGTTCAGGACGATATCGGTGATATCCTCGATAACGCCTTCGGCCGTGGTGAACTCGTGCTGCACACCGTCGATTTGGATGGCCGTCGCCTTGGCGCCGTCGAGAGACGACAGCAGAACGCGACGCATGCTGTTACCCAGCGTATAGCCGTAGCCACGCTCCAGCGGTTCCACGATGAAACGCGCAACAGTATCGTTGACTTCTTCCGTTGTTACCGTCGGCCTCATGAACTCTGTCATGTTGGGTAAGCCTCCTTACTAGCGCGATTACTTGGAGTAGAGCTCGACGATGAGCTGTTCGCGGATGTCGAGATCGATCTGATCGCGGGTCGGAAGAGCCAGAACGCTGCCCTGCAGCTTCTCGATGTCAACCTCAAGCCAAGCCGGAACCTGGAAACGGGCGTTGGAAACCAGAGCGCTCTTGATGACCAGCAGTTCCTTGGACTTGTCGGCAACGGCGATCTTGTCGCCGGCCTTGACGCGGTAGGACGGGATGTCCACGCGGCGGCCGTTGACGGTGATGTGGCCGTGGGTCACGATCTGACGAGCTTCCTTGCGGGTGCGGGCGAAGCCGAGACGGAAGATCACGCTGTCCAGACGGGACTCCAGGATGATCATCAGGTTGTCACCCGTGATGCCCGGCATGGACTTGGCCTTGTTGAAGTAGCCATGGAACTGCTTCTCCAGCACGCCGTAGATGAACTTGACCTTCTGCTTCTCGCGAAGCTGCATCGCGTACTCGGATTCCTTACGACGACGCTTGGGCTCGCGCTTGGAAGTCTTGGAGCTGCTGTAACCCAGCACGACGGGATCCAGGCCCAGCTGGCGGCAGCGCTTAAGAACCGGAGTTCTATTGATAGCCATAGTAAATAGATCCTTTCAGTTACACGCGACGACGCTTCTTGGGGCGGCAGCCGTTGTGCGGAATGGGGGTGCAGTCCTGAATGCTGGCGACTTCCAGACCGGTAGCCTGCAGCGAACGGATAGCCGTCTCGCGACCAGAGCCGGGGCCCTTGACGTACACGGCGACCTTCTTCAGGCCGTGCTCCATAGCCGTCTTGGCAGCAGCCTCAGCAGCCATCTGCGCGGCAAACGGCGTGGACTTACGGGAACCCTTGAAGCCGACGGTACCGGCGGACTGCCAAGAGATCACGTTGCCCTGAGGATCGGTGATGCTGACGATGGTGTTGTTGAACGTAGACTTGATATGCGCAGCGCCAACGGCAATGTTCTTGCGCTCGGAGCGCTTGATGCGCGTGCGCACGTTTTTCTTAGTTGCCACTTCTTAGCTCCCTTACTTACTTCTTCTTGCCGCCGATTTGCTTGCGGGGACCCTTGCGGGTACGGGCATTCGTGTGGGTGCGCTGACCGCGAACGGGCAGGCCCTTGCGATGACGCAGGCCACGGTAGCAGCCGATTTCCATAAGGCGCTTGATGTTCTGAGACACCTCGCGGTGCAGGTCGCCCTCCACCTTGATGTTGTTCTGGATGTAGTCGCGCAGCTTGACGAGATCCTCTTCGGTGAGGTCGTTCGTGCGCGTGTCCGGATTGATGCCCGTCTCAGCCAAGATCTTCTTGGACGTGGTCAGGCCAATGCCGTAGATGTAGGTCAAGCCGACTTCAATGCGCTTGTCGCGAGGAAGGTCGACACCAACAAGACGTGCCATAGGTTTATCTCCTCTTTCTTCCTAGCCTTGACGCTGCTTATGACGGGGGTTCTCGCAGATAACGAGGACCTTGCCATGGCGTCGAATGATCTTGCACTTGTCGCACATTTTCTTGACCGAAGGACGTACCTTCATTTCAATTTCCTTTCGGTTAATGCGGTCCTATATGTACACACCCAGCCGCAGGTGATTATTCTCGGGGACACTGGCGCGCCGGCTTGCGCGCGGGCTGAAACTACTTGAAACGGTACGTGATGCGCCCGCGGTTCAAGTCGTAGACGGACAGTTCGACCGTCACCTTGTCGCCGGGCAAGATCTTGATGTAATGCATACGCATCTTGCCGGAAATGTGGGCCAGGATTTGGTGGCCGTTTTCCAGCTCCACCTTGAACATGGCGTTCGGCAGGGCTTCGAGAACCTTACCACCCAGTTCGATAACATCTTGCTTGGTCAACGGTGCTCCTTCAAACTAATCTCGTCTTTTCGCAGCAATCCGGAATGATACCAAACTTATTGAGTTGTGTGGGGAAAATACACAAAGCGCACAAGACCAGAGGAGCTCGTGGCTTTTCGGTACCTGCATGTCAGGCGTGCGGTCTAGATGCCGCGCAGCCTTCGCCGCTGAGATTGGGCGAGGCCGCCAGGTATTCGCGCATTGCGCAGCCGCCTTGTCGGCTTAACGCGTGAGAATGAATAAGATGAGATTCGCGTTCAGATTCTTGCAACTATACTCCTTAACCGCGATGCGTCAAGAGCATTGCAAGAGAAATCACGCGTTCCGACCCTTCTCAAGCAATAAAAAACCTCCCAATCGGGAGGCAAAATCATTAAATGGCTGGGCCACTAGGATTCGAACCTAGGTAGCTGGTACCAAAAACCAGAGTCCTGCCGTTGGACGATGGCCCAGTGCATTCAAACCGCCGTGGCGGCCCTGCGCAAAAGTGGTGGGCCCTGTGGGGATCGAACCCACGACCTTGGGATTAAAAGTCCCCTGCTCTACCGACTGAGCTAAAGGCCCACTTCGCATATGCGCGTCAATCCATTTTACCGGTGCCCCATGAAACGGTCAACGGGAAAATGGGGAATTCATCTTGCCGCCGCAATTGCAACCTTCGAGCCTTACAATGCGTTGCAACGCTATCTTTCGCGAAGGACGCAACCATGACGCTTCAACAGCTTCGTTACCTTATCGCCATTGCCGAATACGGATCGATCAACGCCGCCGCGCAGAACCTTTACGCGTCGCAATCGAACCTGTCCACTGCCATCAAGGAGCTTGAGCAGGAGCTCGGCATCTCCATCTTCACGCGCAGCAACCGCGGCGTGACGCTGACCAATGACGGCACCGAGCTGCTCGGCTACGCGCGCCAGGTCATCGAGCAGGCGAACATGCTGGAGTCGCGCTACGCCAACAAGGAAAAGCCCCAGGCGCGCCTGGCGGTGTCCACCCAGCACTACGCCTTCAGCGTGGAGGCCTTCGTGAACGTGGTCGAGCGATGCGACGGGGACTTCTTCGACTTCATCCTACGCGAGACCACCACCGCCGAGATCATCGACGACGTGCGGTCGTTCCGCAGCGAAGTGGGCATTCTGTACCTGGACGCGTTCAACCAGCGCGTCATGCAGAAGGCGTTCGACGACGCCGACGTCGCGTTCTACCCGCTGTTCGATGCGGGCGTGCACGTGTTCGTGGGCGAGAACCACCCGCTGGCAGAGCGCGATATCATCAAGCCCGAAGAACTGACGGAATGGCCTCGCTACAGCTTCGAGCAGGGCACCGCGAACTCGTTCTATTATTCCGAGGAGCCGCTGAGCTACGTCGAGCACTCGCGCAACATCCGCATCTCCGACCGTGGCACGCTTTCCAACCTGCTGACCAGCTACAACGGCTACACGCTTTCCACGGGCGTGCTTTCAAGCGAAATGCATACGGGCATCGTGAGCATCCCGCTTGACACCGACGAGCGCATGACCGTGGGATACATCATGCACAACGAGCGCAAGCCCTCCGAGCTTTTGGACCGCTACATCGAGGAGCTGCACCGCATCATCGGGGAAAGCGAAGGCGTGACCGCGCGATAGCGGCGCGCACGCGCGTTTCGCCCCGCAAAAGACATCGTGCAACCAAAAAAGCCTCGCCCGGCACTGACCGGGCGAGGCTTTCGTTTGGCTAGGCGATGAGCTTAGCGCATGTTGGAGGCGTAAGGAGCCTTGTCCTTGAGCACGACGTCGTGCGCCCCGCCCTCGACGATGGAGGTGGAGCTGATGACGGTGAGCTTGGCCTTGTCCTGGAACTCGGGGATGGTGAGCGCACCGCAGTTGCACATGGTGGACTTGATCTTCAGCAACGTGACCGCGATGTTGTCCTTAAGCGGGCCGGCGTAGGGCACGTAGGAGTCGACGCCTTCCTCGAACGACAGGCTCTTCTTGCCGCCCAGGTCGTAACGGCCCCAGTTGCGGGCACGGGCAGAACCCTCGCCCCAGTATTCCTTCATGTAGGTGCCGTTGACCATGACCTTGGCCGACGGGGACTCATCGAAGCGGGCGAAGTAACGGCCCAGCATGACGAAGTCGGCGCCCATGGCCAGCGCCAGGGAGATGTGATGGTCATAGACGATGCCGCCGTCGGAGCAGATGGGCACGTAGATGCCGGTCTCCTTGAAGTACTCGTCGCGAGCCTTGGCCACCTCGATGGTTGCCGTGGCCTGGCCGCGGCCGATGCCCTTGGTCTCGCGGGTGATGCAGATGGAACCGCCGCCGATGCCGATCTTCACGAAGTCGGCGCCAGCCTCTGCCAGGAAGCGGAAGCCCTCGCCGTCGACCACGTTGCCGGCGCCGATCTTGACGGAATCGCCGTAGTGCTCGCGCACCCACTCGATGGTCATCTTCTGCCAGTCGGAATAGCCCTCGGAGCTGTCGATGCACAGCACGTCGGCGCCTGCCTCGACCAGCGCGGGAACGCGCTCGGCGTAGTCGCGGGAGTTGATGCCCGCGCCCACGATGTAGCGCTTGTGGCTGTCGAGCATCTCGTTGGGGTTGGACTTGTGGCTGTCGTAGTCCTTGCGGAACACCATGTAGACCAGGTTGCCCTCGGCATCCACCAGCGGCAGGGAGTTCAGCTTGTGATCCCAGATGATATCGTTGGCGACCTTGAGGGAGGTGTCATCGGAAGCGGTGACCAGCTTCTCGAGCGGGGTCATGAACTCGGAGACCTTCTCCTCGCCGGTCATGCGGGACAGACGGTAGTCGCGCTCGGTGACCACGCCGAGCAGCTTGCCATGGGCAGAGCCGTCGTCGGTGACGGGCATGGTGGAGTGGCCCGTCTGCTCCTTCAGGGCCACAACCTGGTTAAGCGTCATGTCGGGGGAAAGGTTGGCGTCGGACTCGACGAAACCTGCCTTGTAGTTCTTCACACGGGCGACCATGGCGGCTTCCTGCTCGATGGTCTGGTTGCCGTAGATGAAGCTCAGACCGCCCTCGGTTGCCAGGGCGACGGCCATGTTGTCGTCGGACACGGCGGCCATGATGGCGCTGACCATGGGGATGTTGAGCGAAAGCGGGCACTCTTCCTGGCCCTTGCGGTACTTGACCAACGGGGTTTTCAGGCTCACCGACGCCGGAACGCACGTAGCAGGCGTATGACCAGGTACCAGAAGATACTCGTTGAACGTACGTGACGGCTCGTCGTAATAATAAGCCATGGGAGACGGCTCCTTCTCTCGCAACGGGATTTTCGTTGCTAGCCATTATAGTCACGCCGACGGCCCGATTGCGAGGGCAGGCCGGCAAATAGCCGAGAATGTGGAGAAACGCACGAAGGAAAGCGCCTTCGGGCAACGAAAAAGGCCGCCGGCTCCCCGGCGGCCCTAGCAGGCGCGATATGCGATTTTGCAGCCTTATCAGCCCAGCCCCGCCCATTTCGCGATGATGGGAGCGTAACCCATGGCGAACACGATGAGCATGCCCACGGGGATGACGTAGGTCACGTAGCCGCGCGCCCATCGCGGGAACTTCAAGCCGCTGCCCGTGTCGGCCTCCGCCAAAAAGCCTTCCCAGCCCCAGCCGCTTTTTCGCGTACAGAACAGCACCAGCAGCAGGCCGCCCCACGGCAGGATGTTGTTCGATACCAGGAAGTCCTCGATGGCCTGGATGTCGCCGATGCCCGGGACCGTGAAGCCCGCCAGCACGTTGAAGCCCAAGACGCACGGCATGCTGAGCACCGCCAGCAGCACGCCGTTGACCACGCATGCCTTCTTACGCGGCGTCCCCCACTGGTCCATGGTGAAGCTCATGATGTTCTCGAACACGGCGATGACGGTGGACAGCGCGGCGAACGTCATGAACACGAAGAACAGCACGGCCCACAGCTGGCCGAACGGCATCTCGTTGAACACGCTGGGCAGCGTGATGAACACCAGGCCCGGGCCCGAACCCGGCTCCACGCCGAACGCGAAGCACGACGGGAAGATGACGAGGCCCGCCATCAGCGCCACGAGCGTATCAAGGCCGGCCACGCGCACCGCCTCGCCCGTAAGCGTATGGTCCTTGCCGATATAGCTGCCGAAGATGGACATGCCGCCCATGCCCACCGAAACGGTGAAGAAGGCCTGACCCATGGCGGCGTACACGGCATCGCCGAAGGTTGCCAGCTGCTCGGCCAGCGTGGCGCCGGCGAACATCTTGCTGAAGTCGGGCATCAGGTAGAAGCGCAGGCCCTCTGCCGCGCCCGGCAGCGTGACCGCGCGCACGCACAGGGCTACGAGCACCACGAACAGGGCCATCATCATAACCTTCGTCACGCGCTCCACGCCCTTCTGCACGCCGGCGCGCGTGACGCCCACGCCCACGCCCACGATGATGAGCATGTACACGGCAAGCTGCACCGGGTCTGCCAGCAAGCCGTTGAAGACGTCCGCCACCTGGGAGCTTTCAAGGCCCACGAACTCGCCGGAGGCGCTTTTCACCACGAAGGCGAGCATCCAGCCGCCCACGGTGGTGTAGAACATCATGAGCAGGTAGTTGCCGGCAAGCGCCAGCCACTTGAACGCATGCCACTTCGTTCCCGCCGGCTCAAGCACGTCGTAGCTGCGCGCGATGGAGCGCTGGCTTGCGCGGCCGGCGGCGAACTCCATGATGAGGGCCGGAAGCGCGAAGATGGCAAGAAACACCAGGTACATGATCACGAACGCCGCACCGCCGTACTCACCCGTGATATAGGGGAAGCGCCACACGTTGCCCAAACCGATGGCGCAGCCTGCGCTCACCAGGATGAACCCGAGGCGGGTTCCGAACTTCTCGCGTTCCATTCATCCTCCAAACCGCGCACCGCGGCGCGCGTAACGCAGAAAACGCCCGGCGTAGCGATACGCCGGGCGCTCACAATCAACCCTTGCAGTGTAGCGGAAAGCGGGGCCTGCCGCCAGAAACGTTACCGAACACGGTCGCCTTATTCCGACCGCAGGGCCTCGACCGGGTCCTTTCGGCTGGCGGCGCTTGAGGGGATAAGGCCCGCCAGGAACGTGAGCAGCATGCTGATGCCCACGAGCACCACCGCCGCCTGCCAGGGCAGGATGGCCACGTTGCGGACGTCGAACAGCGAGTACACGATGGCGTTGGCGGGTATGCAGGCAAGCGCGGTCAACCCGATGCCGATGACGCCCGCCGTGAAGCCCACGATGATGGTCTCGGCGTTGAACACGCGGCTGATGTCGCCCTTGCTGGCGCCGATGGAGCGCAGGATGCCGATCTCCTTCTTGCGCTCGAGCACGCTGATATAGGTGATCACGCCGATCATGATGGAGCTGACCACCAACGAGATGGCCACGAACGCCACCAACACGTAGCTGATCATGTTCACGATGGTGGTGACCGAGCTCATCAGCGCGCCCACGATATCGGTGTAGCTGACCACCTTCCCCTCTTCGCCGTTGGCCTCCATGCGGTCGTTGTAGGCGTCGAGGATGTCGATGACGCTTTGCTTGCTGGGGAAATCCTTCGGGTAGATG
Organism: uncultured Senegalimassilia sp.; assembly: GCF_934632265.1. GTDB lineage: Bacteria > Actinomycetota > Coriobacteriia > Coriobacteriales > Eggerthellaceae > Senegalimassilia. The sequence continues at coordinate 30,976 of NZ_CAKTYH010000006.1, forward strand.
TCGATGCTGGCGGGCTTGGCGTAATCGGCCCAGCCCAGCTTCTTCATGTTGTTGTCGTAGCTGGACTGCTCGGTGGACATGAGGCTTGCCATGAGCTCGGCAAGCTCTTTCTCGTCCATGTTCATCTGGAAGGCGTCGGCGAACGCGGACTGGTCGATGCCCATGGCGCTGGACATGTTGCCGGCAAGCTTGGTCATATAGGAGTTCATCGCGGCGGACACCTGCTGCTGCATCGCGCTCGCGAACTGGGTCATCACCTGCGACATGGCGCTTTGCATGTACGCCTGCACGGCGGCGCCGAGCTGCGTTTGCAGCTGCGAGGAGATGGCCTGCGTCAACGCCGGGAGCAGCTGCTGCTGAAGCTGCTGGCCAACCTGCTGCGAAAGCTGGTCGCGCAGCTGCTGCTCGATCTGGCCCGACATGCCGCTGAAGTCGATGGAGTCGGCGATGACCTGCTGCATCGCCGCCTGCGTGGCGGGGTCTGCCAGATACGCCGCCACGGCCGTATCGGGGCTGCCCGCATATTCCGGGTGCGCCGCCAGCCACGCAGGGTATCCCTGCACGATGCCCATGACGCCGGCGGTGAGCGCATCGGTTTTGATGGTGGGCTGCACGCCGTCGAAGCTGATGTCCAGCCCGCTGAAATCAAGGCTGAGCTTGCTGACGTCGATGGCGCTCGGATCGATGCTGATGGACGACGCGTCGAAGGCGGGCAAGCTGGAAAGATCAAGGTTCATGCCCGACAAATCCATACTGGCGCCCAGATCGGCGCCCTGCAGCCCCGCGGTCAGCGCGCTTTGGTCGAACGTGAAGGCGCTCTGCAGCTTCTGCCCATCGATGGTGAACAGGCTGGACATATCGAAGGCGTTACCGTTTTTCTGGTCGCTTTCCTCATCGGCGAACGACTTGCCCGTGATCACGTTCGTTGCCGGGTTCGCCTTCTGGTCCTGCACGATTTGGGTGTTCCCCGCTTGGTCGATCAGGTGGTTCACCAAGCTGGAGGGGTAGTACAGACCCGTCTGCAGGGAGGTGATCTTCGCGCCCTCCTTCGGCTTCACGACGCCCGCGATCTTCAGCGTTTCCCCGTTGTCCACCAGGTTCCTCATGTAGGCATCGTCGCCGGACTTGTCCTTCCACACGCCGTATTCGTCGTCGCGCTGGTAGAAGTCCGCGGCGTTCACCAGCTTGAAGGTGACGCCCATCAGGTCGTCATAGGAGAACGACAGGCTGTCGCTCGGCGCGTTGACGGCTTCTTCGTTGGCGAAGGCGCGCACCATGCTCTCAAGCTCGGCATGGTCGCGCAGCCCCATGGAGTAGAGCATGAAATCGCTCACGCTGCCGCCCGGGGTGAGCACCAGCACGACCTCGTCGTAGTTTTCGGGCCAATGACCTGCCATGACGTCATATTGGCCTTCAACCATGCCCATGTTGTCGGGCAGCTTGTAGAAGATGTTGGTGCTCATCATCGACGACATGATGCCGTTCGAGGCCGTTGACGATCCCAGGCCGATGCTAGCGAACGACTTGTCCGGGTTCACCTGACGCACGGCGCCGGATGTGTCGGAGCTGAAAATCTGCGGCGTGACGTTGTAGCCGTACTCGATGGAGCTCACGTACGGCTCCACGCCCGATTCGCCCGAATCGAAGTACTCCTTCAGCGACGCCAGGTCGTTGCTGCCGATGCTGTCGAAGGTGCTCGCGATCATCTTCGATTCGTGCACGGGCTTGCCCGAGCCGTCATCGGACGCGTCGTCCTGCGCCTTCTCCGACGACGATCCTTCCGCACCGCTGCCCAGACCCATCATGCTGGTCATATCGAACCCTTGGTCCTGGATCTGCAGCGGGTATTCGGAAAGCGTCTCCTCCTCCACGTTGGCGATGTAGCTGTTCACGCCGTTGGCCAGCGACAGGATGGCGGCGATGCCGATGATGCCGATGCTGCCCGCGAACGCCGTCATAAGCGTGCGGCCCTTCTTCGTGAGCAGGTTCTTAAACGACAGGGAAAGCGCCGTGAGGAACGACATGCTGGTGCGGCGGGCCTGCTTCGCGACGCGGCGCGGGCTATTCTCGGCCGCCGGGTCGAACGGACGGGTGTCGTCGCGGATGACGCCGTCGGCCAGGGTGACGATGCGCGTGGCATAGCGCTGCGCCAGCTCGGGGTTGTGCGTGACCATGATGACCAGGCGATCGTCGGCGATCTCGGTGAGCAGGTCCATGATCTGCACGCTGGTCTTGGAATCGAGCGCGCCCGTGGGCTCGTCGGCCAGCAAGATCTCGGGGTCGTTGATGAGCGCACGGGCGATGGCGACGCGCTGCATCTGACCACCGGAAAGCTGGCTAGGTTTCTTGTTCACGTGCTCGGCAAGCCCCACGCGGCCAAGCGCCTCGACGGCGCGCTGGCGACGTTCGGCGCGGGACACGCCGGAAAGCGTGAGGGCGAGCTCAACGTTTTCCAGGATGGTCTGATGCGGGATAAGGTTGTAGGCCTGGAACACGAAGCCGATGCGGTTGTTGCGGTACGCGTCCCAATCGCGGTCCTTGTACTCGCTTGTGGACACGCCGTCGATGAGCAGGTTGCCGTCATCGTAGTGGTCAAGGCCGCCGATGATGTTGAGCATGGTGGTCTTGCCCGAGCCTGAAGGCCCCAGCACCGCCACGAACTCATTGTCGCGGAAGGCCACCGACACATGGTCGAGCGCGGTTTGCGTGAAGTCCGCGGTGGTGTAGGACTTGCACACGTTTATCAGTTGCAGCATGCAGCCGCCTTTCGAATCTGAAGACAATCGCTATGATTATCCCCCGCTGCGCGCCCTATTCGCCCCGTTTTCGCGAAATGCGTGGAATCCGTTACCTTCGGCCCGCGATGCAGGAGCACCGCCCGGCAAAAGCCGCAACGGAAATGGCCTGCCACTTCCATGGCAGGCCATTAAGGAAAAGCAAGCCGCATATCTATTAGCCGATTTCGGAATCCGCCTTTTGCGCGATATCAACCATGCAAGCCTGCGCCTGCGACTTTTCGGCATCGCCGGAAAGCACCACCATCACATAGGGGCTCTGGTCAAGCACGATGCCCCCATCGTTGAACACGCCATCCAACGTACCCGTCTTGTGGGCAAAAACGCTGCCCGCAGGCAACCCTTCGAGCAACCCAGCGTCATCATGCTGGCCTTTCAGCAAGTCAAGAGCAAACTCGCTCATGTCCGAGTTCACCAGCTTTCCCTGGTAGATAAGCTGCAGCATACGAGCAACGTCGTTCGCCGATGTATAGTTCTCATCGCCCGCAGCAAAATCCATCATACGGCGGTTGAGCACGGTCTGCGTAAGGCCGATTTCGCTCGCGTACTCGTTCACGGCCGGCATGCCGACCGCATCGATGATCAGATTGGTGGCGATATTATCGCTATCTTGAATCATGTAAGCGGCAAGCTGGCGATACGTATACGACCCTCCAGCGCCCGATGCCTGGATAACGCCCGTACCTCCCACTATGTCCGATGGGCCCACAGTTGCCGAATCATCAAGCGATAGCGCCCCGGATTGGGCCTGATCGAGCAAAGTCCCCAATATCGCCAGCTTGATGATGCTAGCGGAAACGAAGGGTTTGCCACCGTTCACGTCAACCAACCACGATCCATCGGCCGACGCGCATGCAACGGCATAAGTCCCCGCATGAGCCTCCATGGCCTGCTCCAGCGAATCCCGCAAGCCCTCCGGCGCCGAAGCGGACGCCGGAACCTCGTCGGCACGAACATCATCGACGCGGTCGACAAGCGCCTCTACGTCGGTAGCGCCAGCGACCTCCCCTTGTTTTGTCTGGCCGGAAGCGCACCCGGCAAGCAAGCATGACGAAAACAGCGCCACCGCAAGCATCACCCTGATGCCAACGGCCCGCTCCGCCGCGCCCATCACAAGCAGAACCCGAACACGACGCCCTCCGCAGTGGAGGCATAGCCGCCGTTATCTATCTCCGGCCCCATATCCCCGAACGACGTTGAGACATTAGGAGCCGATGAACGCATCCACCATACGCTGGGATCGCTCGACCAGGCAATGCTGCGATCAAGCGAGGCATGGCCCTGCTCACCAGCAACGCCTTGCTGCTTGAACCAAGCGTATTGCGACCCCTCCTTATTATCCACCGTGTCGATATAGCTTTGATCCGACCCTTTGTTCCACGCAATGGGACCAAGGCACTCCATCCAGGAGAACAGCCATACGCTGTCCTGCGTCTCGGTAACGCTTGCAGGCGAAGTGGTCTTACCGGCGTTGTTCGACAGCTTGCTCACCGCCACCACGTCAGAACGCATTTCGTCGGGAAACGACTGCAGCACTTCCCCGTTCAGCCAAGCGCGCATGCCCGACGACTTCCAGCCACCGGAGTTCGAAGCCGTGGGATTCATGGGATGCTGGGCGAAAATCTCCGAGGTCATAAACGTGAACGCTGCGTTCCGCCCGCTCGAGTTTTTGTCTTTGAATACATCGACGATGAACACGTCCACATCCCCCATGGACGTCTGCAGCGTCTTCGTTTCGCCGGTAAACGAACCGTCCGATTTCACGAGGTTATAACTTGCCGCCATCTTCACGGCGTCGTCGCGATTTTTCGCCGTGCGCTCTATTTCCGCAGCGATATTCGAAAGGTCAGCCCACGAATACTCGGAGATGCCGCTTTTCACCTGCACTTGCTGGGAGACGGCGTTTTCCGTGGCGGATCCCTGCGCCCCGTCGGATTGCTGTTGGGCCTGTTGGTCGGTCTGCTGCCGACTTACCACCTCGCTAGACGAGCCACCAACCGCTCCGACGATGCGAGGCACAGCGAACACGGCTACCGCGATGACAAGAACCGCGCATACCGCCGCAACGGTCGCAACCTGCGGGGAGATGAGCTTGCCCCGAGAGGCGGCTCCTTGCGCCATCGCCGGGCGAAACCCCCGATTGCCCCCAACATCCTGCGACGGCGATGCCTGCGCGGAGACGGTATCCCCCGCTTGCCGGCCCGAGATATCGCCAGCGTACGACGCAGGCTCTTCATCAAGAACCGGGGCCCCGCAGAACTCGCAGAACCTGGCATCATCCTCAATCGGCTTTCCGCAATTCGCGCAGAACATAGCGCACCCCCTACCGCTAGCCACCAAACAGCATCTGCCACGACAGCAACATGATGGCTCCATAGTAGCCGAACAACAAGCAAAGAAAACAGGCGAATCAGCGTCCGGCACCCCTCCGCCCGGTTTCACCGCTTGTCCTTGAGACGGCTCCCGCTAAGGCGATTGTGACGAATGCCACGGGGCGCCGTAGCCGGTATACTATCTTCATTGCGGCAGGAAGGCCGCTTCGGGGTTCAAAAAGGAGGGATCGTTATGTACGGTTCAACTGGCGCTATGTACGGTTCAACTGGCTCTCACGGGATGTCTACCGCCATCAGCATCATCGCGCCCATTTTGGGGATTGCAGCCATTGCGGGGGCGATTGTGCTGTTCATCAAGTTCGCAAGCAAGAATGCGGACAAGACGAAGCCGCTCACCAAGTTCTTCAGCTTCGACCACTTGTTCATCGAAAGCATCACGAAGTTCCTGTATGCGCTCTCAACAACCTGGATAGCGGCACTTTGCCTGATCCTCCCCTTTATGTCCGCTGCATCGAAATCGGGCGTCAGAGCAATGGGAGCCTTCTTCGAAGGTCTCATCATAGCCGTCTTCGCATTCGTGATTCTCGAGGTTGCCAACCGCTTGCTTTTCGAATGGAGCATGATGTTCATCCGCGGTGCGGTCGATCTGCACGATATCCGCAACAAAATGCTCGGATCGACCGATTCGACGTCCAATGACTCAATCGACTTGAGCGGGATATTTACCGCAAAACGTCGCTCCCGCGATATCTCGACGGACAAGGCCGAGCAGACGGTTGCCCAACCCGCTCAGCCCGCACAGCCCGCTCAGCCGACAGCGCCCATCAGCCCCGTCGCAGCAAGCACGTGGGACTGCCCGTGTGGGAAGACGGGCAACGCCGGGTCGTTTTGCCCCAAATGCGGACACCCCCGGCCGTAGCATATAAGCCATCGCAAATAGCTTTGATTCACAAGCAGGGCAACCGCCCTCAACGGATTGCCGTAGTTTTTAGTATCAGGTATCGGCTGCAGGCATAACTGCAGCCGCGAAGGAGGCGTCGATGTACTGCGAGCATTGCGGAGCGAAGCTTTCCGAAAATGCACGGTTTTGCCCAACCTGCGGAAACGCTACCAGCGAACAATCCCCCGCCGATAGCCAAGTTTCGCCAAGCGCATCCGACGTGACGCCCTGTTCCCAAGCGGTTGCTCCCCGGAGGAAAACTATCGGAAAGCCCACCGCGATCGCGGTTTCCGCCGTGGCGTTTGCGCTTATCGCCGGCGGAGTCGCTTTCGGCGCGCTCTCCATCAACAGCCCGGCAAAACCCGCAGACGAGCAGGTCTCAACCGAGCAAGAGACCCCGGAAATCAAGCAACCGGAAGAGTCATCGGCTGCTGCAGTGCCGGAGCAAGAGCCGGCACCCGAGACCGCACCAGAGCCAGAACCCACGCCTGCACCCGTCAACTCCGCCGCAGAGGCGCAAGCCGCCCTGCAAGCGGTCGTTGACGACTATCGCTCGCTTGCAGACGATTCCGCCAAGCTCAGCAAGGACGACTTAGCCTCCAGACATCCTTACGTGAATTCGATGGCCAGTCCCAGTTATCTTATGGATTGGGCGGACAACGGCTTCTCGAGCGTTTGCTACGCCTTTTCCGATCTGAACGGCGATGACGTCCCCGAGCTGATCATCGGCTGCAAAGACGCGCAGTCCAACACGCAGGCGTTCGACATCTGGTCCTACGTCAACGACACCCCTGCTCGCGTCGCTTATTCATGGGAGCGTTCGATTATGCGAGTTTGCGCCGGCGGCTATCTTTACGAACGCGGAAGCGGCAGCTTCCAAGACTGGATGATCACCGTGAGCACGCTGAGTGCCTACCCGACCGGCACCGGCGATGCCTGGACGGACTACACGAACGGCTTCAACGGTCGCACCGATAACCTCAACGTAGTCGAGAAGCTTGGCATGGAGAGCGGGACGTACGTGAAGATTGACGCGCAGGGCAACAAGACGTCCATTACCGCCGAGCAATTCCAAACCGAGAAACAAGCCATCGAGCAACAATACCCGGCCGACAGCTCCATCGAGTGGATTCCGCTCATTTCATAGCGTCTTCAAGGCGATTCGCCCGAAATCCCGATTTGGTACCTTCGCTGTTCATAGAGCCGTCAGGCCCATCGTTAGCAATAATTGATGATTTCAGCTTGTGCTGCCGCGCGCCCTATCCGCCCCGCTTTCGCGAAATGTGTGGAATCCGTTACCTTTGGCGCATGGCGATGCAGGAGCACTGCCCAGCAAAAGCCGCTTCCTTCGCTTAACCCGGCCTTGAGTAGAAGGCCCTTCGAGCAGCGTCACGACCGCCAACGGCCTTCCGAGTCGAACGCCGTTTCCCGCAACCCGCGCACGCGACCACCGCAGTTGTCGGCTTTCCCCGTTGCGCCCCTTCCCCGCCTAGCATGCCCGCGTCTGTTGGCGTACTATCGTCTGCGAGCAACGATCCCCAAACGCAAGGAGCGCATATGGAACGCGAATCCGCGTGGAAACGCTACGATGAGGACCAGCTGGCCGAGCTCGAGCAGCTCGCCGCCGGCTATATCGACTTCATCTCCGAGAACAAGACCGAGCGCGAGTTCTCCGCCGCCGCCATCCGCAGCGCCGAAGCCGCCGGCTACGAAAGCCTGGACGCCGCCATTTCCGCAGGCCGCAAGCTTGTCCCCGGCGACAAGGTGTGGGCGACCATGCGCGACAAGGCCGTCATCCTGGTGCAGCTGGGCGCTCGCCCGCTGACCGAGGGCATGAACATCCTGGGCGCGCACATCGACAGCCCGCGCCTGGACGTCAAGCAGAACCCGCTGTACGAATCCAGCGAGCTTGCCTTCATGGACACTCACTACTACGGCGGCATCAAGCACTACCAATGGGTCACCGTCCCGCTGGCGCTGCACGGCGTCATCGCCAAAAAGGACGGCAGCGTGGTGGACGTGAAGATCGGCGAGGACGCCGACGACCCCGTCTTCTGCATCTCCGACCTGCTCATCCACCTGGCGAACCAGCAGATGGGCAAGAAGGCCAACGAGGTCGTCGAAGGCGAAGCGCTCGACATCCTGGTAGGCAACCGCCCCCTGGTGGTGCGCGACGAGGACGGCGAGGCCAAGGAGCAGAAGGACCCCGTGAAGACGTTCGCCCTGAAGCTGCTTGCCGACAAGTACGGCATCGAGGAAGAGGACTTCCTGTCCGCCGAGCTTGAGGTCGTGCCCGCCGGCCGCGCCCGCGACCTGGGCTTCGACCGCAGCATGGTGCTGGGCTACGGCCAGGACGACAGCGTGTGCGCCTACACCTCGCTGGTAGCGCAGCTTGCCGTTGCCGGTGAGGAGCTCGACCGCGCCGCCGTGTGCGTGCTCGTGGACAAGGAGGAGATTGGCAGCGTAGGCGCCACGGGCATGGCCTCGCAGTTCTTCGAGAACACCATCGCCGAGATCATGGAGCTTGCCGGCGAGGGCGGCATGCTGCCGCTGCGCCGCGCGCTGGCCGCATCCGCCATGCTCTCCTCCGATGTCTCCGCCGGTTTCGACCCCGCATACGCCAGCGTATTCGAGGCCAAGAACAGCGCATATCTGGGCCATGGCCTGGTGTTCAACAAGTACACGGGCGCTCGAGGCAAGTCGGGCAGCAACGACGCCCGCGCCGAGTACATGGCGCGCATCCGCAAGATCATGGACGACGCCGGCGTGCAGTTCCAAACCTGCGAGCTGGGCAAGGTCGACGCCGGCGGCGGCGGGACCATCGCGTATATCCCCGCAAAGTACGGCATGGACGTCATCGACTCCGGCGTGGCAGTCCTTTCCATGCACAGCCCCTGGGAGACCACCAGCAAAGCCGACATCTACGAGGCCGAACGCGGATACGAGGCGTTCCTGCGCGCATAGCAGGCAACGGGAAGCGGAAGCGATTTCCACACGCAACCTCGGAAAACCGCCGACAGACAACAAGAGGCGCC
>NZ_CAKTYH010000007.1 GCF_934632265.1 uncultured Senegalimassilia sp.
CGCTTCCGCGCTCGCCGAGCTCGAGGGCGCGCAGGAGGGGCTGCTCGTGCTCGACGAGGTGCTTGACGCGCTTTCGAAGGGGCTTGTCGACGAGGCGCTCGTGGACCGCGCGCTCGATATGTCCGCGCGCGGCGTCGAAGTAGCGCTCACCGGGCGCGCGCCTTCCCGCAAGATCGTGGAGAAGGCCGACTACATAACCGAGATGCGGTGCGAGAAACACCCCTACGATCAGGGGATATGTGCAAGGGAAGGAGTGGAGTACTAGATGGATTCCAAGGAGATGGCGCCCGGCGACATCGAGCGGCGCAGCTTCGAGATCATCACCGAAGAGCTCGGCGGCCGCACGTTCCCGGCGCTCGAAGAGCCCGTCGTGAAGCGCGTCATCCACACCACTGCTGACTTCTCGTACGCCGATTCCCTCGTGTTCACCCATGACGCCGCGCACTGTGCGCTCGACGCACTGCGCGCAGGGGCCACGGTGCTCACCGACACGAACATGGCGCTCGCAGGCATAAGCAAGCCCGCGCTCGCGAAGCTCGGCTGCAAGGCCGTGTGTTACATGGCCGACCCTGGTGTCGCCGCGGCTGCGCGCGCCGCGGGCACGACTCGCGCCGTTGCGAGCATGGACAAAGCTTGCGGCATCGAGGGTCCGCTCATCGTGGCCGTCGGCAACGCTCCCACAGCACTTCTGCGCCTCGCCGAGCTCATGGACGCGGGGAAGATCGCGCCCGCGCTCGTCGTTGGGGTGCCGGTCGGGTTTGTGAACGTGGTCGAGGCGAAAGAGGAGCTGCTCGCGCGACGCGTGCCGGCCATCGTCACGAGGGGTCGCAAGGGCGGCTCGACCGTGGCGGCCGCCATTATGAACGCGCTGCTCTACCAGATCACGCGCCCAGGCGGCCCGAAGTGACGGCGCCCGCATCCGCGCCGGCGCTGCGCATCTTTGCCGGCACCACCGAGGGCCGCCTTCTGTGCGAATGGGCGAGCGGGGCGGGCATCCCCGCCCGTGCCTACGCGGCAACCGAGTACGGAGGCGAGCTTTTGGGCGAGCTTCCGGGCATCGAGGTGCATGCGGGCAGGCTCGACGAGGCCGACATGGAGCGCGAGCTTTCCGGCGCGCGCATCGTCGTCGACGCCACGCACCCCTTCGCTACGCTCGCAAGCGGCAACATCCGGGCCGCTTCGCTCGCCGTGGGTGCACGATGCCTGCGCCTTGCGCGCTCGGCCGAGGCGCTGCCCAAAGGCGTCGTGTCGGTCGCGTCGATCGCCTGCGCGGCGCGCTTTCTCTCCGAGAACTCGGGTCGCGCGCTTCTCACGACGGGGAGCAAGGAGCTTGCTCCCTACACGCGCGTCGCCGATTTCGCGGAGCGCTTCTTCGTGCGTGTGCTCCCGCTGCCCGGCGCTATAACGAAGTGCATCGACGCGGGGTTTTCGCCGTCGCACGTCATCGGCATGCAGGGGCCCTTCACCCGCGAGTTCAACGAGGCGATGCTTCGGCAGGTGGGCGCCCAGTGGCTTGTGACCAAGGACTCGGGAACCGTAGGCGGCACGGCCGAGAAGCTCGCCGCCGCGCGCGACGTGGGAGCGCGCTGCATCGTGGTCGCCCGTCCCGCCGAGGGAGGCGGGGCCCTTTCGCTTCGGGAAGTGGAAGACGCGCTCTTACGGGAGTTCGCGCGCTAGACGCCCGCCGCGCCTGCGCGCCCTCCCGCCCGCGTGGGGGTGTTCCTATGGATCTGTCAAGAGGGATTCGCCCTTTCGATGGGCGTTTTTGGCAATGCTGATACAGGCCCTGCCGGGCCTGCGATCTCCGCCGGCCGTTAGGTTGCGTACGGAACCTTGTCCCCCATGATCGCGTAAATGACAACGACGGGGTCTTCCCTTTTGGGATGATTAGCCTGGTATCCGAGAGCCTAATCCCAAAAGGGAAGATTTTGCAACTTGTATGCCCCTTTGCCAAGAGAAGCTGGTTGCCATATGGGGTAAGTAATCTTTTCCGCTTGAAGGCTTTCCTGTTCGCGTTGGGCTTATCGCTGGGGGAGTGCCTCCCGTTTTTGAAGCGAAGAGCCGGTCGTTATTCGGCTAGCGCATGCACCCCGCGACTTCTGGGCGGTTTCGCAGGAAATAGGCGCCGATTTTGTCATGGTTCTGGACTTCTGTGCGGTTTCCGGCGGCAGCTGTTCGCCGTCGGGTCCGCCGACCTGGGAAAACGTCGGCGCGCTGCGGCGTTTCGGGCTGATTCGGCCTGCGAAACCGCCCAGAAGTCGTGAGCTGGATTCGCGGGGTGCAAGGGGCGAGGCGGATGCCAAAGGATGCGCCTCGCGTGGGAGGTCTCGCGTGCGTGAACAGGGGATGAAGGTGCGTTCGCTTCGCTTTAGGAACCGATTGCCGGCTACGACTCGTTCAGCGCGGGGAACGCGTTAGGCGGCAGCTCCTCCAAGTCGCCTGCATCTGCCCACACCATCCTGTCATCCGCGTCTGTGTCGGTAAGCTCGATGAGGTGGATTGCGCTAGTCTTCCCGTCGTCGAACTCGACGACAGTGCCAATTCGATTGGTGGACCTGATCAGTACCTTCGAATATTCCGCAATCATCTTCTGCCCTTCGCCTTTCTGGGATAAGGGTGACAAGGTGCGGGTTCTTTTTGCCCGCCTCAATCGCCCAGGCGTAACGACCTTTGCTCGCTTGGTGATTCCCGGCTCCATGATAATGCTTATCGGCATGCCGTTGCCGGCGCGCCAAAAGCACGCTCCTCAACATATCCAACCCCAGCCAATCGAAAGCGCCCTGGTCCGTTGCTGCCCTTTGGTGCCCTGACTGTGCCCTTAGCACGGGTGTGGTCCGGCCGGTACATTCTTCTACAGAGACAGCGTCAGGTGGGGCTTCCCGCGACCGTCTCTGTAAGGAATCGTCGGCACGTAGGGAAGGAGCAGCAATGGCAGAGAAGATAACCAAGCCCAAGTCGTTGGCCTCGAAGCAGGACGTGGAGCAAGCCCTGCTATGGCTTGACGCAAACCTCGAGAAGTTTGGGGAGAAGGGCATAAGCATCAGCAACAGAAAGCTCTTCGCCCCCAAGCGCCTGGTGCAGAAGCTCACGGGCTTCCTCTGGGCGCGACAGTGCACCCAGTTCGAGGACACCCACGTCATCGTCTCGCCGTTCCTCGGGGAGCTCGAAGCTTCAACGGCGCAGGACATGATTGTGCAGGACATCGAGTATGCCGGTCTGGTCGCTTACGCGGACGAGGTCGTGGCGGCCGCGGAATCCTTCTGCGTCTCGGCTCGGGAAAACGCCCGCCGCCGCTTGGAGGAGGCGCAGGTCCCGGTCGAGGTCGATGAGGCAAACCTTGCCGGTTTGAGCGAAGTCGATCGCGCTTCGGTGAAGCTTCACGACGAAACCGTCGCGCGCGGCCGCCTGTTGGCCCAGTCCGCAAGCGCGGCCGCTGACGCAGATGAGTGGGCCTCGCTGCTCGATCGTGCCCGAAAGCTCGCCGAGCGCGTCGAGGCAAGCGTCGAGGCCGCAAAAAGCTACGTGAAGGCCAATTACCAGCGTCAGGGTTGTGCCCACCTGAAGTGGGCGCTGAAGAGCCGCGCGCGCAAACTGGAGCCGCCGTACATGCTCCCAGGCGTGCTGGGCAATAAGGACGATATCGAGGAGGCGTGGCAATGACCATCAAAGAGCTGATATCGGGCCGAAAGAGCCCCAAAGTGCCGACGTACTTCGGAAAAGGCCAGGTCATTTCCGAGAATGAGCTTCGCAAGTCGTCTTTCGGCATCAGCTTCGACCTTCCCGCCGAGCCCGACTATGAGGCGCTCCGTGATCGTCAAATCACCCAATCCGGGAGGTATGAGGCCTTCCACAGCAGCGGAACCGGCATCTTTGCGGAGGAGATGGCCGCCCTGCTCGACCTTCATCTGGCGCAGATCGAAGAGGCTTACCGCCGCTACCTCGAGGCGCTCACAACCACCTACGCGGCGGAGCTTCACGTGATGAAACAGGATACGATCGGTGAAATGAGCCTGCTAAACAAAGGAGCCGCAAAATGAGGAAGCTTGCCGTTTTTGCCCTGTTGGGACTGCTCTGCCTGTCGAACGCCGCCCTTGATTACGCTGCGTTTTGCACCTTTTTGGACGTGAATCCGTTTCCGCTGTTTCAGGATTTCGGCGCAGATGGGGGAGGGGGTGCGGGCAGCCAAACGATGGCGATATTGATATCGCTCGCGCAGGCGCTTCTGCTCCTCGCATTGCCCTCGGTGGCTGCGCGCAAACTTGCGGCGAACGACAAGGCCGCCAGCATCGTGTGCCTTTCGCTTGCCGGGCTCGTCGCGGCTTTTGCGGCGACGCTGCGCGCGGTGACCGAGGCGGGCGCCGGAGCCACCGGCATCGACGGCTCGACCATGGGCATCTCGCCCTCCCTGATCTGCTTCTGCCTAATCATGCTTGCGGCCGCGGGCGGCGAGGCGGTGCTCAGCTTCCTGTACGAGACCATCAAGCTTCAGCAGGCAGCGAACAGCTTCCGCGCCCAGGCAGAGCGTATCCAGCTCATGGAGGAAGCGCTTCCCGAGCACGTGGCTGCCGCGACCGACATAGCCATCGCCGCAGCGAAGCAGTCGGCCGCCGCGGCATCGGCTGGCAACGAGGCGGTCTTCCAGGAGCTGCTGGGCAAATCTGGCGAACTTCAGAACGCCTTCATCGGCTACGTCTCAGCGATCGACGACGCTCGAGATGCCGCCACGGCTGCCATCAGCGAAAAGCTCGAGAACTTCGAGGCAAACCTCAAGAAGATGCGCGACTTGCACCTGGAGAAGCTGCAGCCGCGCGATGTCGCAGCCGGCAATGCCGGCGAATAGGCCGACCCGCAAAACCCCGCCTAATCGATGAAGAACGGAGAACACGTCATGAACAGCATTAGCAAGACCTCTGCCGGCACTGGTATCCTCACCGGCACTGGCGTCCGCACCCGCGCCCACGTCCGCGTTCGCGCCCGCACCGCTGCCAGCGCCCGCACCTTCGCCAGCGCCCACGCCCGCAACCACATCCTCACCTGGACCTTCGCCCTGCTCCTAGCATCGACATCCTCCCTCTTCGCCGGATGCTCGGGCTCGTCGAGCGACGTTCCCGGCCACTACTCCATCTCTGAGCAGTCGATCAGCGCGTCCGAATCCGCAAACCCCCAGGACGTGATCATCGTCACCGCCGCATCCCAAGGTCAGGCGTTCAAGCTGCCGGTAAGCGCGCTGTCCCATGCGATGGCCGCCATCGAGAGCGAGTCGTACGTCGGGTACCTGGTGCCCGACGGCTCCGACCTACGCGGCATGGTCTACGCCGGCACGAAGAACTCGGAGCGCGCCAAGAAAGACGAGCTCTCGTCGTTCAAGGCGGACTACCTGCGCGCGGCCTGCGACGCCCGCGACGCAACGGGGCGCATCGACCTGTTAGCCTCCATGAACAAGGCGGCGGGCCAGCTCAACGCCCGATCCGGCGACGGCGCCAAGACCCTCTGCGTCGTGTCGAGCGGGCTCGCGAACACGGGGTTGCTGGCGACAAGCCAGGAGCTGCTGGCCGCCGATTCGCAGGGCACCATCGAGCAGCTTCGCGCCCTCGGCGCCATCTCGGATTACAGCGGCATCACCGTGATCTTCTACGGGTTGGGCCAGAGCACCGGGGACCAGGCGATCCCGGCCAGTGCGAAGAAGTCGCTCGAAAACCTCTACACGGGCATCGTGAACGCCGGCGGCGGCAAGGCCGTCGTCGCCACCGATGCGCTCGAGGCCCTCGGTTGCGACGACGAGCTGCCCGACACGGGCATCGTGGACCTGCGCGCGGACTCCCTCGACATCCCCGCCCTGGCCAAAGGCGAATCGACCCAGATCGTGCTCGACTCGGCCGTGCTCACCTTCAAGGGGGATAGCGCCGAGTATGCGGACGAAGCGCAAAGCGCCAACGTGCTGAGCCAGATCGCGCAGGCCGCGATGGGAGGGGGGTACAAGGTGGCGGTCGAGGGGTACACGGCGGACAGCCCTTCGCGCAGCGACGAGTTCCTCAAGGCGCTGTCACAAAACCGCGCAAACGCCGTGGCGGATTCCCTGTCCTCGCTCGGCGTCCCGGCAGGGAACGTCACGGCCACGGGCCGCGGCAGCGAAGGCTCAAGTTCCATGGCGTCCGGCAGCTTCAACGAGTCCCAGGCCCAGGTGGACCGCCGCGTCGTGATCACGCTCGCAAACGCCGCATAACGCGCCAGCTAGAGGCAAGGTCTATACATGCGGAAGGAGGCAACAGTGAACAACGAAACGAGAAAGCCGGCACGCCGGATACTGGCCAACGGCAGCGGCCGTCCCGTGTATGTGCAGCACCCCTCGTTCACCTCGCCTGTGGTCAAGGTGGGCAAGGGGTGTTCCATCGCCCTTGTCAATGGGAACCGCATCACGGGCAGCCCGCAGGAGAGATGGCTCGGCGTCTCCATCTCGTAGGCGGTTTTGCGGGTGTGGCCCGCTGCAGCTCTCGATTGGAAGCGTGAACGTGAAGGCGCGGGGCTGCAGGTGTGGCCGACGTCGCGCCCCTCAGTGGGAAACGAAGACGTGAAGGGTACGGGGCGCAAACATGGTGCGCCGTCGCGTTCCCCAACGGGAAGCGTGAACGTGAAGGGCGTAGAGGGCGCAAACATGCCCTGTTGTCGCGTTTCCCAGCGACATGTTCGCCGGCGGTAACAGCCTGACGCAGCCGGATTTTCCCGACCGCAGCGGTCTGCCCAGCTCAACGATGTAGAATCCTAATCATCACCTTGATCGACGAATGCTGCGTGGAAGGAACCTGAGATGGGCAAAAGCCTGATAACCGGCGGCGGCGCCCCCAACGAAGCGAGCGGATCCCGGGATGACGGCGCCGCGCAGCGCCGGAGCACACCTGCGAAAGGCTTCGCGCCCAACGTCATCCTTAGCTCGGCTCTGGCCGATGACGGCGGAGCCCGTCTTTCCAGCGCCAGATTCTTCCTGGATGCCGATCAAGGTGCGTTTTGCGGCGGCCAAGGCGCGCTAAGGAAGGTCTGGACGGAGGACGGAAAGGCGTTCGCGCTGAAGACGTTCGCCTCGTACGAGGCTGCCCTTACCGAATGGCGCGCTCTTCAGGATTACCGCAATTTCGCGCTTTTGCCCGAGGGAAGGTTCTTCGGCATCGTGGAGTCCTGCGACGACGCGAGCATCGTCGAGGCCCCTTGCATCGTGATGGAATGGATTGACGGCGTTTCACTTTCCCAGCACCTTATCGACAATGGGCCGATGACCGTCGAGCAGGTCCTAGGCACTTTGGCGAAGGTCGTTGAGTTCAGCGCGTTTGCTTGGGACGGCGCTCGGAACAGGCTGGTTCACCACGATATCAAACCGGACAACATCCTCATCGAGTCCGTTGATGGCGGGCTGCGTCCGAGGCTCGTTGACTTCGGTATTTCCTACGCGCCGGACGAGGAAGCCCCTGCTTTGGCAACGCAGGGTTTTGCGCCTCCGGAGCTGTTCTTCTCCGAGGATGGCGACTCGGCCCAAAGCGACGACAGCTATTCGATAGCGGCGACCCTTCTGGTTGCGCTGACGGGCAAAACCGCCATGTTTGGCGGCATTGAGATCTGCAAGTTCCCAGCTTACGGGGTCTTTCAAGACGGGGAAAGCGGCGAACTTCGCTATGACCAGGGCTGGACGGACGAGCACGAGAACCGTCTTCTCGATGAGAAGCCCGAACTTCGTGCCGAGCTCAAAAGCTGCTATGTTAGGAACCTGCGTCGGCAGAGCCTCGTTTTGACCGAGGAGGAGATGAATTCCTTTGCGCATGAACGGGAAGGCGAAAAGGTCGATGCGCTTCGCAAAGCGGTCCGGGAATCCCTTTCCGGCACGTATGGGAAAAGGGTCACGGAGCAAGAGCTTGATCGCTGCCTGAAGCGCGCCTACGATGCCATGGACAGGAAGATAAAGCACTGCCTTTCCGCCTGTTTGAACGTCGTGCGTGCCGAAAGGCCCACGTCAGCCGAGTTGAAGGCCACGCTTCCGCTTGATGCTCAGGCGTACTTTCATGAGCTGCAGATCATCGCGGTCGCCAACGCCCTCGGCGGGCGCGAGAGCGGAAGCGCGCTGGCGGAAGCAAGCGCCGCCGCGATCGATCTCGGCGAGGATTCGGTCCTGAAAGCGCTCGACGATTACAACAGCGGCCGCTACAGCAGTTGCCTTCCCGTGTTCGACAAGATCATGCGAACGGGCGGCAGCCACAGCGCCATCTACAACATCGCCGTCATGGCGCGCGACGATTACGCCGGCGCCGGCCAGCTGTATTCTGACCAAGATATCGTCCAGATGATGGCCGAAGCGGCCAATGCGGGCAACCTGCTTGCGCAAAACTGGTACGGTCGCGTTTTGGTGGGCAAATTCGAAGAAGGTGAGCCTGACCTGCGCAAAAGAACCGTCCACGACGCCGACGGCAACAGGATCCGGGTCGATATGGACATCACGCCGAATGTGGAGCTCGGCCTCAAGTATGTGCGCGAGTCCGCCCGAGACGATCGCGAGCAGGGGCGGCAGGGCTTCCACTTCGCAAAGAAATGGCTTGCCGAGAACAAGGAATGGATCAGGGAAAACGGCTACGAGTAGCGTGGCTTTCTAGGGTTCGGAGGAAAAACCGTGGCGATCTACTCTAATCAGATCATCGATATGCTGTCTTGGCTTGGGGAAACGTGTCCGAATTCCAAATATGCCTCCAACGAGAAGATTTATGAGCTCATGGGCCTGGACAGGGACCAGGGCAGGCGCGCGTACAACAAGAAGATGGACGGTTTTGCGGGCTTTCCTTTGGATTATCGGTTCGATGAAGGCATCGCAAATGCGCTCTTGGAAATCGCGGGAACGTTCAATTGCCCCGAGGAGTTCGCAAATGCCCTTGATGCCTATCTTAAAGAAAAGGAAATGACGATTGAGGGGCTCGACGACGCAGCCAAGTCCTTCAAGAAGTGCGCGTGGGCCTACAATGAATTAACCGGGAAGGAAAGGATCATCGGCAAAGCCCGCAAAACTCAGCGATGCGAGGACGACGTCGATAAGAAAAGCGTTGGCGAAGAGCTCTTCAAAGAGAAAATCGTCGACCCGATCCTCAATCAGTGCTTGAGGTATCTTTCTCCCGAAGAGCGCAATAAGCGCCTGGATAAGAAGCTGGGGATGGTAACCGGCGGCGCTCCTGGCACTTGTGCGCGCGAAGGCGCTGCCGCGGGGCTTCCCAAGCTTGTCCTTACGATAGGGGTCTACGATGACTGCAAGCAGGACGTTATCAAGCCGAAGGAGGTCGTCGTCAGCCCCCCTAAGGACGGCGTGATCGGAATAGGCCACTGTTTTGAAGCGGGGGTGCGAATGGTCCCGTTCGGGGAGGGGACTGACAGCCGTCGCTGGTCGGTGCCTTTCGAGGGGAAGGCGTACAGTGCGGCGCGCGGCGTGTTCGCTTTCCCGAAGCGGAAGGTAGGCGGCGTGAACAAAGACGGGGACAAGATTTCCGACGACCCCGTCTCGCGTTATCACTGTGTCTTGGTGTACAGCGAGCGGAATCGTCTCTGGCAGCTGTTCGACCTGGAAACCAGCAACGGAACTCTGGTCAAAAGGACCGATGAAGTCGGTTCGGAATCCTTCCTTATCGCAGGTCTGGGGGCTAACAACAAGAATGTCGCTTATGAGGTCGTGGGCGTTCCCGCCGGCAAGATACCGCTTGAGGCCATTGCGGAGCGCACGGGCGCAGGCATAGGCGATGACGCCGCCGACTTCGCTTCATGCGGCGTGCCCGTCAAGGAAGGCGACGAGATATGCCTGGGGTTCCGGATCGTCGAGAACGAGGACGGTTCGCTCGGGTTCGGCCCGCGGAACAAATCCTGCATCGTCAAGATCACGGAGCTAGTCTAGCCGCCGCCCGCCATTGCGGCTGTGTGGGGTGCCAGGCGATCGGGCGCGATTCCGATTCCGGCCGCCAGGGTTCGTGGGGCTTGCGACGCATCAGGCTTGCGGAAGGCGATCGGGCGCGATTCCCTTCCCTCGGCAGAAGCCGTTTCTGCCCTCATGACGAGCGCCGGTCCGACAATGGCGACGGACCGGCGCTCGTTTTGCCGCGAACCAGATTTGCCCGGGAGGCGGGGAGGCGGAGGGCAAAAAGCTAGAGGGCAAACCCTATGGGTTGCTTCGAGGGTAGGCGGAAATCCTTGTCCTCTAACGCGCTGGCAACCTCTTCTGCCCTGATCACGTGGTCAAGCAAACCGTTGGCTTTCTTGACTACGGCATGGTCGAGGATCTTGCGCATCGTTCGCGCGCTGGCGAAATCCTCAAGGGCCATGATCGACGGCATCTTGTCTTCCAGGCACTTCATAGCCGCCTCATCGACTTCGAACCTGCGCTCCTTTGCCATCTTCTTGAATATGCTCAAGAGCTGGTCAGGGCTGTATTCGTCGAATTCGATCTCGAAGCCGATTCGGCCCGTAAGCCCCGGGTTGTGACGCACGAAATCGCGCATCTCGTCCGGGTATCCCGCAAGGATCACGATCACCTGCTCGCGCTGCTCCTCCATCAGCTGGTTGATGGCATCGATGGCTTCCTGGCCGTGGGACGACCCGTCGGTAGCCGGCGCTTGGCGGCTCAAACGGTAGGCTTCGTCGATGAACAGGATGCCGCCCTCCGCCTTGTCGAAGATGTTCTTAACCAGGCGAGGCGTTTCGCCAACATATTGGCTGACCAGGTCGTTTGCCGATGCGTTCACGAACACGCCCTTGCCGGACGTGACGCCGGCGCGGTCGTATTCCTCGAGCAGCGCGTGCGCAACCGTGGTTTTGCCCACGCCCGGAGGGCCGACGAACATCATGTGCAGCGAATCTACGGCTTGCCTGCCATACGCTTCCGCGATCATCGCGATGGACTTGATCGTCTTGATCTGGCGCTCAAGGCCGATGTAGGCGTCAAGCAGGTTTTTCGCGCTTTTGAGCATGATGTCCTCGCGGGTAATCGAGTGGTTCTTGGGGTCGATCGAGTTCACCCGGGCCGCGGCGCGCAGCGCCTTCTTGTCGGAAAGGCATACTTTGAGGGGCAGGCACGTCACTTCGCCTTCGTCGAATATGTCCCTGATGTCGTTCTCCGGCGAGCCTTTTGAGACGAAGGGCAAAACGATCTTGTCGTTTTGGAGTTTTGCGTGCCCGAATTCGATTCGGTTGCCCTGCCTCAGAAGAAGGTTGCAGGCGAGAACCGTCGACCCCCAGTCGATCTCGGGGCCGGGCAATTCGATCGAACCGATGTAGTATTTGCTGTTCATGGTGTTCACGCCCTTTACGGCGCATGGCGAGCCGCCGCCAAGCGCCGCGGTCGAAAGGCCTACAGAAGGTCGAGCAACTTGGCGATTCCCTGGTTGGACCGCGGGAAGCGAGTGCCGTCGATCTCATCGAAGTGATCCTGGATAAAGGTTTTGCACTCTTCGATGAAGCGGTCCATCGCCTCATCATCGGGGTAGTCTCGCGTCCAGGTTTGCATGTAGGACGTTTCCCCGTCGCGAAGATCCACCTTCACCGGGATGAACGCGGGGTCGGTCTTCTGCTTCTCGGCTATGTCCAGCGCGAAGCGGATGGCTTCGCCGTCCGGCTTTTGCTTGACAAGGCCGACGCGCGCCCACACGCGGGAGACGGACTCCTTTTCGTTGCGCTCGTCCAGGATGTTGACCGTGAAGGTCTTCCCTTCTACCTCGAAACGGCCGGAATATTCGGTCTTGCTTTTCGGGCGGATCTCGGCGGACTTGCAGGTGAAGTACGGGATGTCGTCGTAGCTGGAAATGATCATCGTTCTCTCCGTTCGTGGTGTTTGACGTGGGGTTTAGTCGAGAAGCTCGTTGCGCAGGGCGCGGAGCAGGCCTCCGGCGCTGCCGGGGCCGGACTCGATGGCCTCATCAAGCGGAACGCCCTGATTGACGCTACGGAATGAATCGGCGTGATTGTTCACGTAGCTGGCGGCCAAGGAGACCGCGCGGTCGACGGATTCGCCGTCGGCCAGGTCTCGCTCGATTTGCAGGATGACCTCGCCATCGGGCGAAAAGCCATACGTGCCGACCTTCTGGATCCATCCGCCGAGATGGTTCATAAGGGCCATCAGCGCGACATCGGTCTCGCCTGTTGCGAAAACCCCGGTTTTTGCGGTGACGCACACCGAGCTTTCCCCAATAGGCTTTAGCGCGACGGCCGTGCCCTTGCAAAACGTCGACCAGCCCTCCTCCTCCGCCTTGAAATACAAATCGCTGTTTTCGAGAACTTCTTCTACCATGTGGCTGTTCTTCATGCCTTTTCCTTCCTCTGGTGCCAACGATCCGTTGTAGAGACGATCGCGGGAGACCCGCCCGATCGCTATCTCTGTAGAAGAATTTATCGGGCGGGTCATAGCCGGACCAGGGCAGCATCAGGGCACCAAAGGGCAGGGGATGTTGACGGGAGCGTCGGGGCAGAGTTGCGGGTTGCGTCCGCGTCCGCGTTTGCGTTTGCGTTGAAGGCTTCCGCGACTTTGCTCGCGGACGCGTCCCTGCGACTTCTGGGCGGTTTTGCAGAAAATGAGCCCCAATTTTGCCGTGGTTCCGGACTTCTGGGTGGTTTTCCGCAGGTGTTATGCGGCTCCGATTCCGCTGACCTGGGAAAACGCTGGCGCTGCGTAGCCTTTCGGGCCGAATCCGCCTGCAAAACCGCCCAGAAGTTGTGAGCGGGGTTTGCGAGACGCAAGGGTGTTCGGGCGTTGGGCTCAAATTCGACGGCACCATCGGTTACGATGTCATCAAGGAAGAGCTCGCCTGCATCGCCAGCACGCTCCGACAGGCTGAGTAAGCAGGGGGCGGAGATGCGTTCACGATGGCGGGGGTGTTCAGGCGCGCGCCCGACCTTCCGTGCAAGCTCGAGCAGGGGACGGAGGTGCGTTCAGGTGTTCGGGGGTCGTCTTTCGTCGAGTTTTTCCCTGAGCATACCTTTGTCCCCTGTTCACTCCCGTCTTTGTTCCCTGTTCGCGAACGGAGGCATTACCATCGCCATTGCGGACAAAAATGCTAGCATCATCGCTGCCGTCAACAACGCGGGGAAACGCATGAGGAGGAATGGCCGTGTATCGCAGGTGTACCGATGGGGTACCGCATCCGCCGTTGGCGAGCGAATATGAGGGCGCCGACTCCGGCGGGGTCCCCGACCTGTTCGTGAGCATGCCGGCCACCTGTCGCGATGTGAGCGACGAGCTGCTGGACTTCATGTGGTACCGGGGGATGTCCATCCCCGAGGTCGCGACGGCGGCCGGCATTTCGGAGCAGGCAGCCGAGGACCTGATCCAGAAGGGGAAGGGAACGTCCGCCGACCTTTTCGCGCTGTGCGATGCGTTGCGCGTCGAGCTGTTTTCGCTCCCTGGCGACGACGAGTTTGAGAGGGGCATGGAATGAGGGAGGCGTACGCGTGGCTGCAGAATCGCCTGGTCGGACGCTTCTTTGAGGGCCCTGACGGCGTGACCCGGTTCGAATACGCCCCGGAAGCTTCCGCACCCATCAGCCTTTCGCTGCCGCTCGACGGTTCTTGGCATGCCGATGCCCCGGGCGCGTTCTTGGACGGCCTGCTGCCGGACAACGATAGCGAACGCGAGGCGATGCGGCTCTGGTTCGGCGCGGCATCGGCTGACCCGCTCGACCTTCTTGTGGCAACGGACACGACGGGCGGGTTGTGCTTCACGTCGGTTCCTGAGCTGGGAGAAATCACGTCCCAGGCCCGTGAGTTCGCAAGGGAAAAGGACATCGCGATCAAGGTTTACCGGCTCGGTCGCGGCTGGACGGCGTGGCAGTCCGATGACCGCCGCAGCCGTTTTGCCCTTGCCGGTTCGCAGGGCAAATTCGCTTTGGAGCGGTTCGACGACCGCTGGACCTGGCCGAACGCCAAACACCCTTCGACCCACATTGTGAAGCCGTCCCATGAGCGCTTTTGCGGCGTTCCGTTGGTGGAGGACGCGACCATGCATCTTGCGGCCGCGTGCGGGCTGGACGCCGCAAGGTCGTTTGTGCGGCCGTTCGGCGAAGACCAGGCTTACGTCGTCGAAAGGTTCGATCGCGAGGTTTGCGCCGGCGGGCGGGTCCGGCGCATCCATGTCGAGGACTTCACGCAGGCGCCGGGCATTTCGCGGCATGCGAAGTATTCCGTGACTGTTGCCGACGCGTTTGCCCTGCTGAAGAGGCAGCCCAACGGCAGTTCGTTGGTGAGGGAGTGGGCAAAGCAGCTCGTCTTCAACACGCTGGTGGGGAATTGCGACGCGCACGGCAAGAACTACAGCCTGTTTTTGCGGCCAGACGGAAGCGTGGATTTGTGCCCCCTCTACGACGCCCTTTGCACGCGAGTGTGGCAAGAAACCAGCGATTTGCTGGCCATGCCGATCAATTCCAAGAAGCGGGCAAGCGAGCTGTCCCTATCCGACTGGGCGGCGGAAGCAGCGATATCGGGGATTTGCGAAGATGGCCTCGTTGGGACGGTGGAGGTCATCGCCGCGCAAATCGCAACGCACGCGCCCACTGTTCTGGCTGAATGCCCAGATTGGATAAGGGAGGCGATGACCGCGGCGATCGCCGCCGACAACCAGCGACTGTTCCAGGAGCTGGGATTGCGATTTGAAGGGTGATTGCCCGCAACGGCGATGCGGGCGATCACGCGTATGGCTGGTGAAGCCGGTGATTGCTGCGCATTGCAGATGTAGCGAGTTTCGGAAATGATTGAGGTATGCCCTGCAAAACCGCCCAGAAGTCGCGAGCAGCGTTTGCGTCAATCGCATTGCGACTTGCACGCTTCGGCGATTCATGTACCAATACTTTCGCTTTAAGCTTCATCGTTCAAAATACTTAATATTCCTGATATTGAGACAATATTAAGTATTTTGTATACTCGGGCTACTAAGGCAAATATCAAGTATTTTGAACGGCGGCACAGCATGTGGACTAACGCTTACTCATATGAGGCCATCGGCGAGTTCCTGCGGGAGGCGCGCAGGGCGCGCGGCATTACGCAGGTTGAGATGGCGAAAAAGCTCGGCTTCTCGTCGGTCACGCTCTCGGCGCTCGAGACGGGCAAGAACGTGTCGGCGATCAAGGTCGATCGCTACCTGCAGCAGCTGGGTTTTCGCATGGTGATCGTGCCCAAGGGCGCAGACGTGGAGGTGACCGAATGAGGCAACTCGACGTTTATTTGGGAGAAAGCCTGATTGGACGCATCGTCGAGAACCGCAAGGGCGGGCGCTTCGAGTACGAGCAATCGATCGTTGGTAAACTCGCTGGCCGGCCGGTGCTCTCAATGGCGTTTCCCGCAAAAGTCCGCCCGTTCGGCGAGGCGAAAGCCTCCGCCTGGTTCAACGGCCTGCTTCCCGAGGGAAACCGCCGCGACGAGGTTTGCAGGAGCCTTGGCGTGTTGCCGTATGACTGGGTTCCATGCGCGTGAACGGGGTGATAGACCCCGGGAAGCTTACGCGGGCCGATGTCGTCGCCGAGGCCGTTTCCTGGGGGCTTGGCGCGGCGGACGTTGAGTCGGTCGTCGATTGCGCGCTTCGGAATCTTGAGGAGGGCATTCGGGCCGCATCAATGGCTTATCCGGCCGCTGCAGCCCGCCATGAGGCAAATGCGCTGGAAAGGATTCGCAAGCTGAAAGGGGACATCCGGCCTTGAGATGGTGTTGACCTTGGTGAACAGGGGACGGAGAGGTGCTCAGGGAGATTCTGAACACGCCTCCGTCCCCTGTTCGCGTTGGCCGCCGTCGCTCGGCTTCGCCCTTTCGCCTTACAGCCCCCAGCGGGCGTATTCTAGGTAGCCGGCTACGCTGTAGTGGTCTGCCCAGTCGTCGGCCGGGGAGCCTTCTCCGCCGACGATCCCGAGGAAGCCGTTCTCGACCTTTTCGCCCTTCTCGTTCACCACCAGGGCGTACCAGTGGCCGTATTCGTGCGCAGGTTTGCGCAGTTGGCAGGCGAGCGTCAGCTTGGGTTCGCCCTTTTTGCGGAAGAACGCGCCTTTCTCGTTGAGCTTTTTGATGAGCGTGCCGTCAAGCCAGAAGCAGATGAACGGCGCCTCGAACGCATCGGTGAGCGCCCCGGCCTCGCTGTTGTACACGTAGCAGAACAGCGCGCGGTCGCGCGAGCGGGCGAGCAAGTCTACCTCGCTGTCCTTGAGCTTGAACTCGACCACGGCGAACGCGCCGGGGCGGCTCGGGTTCTCGCTTACGGTGGTCACCGCCGTCTTGACCTGGAAAAAGAACGTTTCAGGTGCCGTGCCGGGCTTCTCAAGCTGCTGCTTGAGGTTCAGCGACACCACGTCGATGCCCATGTCTGCGGGCGGGCGAAGCGCGTCCAAGCCGTTGCGGTACAGCGAGCTCATCAGCTGATACTCGCCGGTGTATCCGTTGTAAAGCAGGTTGTAGAAATCTTGCGCCACGTGCTGCTCCTCCTTTTGATTCGAACGGTTAGATTCTAGCGTTGGGTCGCGCGGTTGCTTGCGAGAAGTTGGCGGTTTTGACCCGTTGAGCAGGGTAGGGAAGCGGGTGTTCGGGGGACGGCGATTGTCCGCCGCGGTGCTCAGATCGATTGCGCCGATGTGCTTAGGAGGATCTTGGCGAAGCGGTTAAAAGCTCCCTTGCTGTCGTCTGCCGTAGGCTTCGGTTTTTCGGGTATGGGCTGGGAGCAGCGGCATTCGGCCTAGGATGTGTTCGCACCGTCCATTGCTTTCAGCCTCGCAGATACGGGGCAAGGACGTTGGCGCACTCCTTCGCCATGAGGTTTGCGCGTTTGAGGACTTTTGTGCGCAGGTCGTCGTCGAGTAGGACGATTTGCGTGATGAGCGCCTTCGCGATCTGCAGCTCGTCGAGCCATGGTTCATCTTCCCAGAGGTCCTTCAACGCATCCGTGGCGTCAAGGGCCTTGGCGTATTGCGCGTCCGACGACTTGGCCAGCGCGCCTTCCTTGTTGTTGCGAATCTCCCAGACGAAGGCGCACGCGGGGTTCCCGACCTGGGTGTGCGCCTTCACCGAGCGGTTGTCCGGATGGGCTGCCGCTCGCGGGTTGGTCCGCGCGAGGTATGCGGCGCGGCTCGGCAGCGCAGCTGAGATTTGCCCCGTGATCGCGAGCAGCTCCTCGGCGTGCGCGCAATACACGTCGCAAACCTGGAACGGGGTTCTGCGCTCGGCTTCGACAAGTTGCTTGTCCGGCGCGCTCCATGTGTTGTCTACGCGGACGGCGTTTGTCTGGGCGATACGCTCGCTCAGGCTTTTACGGCCTGTCGTTTCGTTTGGGTTTGTGGGTGCGTCTGATTCGCTTGGACTTGCGTGCACGTTTGTCTCGCTCGGATTTGCGTGTTCGTTTGTTTTGTTCGAGCTTTTGCGGACGATTTGCTCGCTCGGGCTTTTGCGGGCGTCCTCTTCTCCCGGATTTGCGCGATTCGTTTCGCAGGGGCTTTTGCGCACGTTCATTTCGCTCATCCTCGCTCCTTCCTTAGGCTGCGGCGCCGGAATCGCCGTCCAGGTTGTCGGCAATGAACAACGTATCGACCCAGATCTCGTCGTCCGGCTCCGGCGGGGGAAGGAAGTCGAGGTCGTCTTCGCAGATTGAAAACGCCTTGCGGTTCTCCGGCGCTTCCCAGGTTGCGACGGCTCCGCAATCCTCGGGCGCTTCGCCATCGGCGGCAGCTTCGAAATCCTCGGATACTTCCCAGGTTGCGGATGCCTCGCGAT
Source organism: uncultured Senegalimassilia sp. (assembly GCF_934632265.1). Taxonomy (GTDB): domain Bacteria; phylum Actinomycetota; class Coriobacteriia; order Coriobacteriales; family Eggerthellaceae; genus Senegalimassilia. The sequence continues at coordinate 17,737 of NZ_CAKTYH010000007.1, forward strand.
TCGCAATAGCTTCGCAGTATGCGGGCGCTTTGAGGTTTGCGGCGAGTTCGCGATTTGCGGACGATTTGCGGGTTGCGGCTGCTCCGCGGTTCCCGGGCGCTCCGCAATTCGCAACCGCTTCCCAATCCCCGGGCGCCTCGCAGCTCGCGACAAACTCGCGATACCGCGGATGCTGCTCGAGCGCATAGGCGGGTTCGCACATGCCGCGGCGGCCGCGTTCGAATAACCACCAGTTTCCGGCCGGCGTCTCAAGCAGCGTCGAGGGAAACTTGTTGGCGCGCAGCGCGAAATACTTCGCCGTCCGCTCGTCTTGGAAGCCCAGCACCAGGTGGCGGTCGCAGTTGCCGATGATCGAGTTCGCCACGGCCTGGTCGTATCGCGCCTCAAGCTGGCTGACCGTTTGGCAGATGATGGTGCAGCTGACCTCGCGGCTGCGGATGACGGAAAGCACGTCGTCGAAGCCGGGCAGCGTCAGGTTCGCAAAATCGTCCAACATGAAGCGAACGGGCACGAGCAGCCGGCCGCCATCGCATCGCGTGTCCGCGAAATCGCACAGGCTTGAGAATGCCTGGCGCACGAAAAGGCTGGTCAGAGGCGCCAAACTGCGGTCCATGTCGTCCATGGTCACGAACAGCGCGCGCCGTTCGCGCCCAAGGTCGCAAAAGTCGATTTGCTGCACCTTGCGAAACGATGCAAGCGCGCCGTCGAACGTCAACGGCAGCAGGTTTGCGGCGATGATGCCCATGATGCTCGAGTGCATCTTGTCGGCGCGCGCCGTGCTCCTTGCGCGGCGGAACAGCGAAGCCGCGTAGCTATCGGGGTCCTGCTTGGAAAGGTCGGCGAACAGCGCTTCGGCATTGCCTTCGCACGCCTGCTCGTACACGCTCACCACCGATGCCATGTTCCATTCGCGATCGGGCAGCGCCTCGAACACATAGGCGATGTAGCTGGCAACGTAGTTGGCCGCCGCGCCCGCCCAGAACGGGTCGTCGCCCATGTCCGCACGGGGGAACAGCGCGCTGGCGATTGCGATGATGTCCTGCGCAAGAGGGCGACCTTTGCGCCAGCGAACGTGGTGAAGCGGGTCGTAGCCGATCTCGCCGTCCATGGTGGTGAAGTCAAGGCGGTCGACGATGTACCCGTTGGCCCGCAAATACGGCGCCATCTCGTCATATAGGCGGCCCTTGGAGTCGAGCACGATGTAGGAACCCTCGCACTGCAGCAGGTTGGGCTTCAGGAAACTGCGCGTTTTGCCCGAGCCGGAACAGCCCAGAACGAGCACGTTGTTGTTGAGGCCGGTCGCCCACGAGTCCATGCTCGCGGCGTGTCCGGAGGTGAGGATAAGCTGCCCCGCGTAGGCGGCGCGGGCATTCGCACGGTTGTCTATCATGGTTGCTTTCGCTTTCTGCTACAGGTTTGCGCGGGTGAATGGTGGGGTTGGGGAAGGGGTTGTTGCGCTCGCGGCAGGCGGAGGACCCCCGGAACGGTTGCCGATCGCTGGGCCGGCGATGGCGCTTCGAAGCGGTTACCGGATGCCGGATGGGGAAAGGCGTCCGCTTTTTGCGATGGGCGGAAGCGCTCCGGAACGCTCGCCGATTGCTAGGTTAGGGACGCTCCGAAGCGGACGCCTCGCGGCCGACACCCCGTCAAAGCCTGGTGATAACGCGGTCTGCGAGGCCCGCTTCGACGGCTTCCTCCGCTTCGAAATAGGTGTCGGAGGCCGTAAGCTCGAAGACGCGTTCAATCGACATGCCGCTGTGACGCGCGATGACGCCGGCCGTGATGTCGCGGATGCGCATGAGGTCGTCGGCCCGGGCTTTCACGGAAAGCGCGCTGCCGCCGGCACCGGCGCCGATGAGCGGGTCGTGGATCATGACGCGGCTGTGCGGCAGGATCTCCCGCTCGTCGCCGGCGATGAACAGCAGCGCTCCCATGCTTGCCGCCATGCCAAGGCAAACGGTGCGGATGGGGCAGCTCACAGCTTGCATGACGTCGTAAAGCGCCAGGCCGGATTGGACTTCGCCGCCCGGACTGTTGATGTAAAGCGTGATGGGCGCCGTGGGATTTTGACGCTGCAGATGGAGCAGGCCGCGGATAATGACGGCGCAGGATTCGGCATCCACCGAGGTCATAAGCTCGAGTTCGCGTTGGTCGAGCATCTTGTCGCGGATGTCGAGGCGGTTGAGGCCTTCTGCGGTTTCGCGGATGATCTGAGGTTGATAGACGAATGCATATTCGCTCATGACGAGCTCCTTCCGAGGGTGAGACATGACAACCTAGGACGCAATAGGGAAGGCGCAAATCGGCAGCAAGCTAGCATGAGCCACCGCGCGCAAGACGTCGTTTATCAGGTTGTGTGGGAAAATCCGATGCACGGCAGCTGCATCGGCAACTCCTATAGGCGCAAGGCTTATCTGCCAGGAGACGGGTCTCGCGACCCTCGGGTACTTAAGACAGTAGCACGCGTCAAAGCAGCACGCAAGTGGGGAAATGAGAAAAGTTTCGAGGCTTGGGGACCGTGCCCGGCGTTCGCCCCCGCACTTGGCGCGCTCTCACTGCAACGCCTGTGAACCTTCCTCTCCCCGTACTCCGAAAGCGGGGGTAAAACAAGACTGCAATCGTTGAGCGGAATGGGGTAGGCTGGCACCTGAGAACTGAAGCAGGCCCGCTGCTGCGGTACCGGTCGGTTCTCGTCACAAATCCCACGTGATGCGTCGTTGGACGCGGGGATGGGACGCATATTCGACCGAACGATCACTCGCCCAGTTGAACGCCAAGGTTGTATTGGAGCCGCCCTTCGGGGCTGCAACCTTGCCGATCATGAACAGGCGAAGCTGCATTGGAGCCGCCCGCAAGGGCTGTAGCTGCGTCTTTTCGAATCCGGGCTGGGGTTGATCATCTCGTTCATAGGGGTTTGCGATACCCCTTTCTCGGTCTGCGCAATGATTCGGGGGAATCTTGCGCTGCTCAGCTTGATCTGAACTGCGCCGCGTCGCTCAAACGTGGGGAAATCCTATATCACCTGCTGCGTTTTCGCAGTTCTCTTTCCTAAGGAGAATGTCATGGCTATTTCCACCGAGATCGTCGGGAAGACCTTTGGCCCGTTCGTGCGCGACTACACCTTCAAGGACCTTGAGATTTGCGCGCTTGGTTGCGGCGCCGGCTGGGACGGCCGCGTGGACCTGGAGTACGTCAACGAGGGTGACGCCAAGAACCCTGACCTGAAGGTTCTGCCCATCTTCGCCGTGCCGCTGACCGTTAACGAGGAGATGACCACCACCCTCGACTACGGCTTCGACTACTCCGGCTCGCTGCACTACGGTATCGACGTGCATTTCCATGCGCCGTTCAAGATGAACGACCACATCGAGACGTTCGTCACCCAGGAGGCCATCTGGGATCGCGGCGAGGGTCGCGGCTCGCTGTCCAAGCAGGTCGGCAAGTCGTATTCCGCCGACGGCACCCATCTGTGCACAGTCGACACCTACGACTGCTGCATCTACGACGGCGGTTGGGGCGGCGAGCAGCCGCCGAGGGACTCTGTGGAGTACCCCGACCGCGAGCCCGATTTCACGTACGAGGAAACCTACGGCTACAACTGGCCGCTGGTGTATCGCCTGATGGGCGACTGGCATCAGCAGCACATCGACTGGTCCTACACCGAGCAGACCGGCCTTGAGCGCCCGATCGCGCACGGCGTCAGCAGCGCCGGCGTGGCCATGCGCCACGTCATCTCCCTGCTGTTCCCGGGCCACCCCGAGGCGATGACGCGCTTCAAGTGCCGCTTCACCTCCCCGGTGCTGCCGGGCGTGCGCCTGCGCACCATCGTGTGGAAGACCGCCGAGGGCGAGGCGAAGTTCCGCATGGTCAACGCCGACGCGCCTGACTCCAAGCCGTTCCTGAACCACGGCATCGTCGAGTGGGATCCCGCTCGCGCCTAGCGGTTGTGCGCCGCAGCCGCGCGGCTGGAGGCTGAGCGGCCGATGGTCGGGCGGCCGGTTGGGCCAGCGCGAGCCGGTGGTGAAGAGGCTTCGCTCGAGTCGGCAGCGGGTTGAATTCGGCTACGGCTTGCGAATATCGGTCGCGAGCTGAGTATGCCCGGGACCGGGTTTCGACCGCGAACGAAATATGAGTTGCAACGTGTGGCAGGGACGCATCCCTGCCACACGTGTTTTTGCCCGACGTTTTACCGGTAGCGCCAGGGTGTGTTATCGCGTCTGGTGCCAGCGCGCCCGTGCGTTCCTATCTTCTAATGCAAATGTCGGGCTATCGGGCGGCATCAATCCTGCCGATGAGAGAATTCGCCCATGAAATAGCGTTGCTGACGTTGAGGATCAGGTCGCCGCTTGGCAACTGGTCGGCGTAAGCGGTTTCCCATTCCGCACCTCCCGCAATAGTGGGAGGCCATGCTTGCATCTTGCGGTAGGCGAACAGCCTCATGCAGGTTTCGCGCACGTCGGAGTAATCGCCTTCGTACGCCTCGTCGAGTAGCTGCAAATCGATGAGGTCGTGAGCCCGCATGCTGCCGGGTGCGCTTGCGGCGTGCAGCTTCTGGGCGATTTGGTGTTGAAGCGCCATGACGGGAATCGGACCGAGCGGCGGAAACCCTAGGCATTCGAGGACGGCGTTGGCGTCTTCGGGCGAAACGAAGTCGGGCTCGTCTGCATCTCCGATCTCGTTGTGGCCTACTTCCAGGTCGACGGTCATCCAGGGCTTGCCGTTGTACGACAGCTTCACCGAGAAGGGCTGCATCACATATTGCGGGGGAACGCCTTTGGGATGCGCCTGCCTCCCTTCGATCAGCGCGCCCGTGAAACCCTCCCATCCGGCCGCTAAAGAGCTGGCGAGCTGCTCGGAGAAGTCGTCCATGGCCGAGGCCCGCGCGACGTCGAGGTCGGTCGTGAAGCGCGTAGCCCCATCGCCCAGGCGCATCTTGATGGCGCTACCTCCCTTGACGGAACCGTCCGGCAGCATTTGGGCGACGATCGCGTTCGCCACAATCGCTCGCTTGGCGACGAGATTCGGCTTCCCGACGAGCCTTTCGAGCGCGACGTCGAGATTTCTCCTGCTGTTAGGCCGTTTTGCTGGCATCTGCGCCCTCCAGTTCCTTCTTCAATGAATGAAATTCTTGCTTGCTTACGAGACCTTGCCTTTTGGCGGTTTCAGCTGCTGCCAGAAGGCGTTCCGGCGGCGTCTTGCCTTTGCATGCGAGGATAGCGTCGTATGCGCTTTGGCACGGGATGCCGTCGTATATCGCTCCCGGCTCGATTCCGTCCACCCATTCCACCTTAAGGCTCTCCGGTAGCGCGCGGCGGCAGCGGCGGGGAGTTGCCACGAACGTGCGGGTGGGGTTTGTGGGGGCCAGGCCGAGCATGGCGATGACGGATTCGCCGTAGAGCACGGCGCCGGGCCCGACGGACATGACCGCCCAGGCATACACGTCGTTTTGCTCGGGGACCCACTGCGTGAGCTGGTAAAGGCCGTGGCCGACCTTCGTCACGCGCCCGCGCTTGGCGTATTGCACGAGCTCGTTGTTGGTGATGCCCGCTTCGCGAGCCTGGGCGGAGGTGATCAGGCCGTGGTTGTCGGCCGCGATGTCGAATATGTCTTCGTATTTCGTCATGGCAGAAGTATAACGAAAACATAATACCTTTGACAACAACTGACTGTCGGAGAGGGAAGGAAGTCGTCCGCAGAACGCGTGCTTCCGCCTGAGCGCCTCTGTTCCGGTACGAGTGCCAGGGAAGCTTTTGCCGCAATCGTGCCCCAAATTGCGAGTTTTCCGAATGTTGAATGTAGTTGACTGCATGACGATTCGCGCTTGGTGCAATGGATGAAGCGTTCGTTGCATTTTGCGAGCGAAATCGAGCGGGAAGCGGCTCCTCGGTCGCCAGTGAATTCGGAAAACTCGCAATCTGTGACACGAAACGCCGAAAACGTTCCTGGGCTTCGGTTTTCGCAGCAGGGTTAGCTCGGTTGTACAATGGGCGCGTTCTCGATATCGCTTGATGGAAGCGCGCGGAAGGATTTCGCTATGGAAACGGACAACGCCAGGGGCACCGTCATGGGTGTCGCTAAGGGTAACGTTACGGGCACCGGTATCGGTACGGGCGGCGTCGTGGACGCTGTTGCGGGCAACGCTACGGACGATGCTACGGGCAACGCTGCGGGCAACGCCACGGCCGCCACCACGGACACCGCTACGGACATGAAGCAGGCTATGCGGCAGCGCCATACTGTGCGGAAGTTCACGTCCGAGCCGCTTCCGGCTGAGCTGATCTCGCGGCTCAACGACCGCGTTCGCGCAAACAACGAGCGTTTCGGACTGTCGATCTCGCTGAAGGTGGGCGACGAGTCGGCGCTGCCTGGCGCGCTCAAGCTGTTCTTCGCCAAGGGCGTGCGCAACTATTTCGTGCTGGCTGGCAGCGACAGGCCCGGGCTTGACGAGGACCTTGGCTACGCAAGCGCCGATTTGATGCTTTTTGCGCAGACGCTCGGGCTGAACACGTGGTGGATCGGCGGCACGTTCAGCCGCAAAAACGTTGAGCAGGCGGTGCCGGGGAAGAAGGTCATCGGCATCGTCGTCGTGGGCTTCGGCGCCACGCCGGGCGTCGCGCACAAAAGCAAGACGGCGCCCGAGGCCAGCTCGTACGAGGGCCCGGAGCCGCAGTGGTTCGCGGACGGCGTGCAGGTGGCGCTTCTCGCCCCGACGGCGCTCAACAAGCAGTGCTTCCGAATCGTCGGCGCAGGCAACAAGGTTTCCATCAGCGAAAACGGCGGCGCGTTCAGCGGTGCGGACATCGGCATCGTGAAATACCACTTCGAGCTAGGTGCCGGCAAAGCGTTCGAGTGGGCATAGCGTTCTCGTTCCTTCTCTTCCAATCCCTTTCCGCGCTCAGTCCATGACGGTTGACGCTTTGGGGACGTAGGACTAACTGTCCAGTTTTGGGCGGACGAGCTGGCGTTCTCCGTATGCGCCCCTGTCACTCGCCTTATTTGCATAGACTTCGCTCTCCTTTTTTCCCCGTGCATGGTCCCCCTGTGTGACTTTCCCATGCTTGGGAAGCTTTTGCCGCTATCGTGCCCCGAATCGCGAGTTTTCCGAATGGTGAACGCGGTTGACTGTGTGGTGCTTCGCGTTTAGTGCAGCATTCTCATCGTTCGTTACATTGAGCGGGAAAGATTGGGTGGGAAATGGCTTCCCGATCGTCGTCAAATTCGGAAAACTCGCGATTCGTGACACGAAACGCCGAAAACGTTCCTGCCCTTCGGCCTTTTCGCCGCTCTTTTCCTCCTAGTAATGCCTTTTTGCGTGGCTGCACAATTGCAGCGCGCTGCACGATGTAGGCGGCCTCGCTTTCCCGCCGCTAAGTTTGCGGGGTCGAGCAATGGGTGCGTTTCCGATATCGTTCGGGGAAAAGTTGCGCATGCTTTCGCCCTTCCATTCTTCTGATCCTTTTCGTGCTCAATCCCTGACGGTTAGTGCTACGTCCCCGAAGTGTCTGGGGTGGGGACGGGTGGCTTTTGTGCTTCGCGTTTCCCCTGGTCAGGTGATGGTTCGTATATGCGTACCTAGTTGTTTTGACGGGTTTTGGGGATGATGCAGGGTGGATTGGAAGTTTGTGCGCGCTGCGTCGGGGGCCTGTCGCCGCTGCCGGGCGCGCTGACGGGAAGGAGCGCGGAATGGGAGCGGAAAGGCGTGGCAGGGTCGGTGACATTCGTGCCGATGCGAACCCTGGGAAGGGTGCTCGGCGTGCTTGCAAATCGACGAAACGCGTGACCCCGCAACGGATGCAGGCGGGGGAGCCGCCGCGACCTTGCAATCGAATCGGTGGTTGCGATTCGCAGACGGCCGCTTCGGAAATGCCGCAAAAGCGCGCACGTGCGTCGCGTTCGGGTGAGCGCCCTTGGCGGGCGGCTTGGCGTCGCGGGACGGCGGTGGCGCTGTCGTGCGTTTTGGCGGCGGGCTTGGTGCCCGTGGCAAGTTTTGCGCAGGGCTCGGAAACCGTCGCCGCGGCGCGTGAGAACTTGCGGGCGAACGCTTACGATGCGGCTGGTAACGCGGTTGGCGCCGGCGGCGGTGGTGCGGGTGGTGCCGGAAACGCTGGCGATGCGGCTAACGGTTATGCGGCAGACGGCGCGGGTGGTGCTGCCGATGCGGGCTACGCTGCTGTCGACTCTGCCGACGGCGGGATGCTCGTCGTAGGTTCGGAGGTCGTGGCAGGTGGCGAAGGATCCGCCGACGCGGCGGGCGCTCAGGGTTCGCAAAACGGTCAAAGCCTACAGGGTGCGCAAGCTGCTGCCGGCGTGTCGTCGTCGGCTGCTGGCGGCATCGCTGGCGATTCCGGAAACGCTAGCGGCGACACCGCCGGCAATGCCGCCGGGGATGTCAGCGACTCCGAAGCCGCCGACGACTCTTCGGCCGACCCCGACGCCGACAACCCCGGCCCCGCTCCTGACTACGACGGCACCGAGGCCGCCTATGTGTACGACGAGTACTACGGCGAATACCTCTTGGCAACCGCCAAGGGCGTCACCGGCGACAAGGTCGACGGCGACGTCGGATACGTTGCCGACAAGGCAACGCCCGCGCAGGTCTGGCTGACGCTGGACGAGGAAACGAACGAGCTGGCCGTGCACCACGTCGACGCCGGCGCGGTCGCGTTCGAGGTCCCGGCAACCGTCGACGGCCGCCCCATCGCCACCGTCGGCGGCTGCGGCTCGTCGAACCTGACCTCGGTCACGTTCCCCGCCGACTCCCGCGTCACGCGCCTGAGCTGGGGCGCGTTCTCCGGGTCGCAGCTGCAGTCCATCGCGCTGCCCAGCAGCCTGGAGACGCTTGGCGAGGGCGTGTTCCAGGACTGCAAAAAGCTGCAAACGGTGGAGTGGCCGAAGAACAACGACATGCTCAAAACCATCCCCGCCGAGATGTTCGCCGGCTGCTCCATGCTCGATGACGGCGTGGTGGCCGGCATCCCCGCAAGCGTGGAGACCATCGACTACCGCGCCTTCGCAAGTTGCTCCCCTGACATCTACGTGTCAGGCGAGACGCCCGAGCCGTTCACCGAGGTCAACGTGCCCGGCACCGTCAAAACCGTCGAGCGCAACGCCTTCGAAGGCTGCAGCCATGTCCGCTCCGTCACCATCGGCGACGGCGTGCAAACCATCGGCAACCGCGCCTTCGCCAGCATGCCGCTCATGGCGGGCGCGGAAGTGGTGCTGCCCGCAAGCGTGCGTACCGTGGGCCAGGACGCGTTCGATAACACGCAGATCGTCTCGAGACCTCAGGGCACCGAGTGGAAGCGCAACGCCGTGACGCTGCGCGTCCTCAACCCCGACTTCGAGCTGGTCGAATACGAGTACGGCGGCACGCTGGAGATCGACGGCAAAAAGTACGAGAACCCGTTCTCCCTGGGGCAGACCGTCGTGGCGTTCGCAAAGAACTCGGCGGGTCAGCCGTCGTGGATCAAGCGCGCAGCCGACGCGGTGGCGGGCCAGGAAGACGAGCACAACCCGGGCAAGCCCGCCTATACGTTCCAGTGGATGGAGGAATCGTCCCAGGTCACGGGCAAGGTTCCCGCAGGTGCGCAGGTGACGCTGTTTCAGAACGGCACTGCCACTACGGCGAAGGTGTCCGCGGACGGCACGTTTACCGTCGAGGCGCTGTCGAACACGCCGGCCACGCTGCAGGTGAGCCTGGAGGGCTGCTACGACCAGGTGCTCACGCGCGCGGCCGAGGCCATGGCCGGCACGTGGGACGTCGGCGAGCTCAAAACCGAATCGTTTGAGAAGCTGCCCGCGCAGCGCCTGATGAACGTGAACCTGCGCAAGCAGGTGGGCACCGGAGACGACGGCGCGCCCGCATGGGAAACCGTGCTCTCCGATAGCGGCCTGGCCTTCGAGCTGCTCCAGGGCGATCGCGTGCTGCGCGAGGGCGAAGACGCCGACTACGTGCGCCAGGGCCTGAGCGTGCTGCTCTCGCAGGAGGTGGCGGATGCGGCGAAGGAGCTCACGCTTGCCGTGACGCCCGACGATTCGCTGGCGCTCGGCGCGGGCGAGGGCCGGGCCATGCCCGCCGACGGCGCGTTCGACGTGGATCTGCGCGCGTGGGGTGGCATGAAGGTGACCACGAAGTCGGCGTTCTCCGGAAGCAACGACGTGATGGTGTTCCGCAACGGCGCATGTGTGGCCACGGGCCTGTCCGATTCCGCAGGTGAGCTGCCGTTTTCGCTCGACAGCCTGAAGGCGGGCGAATACACGGTGATCGCCGTCAGCCACACGAGCGTCGATCTGCGGGTTTCCACGCTGGCCGCCTTCGATCGGCTGAAGCTTGAGGAAGGCGTGCAATATGCCCGCGCCGACGTGCAGGTCGAGGACGGCGCGCAGACGCAGGTGGCGCTTGACGTGCCCGTGTTCGACGCGTCGGCGTACCTGACGCAGTGCGGCGTCATGAGGCAAAGCGGCGTGGTGGCCGATCGCAGCGCCATCGTGGCGGGCGTGGAAGCCCAGGTCAGGGTCAGTTTCAACCTTGATCAGGAGCGCGATGCCGTGCTGCAGCTGGAGATGCCCGAGGGCGACTTCTCCGACATAACCATCGGCGGGAACATCGGCGACGAATCCAGGCAGCTGCCCTTCACGCGCAACGGCGACGTCGTGTCGGTGGACCTGGGCCGCGCGCAGACCGGCGACCTGTTCGTGCGCTTCGCCGCGCATCGAGCGGGCGCGTGCACGGTGAACGCGACGCTTAAGCTCGGCGACGCCGTGCTGCCGCTGGGCGCCGCGGACATGAGCGTGTACGACGCCGGCATCGAGCTGCCGTCTTCCCAGGTCACAGCCATTTCGGGCAACAAAGCCACGGTGTGCGCGGCGCCGGATTCCCGCGTGGAGCTGGAGGTCGGCGGCAAGCGCTTCGCCGGCACGTGCAACAAGCTGGGCCGCGCCTCGATCGACTACGACGTCCCCGACAACCTGGTGCCGGGCCAGCGCGTCATGCTGCAGGCCTACCTTTCGGGCGCGCAGCAGCCGGCCGCCACGGCCTACGTCACGCACACGGGCGGCGCGTCCATCGAGCGCTTCGACGTGGTGACGCGCGGCGAAACGCAGCGGCTCATCGACAACGGCAAGGAAACGAACACGTTCAGCTACACGCTGCACCACGAGCGCAGCAAGAAGAACGCCTACTGGACGTTCGCCATCACGCTTGATGCGCGCGGCGCCCAGCTCGATGACGAGTTCAGCCTGTACGTGGACTGCATCGACGGCCGCACGGTGACCATTCCCATGAAGAAGTGCGCGACCGACGGCGACCGCGTGCGCTTCGTGGGCGAATACGTCGACCAGGCGTACCTGGACCTGCTGGCCGAGGATGCGGCGGCGGGTATAACCGGCCAGGTATGGCTCGGCGACATGAAAGGCCTGTTCATCCCCTCGTCCTACGGCGTGAGCAACTCGCTGCTCTCGGGCATGGCAACGGTGGACGCGAACGTGGTGGTGAAGAACATCGCGGAGCAAAGCACCCAGAAGGTCGACCAGATCAACGCGGTGCTGGTGGGCGACCTGACCGATCGCGACCAGTACGAGCAGCAGCAAAACGACTCGTTCCGCAACGATCTGCTGGACGCCGCGGCCGACGACCAGGAGCTGACGGCGAGCCTGACCGATGTGATGAACGAGCTGGGCGACAGCCACGGCTATCTGACGGGCACGGCGGCCGATGAGCGAAACACGTTCTGGTACCAGGTGCTGCACGGCGACGGCGTGCTGGAATCCGAGTGGTTCGCCGAGCTGTTCGGCGCCCGCTACGATGACCCCGAGGTGCAGGAGGGCGTGGACACCCTGCGCGACCTGGTGGTTTCGCAGCACAACGACTTCGAGAAGTACCGCCAGGCCGTGGGCGAGGACATGGGCGTGGGCGACCTTTCCCAGTACAACGACTGGGATGAGGTGTTCATCGCCTCCATCCAGAACAACGTCGACGGCGTCACCGTGAGCGACTTCGACGGCGACACCGCCGGCTTCACGGAGACGATCAACCAGGGCGGATACCGCGTGCGCACGCGCATGAGCGACGACGGCACGGGATTCAAGGCCATCGTCAACCTGCCCAGCGGCGCCGTGAAAACGCTTCAGGCGGACTTCGAGGACGCGGCGAAGAGCAACATAAAGCTGGCCACGATGCTGGATTCGGTGAACCTGGCCACGGACTTCGACAAGCAATGGGCGAACCTGGCGTTTTGGACCATGAACACCAAGCCCGTGTTCAAGGCGCTGAAGACGTTCACAACGCCCCAGCTCAGAGGCCATGTCGGCGCATTTTTGCAGTACCAGGACACGTACCGCATGCCGTGGAAGTGGGCGAAGAACGTGCCGGTGTACTCGGGCGCCATCGCCTCGATCGGGCTGGGGACCAGCTACATCGGCGCGAAGGATGCGCTGAGCAACGCCGAGGACACCGAGGTCCGCCTGGCGGAGATGCGCGGCGAGGTGGAGCACATCGAGATGCTGATCCGCTGGTACTCCGGCAAGAGCAACATCGCGAACCTGAAGGAGTGCCTCGAGGCGCTGCAAAACGAGCTGTTCTATGCGAAACGCCTGGTGTCGCTGCTCGAGCAGCAGCGTGCCAACGAGTACGCGGACGCCGCTATGGGCGTGGTGATGGGCGGCATCGGCGCCGGCGCGACGCTGTTTTGCCCGCCTGCCGGCGCGGTCCTGGTGTCGGGGATGTCCTACGGCTACGACGTGTCGTCGTCGGTGGTGAACTCCGACCGCGCGAAGAACCTGTCCTGGGCGCAGCGCATGTACCAGCGCGCCGTGGCCGAGCGCATGGAGAAGTGCCAGCCGGTTGAGGAGGAGATCGACCGCCAGCGCGACAAGCGTGGCAAGGAGCTGCGCGAGATCAAGGCGCGGCTGGGCATCGACCCTTCGGGTTACGTGTTCGAGGCGGTGAAGTCCAACCGGCTTGAGGACGTGACGGCCGAGGTGTGGCACAGCGCGTCGGCTGACGGCGCGGGCGCGGTGCCGTGGGACGCGGAGTCCTACGAGCAGGTCAACCCGCTGCCGACCGACGGCGACGGCGTGTTCGGCTGGTACACGCCGGTGGGTTTCTACCAGGTGCGATTCACGAAGGCCGGCTACGAGGAGGCGCGCACGGAATGGATGGCGGTGCCCCCGGTTCGCACGGGGCTTGAAATCGGGCTGCGCACCACCGAGAAACCGCAGGTGGAAAGCGTGCGGGCCTACACCGATTGCGTGGAGCTGACGTTCTTGCAGTACATGGACGCCACCGACGCGTCGCTGGCCGAGCTGACGGCGAACGGGCTGGGCGAGGGTTGCACGCTCGAGTGGGTCGGCTCCGAGGAGGGTGCCGACGGCCGTCAGGTTGCCAAGGCGCTGCGCATAAAGCCGGCGAAGGCGCTTGAGGCCGGGTCGACCGTGGAGCTTTCCTTGGCCGGCGCGGTGAACTACGCAGGCATGGCGATGGACGGCTGGAACAGCGGCCAGCTTACGGTCGGTGCGCGCGCGGCGGAGCTGAAGCTGAACGTGGAGCAAGGGTATTCCCTGGTCACGGGCCAGTCGTGCGAGGTTTCGGCTTACGTGCGCGACGCCTCCGGGCAGCCGCTGGCCGGGCAGCTGGTGAACGCGAGCGTGGGAAGCACGGTGGTGGCCGGCCTTGGCGGCGGGGCCGAGATGGCAAGCGCCGTGACCGATGCAGATGGGCAGTCGGCGAACGCTGGCGCGGCGAGCGCGGCGGCTGCCGGGGTGAGCGACGGACTGGGGACGGCAAGCGCCGTGACCGACGCGGACGGCGTTGCGCGCTTCACCCTGTCGGGCGAGGCGCCGGGCATGACCGACCTGACGGTGGCGGTGGCCGACTCGCTGCTGGCTAAGACGGTCGACGTGCGCGTGGCCGACGAGCAGACGCGACCGGTCCGCCCGACGGCGCAGCTGGGCGAGACAAGCTTCGGGGCCGGCTCCCCGAAGGAGAACTTCGCCACGGTGAATAAGGGCGCTCAACTGGTGCTTTCCGCCGAGGAAGGTACCACGGTGTACTTCACCACCGACGACACGTGCCCCTGCGTCGACGGTGGCTCGCGCACGGAATACACGGGCCCGATGACGGTGAACGAGAACACGCGCTTCCGCATCGCCGCATTCAAGGAGGGCCTGGAGAATGAATACTCCGAGCGCCTGAACATCACCGTAACGGTGACGGAAGGCGATGAACCGGGCGGGGAGCCTGGTGGTAGCGAACCGGGTAGCGAACCCGGCGAACCCGGCGGTGGCGAGCCCGGCGGCGGCGAACCGGGTGGTGGCGACGAGCCCGGCGGCCCGGGTGGCGAGCCTGGTAGCGGCGACGGCCCGCAAGGACCGGGCGGCGCTGAGTCGGGCGACGAGCCTGGCGGTCAGCCCAGTGGTGGTAGCGGCACCGGCGGCGGAAGCGGAACTGGCGGAGCCGGGACCGGCGAAGGCGCAGGCGGCGGAACCGGAACCGGCGACGGTGCGGGCGCCGGCACTGGGACCGGCGACAACGGCGGTAACAACGGTGTTGACGGTAATGCTGCCGGCAACGGCGATCAGCCGGCGCCGAGCAGCCCGCAAGGCGACAAGCCCGCAACGGCAACCAGCGCAGCAACCGGCGACACGCAGCGCGCAATCATGCCCCTCGCACTAGCCGCCGCAGCAGCCGCAGCCATGGCGGCAGCAGTGTTCGCCCGCAAGCGCCAAAGCACGCCTCGCGGCAAACATCGCAAGTAAATAGAACGCGCACACAGCGCACAAACAGCGGCGGGCCTGCTCCCTAGCAGGCCCGTCGCCACGTTTCGCCAGCTGGACATTTTGGTTCGCTCGCCCGGACGCTTTGGGGACGTAGCGCTAAGTGTCCGGGTTTGCTTTTGCGTGCGGCGTGCCCAGCGCATGATTCGGCGTACCCGAAGGAAGCATTTGGCGGGATCACGGCACAGATTGCGAGTTTTCCGAATTTCAGTACGGTTGGTTGCAGACGTTCTTCGCGTTCGATACCGAAAACGCCGCGGTCGTTACCTTCGGCCTAGGAAAACGCCGCTTGCGCGGCTCATTTGCGGCGCGCAGATTCGGAAAACTCGCAATCTGTGCCACGAACAGCCTGCTAGCGTCTTTCGCGGGAGCGATCCCGGTAGTCCCCCGGCGTGCAGCCGAAGTGCTTCTCGAAGGCTTTGTAGAAGTTGCTGGGGTTGGCGTAGCCTAGCTGCTGCGAGATCTTGTCGACGGCGGTTTCGGTTCCTTGCAGCAGCACGGAAGCGCGTTGCATGCGCTGCTCGGACACCACTTGCGTGAACGTCTTGCCCAGGTTCTTTTTGAACAGCGTGGACAGATAGTTCGGGTGGTAGCCGAACCGTGCGGCAAGATCTGCTAGGCTTACCTGTCCGACGTTGCGCGCCAGGTATGCCAGCATCTGCGCGCATTCGCCTTTCGGCGCTGCCGTATCGTGTTCGCGCGCGTATTGGCGCGAAGCGTACTCGATCAGCAGCAGCGCGTAGCTTTTCAGCAGCTCTTGCGTGTCCGGTTGCTCGTGCGCATATTCGCAGATCATGAAGCCGAGCAGCTCGGCTATGGGGAAGTCCACGCCTGGGTGCAGGATGGCGAATTGCTCGGCGGTGGGATCGTGCAGCGGCTCGACGAAGAAATCCAGAAGCGGGCTGCCCGCGGCCAAAGGCATGAACGATTCGTAGAACGTTTCCTTTCGGATGAGCACGCCTACGATGGTCACCTCCCGATGCGCATTTCCTCGCAGCGCGTAACCCGTGAACGGCTGCCCGAGATGCAGCTCGCCTTCCCGGATGGTGACCAGGTTGTCGCGTTGGTAGCTGAGGGTGTCGTATTCGCCTTCCCATGCATAATTGAAAAAGAAGAAATCGTGGCGGTGGAATGTTTCGTGTAGCTGCCCGCCCTTGAACACGCAAACCATGATTTCCTCATCATCGCGCCCGTACCAGGGGAAATAGGTTTCGCCGGGCAAATAAGGCACCGGCTCGTAGCGCATGTCGTACTCGCCGAAGCGCTTTGCCAGGATATCCATCGAGGTTTGCAGATAGCTGTTTCGCTCCTGCAAGAAGCGATCGCCGTCAAAGCGCTTTCCCGTGTGCTCGCACATGTTGTGCCCCCCTTGAACCTGAGAAAAAGCCATGAAATACCTAACATTCTATCAAACCCTGAATGACCTGGGAATACTACGAAATGCCATGATTTCGCCAATGTTGCAGCACTGATTCCTCTTGCCGTTGCAGGCTATCCTTCCCCCCGGCTTTGCAAGAGGAAGCGAGGCCGTGTGCGGCGCGTTTGCGCTGTGCGCGGCGGGCGCAGCGTAAGCGCGCTCAGCAAGATGAAGGGGGAACGATGACGATTTCAACGAACGTGACGCGCAGGTCGTTTCTGAAAACGGCCGGGGCTTGCGCCGGCGTGGCGGCTGGAAGCGGCGTACTGGCAAGCGCTGCCCCGCTGGCCGAGGCGGCCGACGCCGCGCAGGCGACCGGCGATGTGCGCGAGGTTTTGTGCGCATGCACGGGCAACTGCGACAACGACATGTGCCCGGTGTGGGTGACGGTCAAGGACGGCGAGGCGGTGAACATCCGCCGCTTCTATTACGACGACGACCGCAACGAGATCCACCACCAGCAGCACAACTGCCTGCGCTGCTACGACAACCTGGAGCGCATGTACTCCGACCAGCGCATCAAAACGCCGCTGCGCCGCACCGGCGAGCGCGGCTCGGGGCAGTTCGAGGCCATCAGCTGGGACGAGGCCATCAAGGAGATCTGCGACAACTTCAAGCGCATCGCCGATGAGTGGGGTCCGGAGAGCATCTACTTCTTCTACAGCAGCGGTTTCAACAACGACAAGACCGTGCAGTATTCGCGCCGTCTGTGCAACTACATGCACGCCACGGCCAACGGGGCGAACCTGGACATCAACGGCCAGTTCACGCTGCCGCAGCGCGTGGGCAAGACGAAGTACGTCATGCGCGGCGACGATTACCGCCGTATGCGCAGCGCGAAGAACGTGTTCTTGTGGGGCACCAACCCGGCCGAATCGATGATGGTGAGCTACCACAACATCACGAAGGCGCAGGAAAACGGCGCCACCATCGTGTGCATCGACCCCATCTACACCCTGACGGCGCAGCATGCCGACAAGTGGATCCCCGTGCGCCCGGGCTCCGACGGCTTGCTTGCCATGGCTATGCTGCAGATCATCATGCGCGACGGCAAGATCGACGAGACGTACCTGCGTGAGAAGACGGTGGCGCCGTTTCTGGTGAAGGCCTCCGACGGCCATTTCCTGCGCAAAAGCGACTTGGGCCAGGCGCAGGCCGGCGCGGACGACGACGCCATCCTGGTGATGGAAGGCGGCGCGCCCGTGGAGGCCGACGCTTCGAAGGTAGCGGCCCTGGAAGGCTCCTTCACCGTTGAGGGTCACGAGGTGACCACGGCGTACAGCCTGCTGCGCGAGCGCATCGACGCGATTGACCTTGACGACGCGGCGGAGAAGACCGACGTTTCCCTTGCCGATATCGAGTGGCTGGCCGCGACGTACGCTGACGGCCCCAGCTGGATGCAGCCCGGCTTCGGCGTGGACCACTACGCGAACGGCTACACGTTCTACGAGGTGCTCATCGCCATGGCGGCGGCGACCGGCAACATGACCAAGGAGGGCGCTGGCATCACCATCACCGACTCCGAGATCGACGCGCTGTGCTTCCACCTGGAGGATCTGCCGCGCGACGACGACGGCAACGACGTGACCGAGGTGCCCGGCAAGATCTACGAGATCTGGAAGAACAAGGGCATCCCAGGCATGTACGAGCATCCGGTCAAGGCGCTGTATCCCATCGGCGCGAACATCGTGCACAACACCACCGAGCGCGGCAAGACCATCGAGATGCTGCGCGACCTCGAGTTCGTGGTGACGCAGGACTTCGAGATGACCGAAACGTGCATGTGGGCCGACATCGTGCTGCCGGCGTGCTTCCACTTCGAGCGCGAGATGATCGGCGTGAACGGCTCGGACTACCTGCGCTATACCGAGCGCGCGATCGACCCGCAGTTCGAGAGCAAAAACGACATCGACATCTGGAACCTCATCGCCGAGGGCATGGGCTTGGGCGAGCACTTCGGCTACAGCCTGGATGACCTGTTCCGCATCGGCCTTGACAACGACGAGGCGCGGCAGTTCGGCATCACGCTCGACGCGCTGAAGGAAAACCGCGTGATGTTCGCCAACCCCGACCCCATCTACAAGCTGGGCGAGAAGCCTTTCGCCACGGCGACGGGCCGCATCGAGTTCTACCAGGAAGACCTCAAGCCGCAGGCCGACTGGCATCAGCCCGACTGGGACTGGCGCCACGAGACGCTGCCGTACTGGGAGCCCCCGCGCGAGGCGTGGCCGGAAAACGAGCTGTTCAAGAAGTACCCGATCGTGTTCTTGAGCCCGCACAACCGTTGGCGCGTGCACAGCATGCACAGCCATGTGCCCACGACGCTCGAGCTGTATCCCGAGCCGGTGGTGCAGATGAACCCCGATGATGCGGCGTCGCGCGGCATCGCGGAAGGCGACACGGTGCGCATCTTCAACGACCGCGGCTACGTGGTGGTGAAGGCCGTTATGGACAGCGGCGTGCGCCCGGGAGCGTGCGTCATGAACCACGGGTGGGACTGGGATCAGATGATCGAGGGCCACTACCAGGATCTGACGGACAACTACTGCAAGGATTACGCCTGCAACAACAACTATTTCGACGTGCTGTGCGAGATCGAGAAGGCATAAAGGGGGAGTCGTGCGATACGGAATGGTCATCGATTTGAAGCGTTGCTTCGGCTGCATGACGTGCGTGACGTCGTGCAAAATGGCGAACAACGGGTCGAAAAACGTGTTCTACAACCGCGTGCTGACGCGCCCGGGCCTGTCCGACGAGGACCTGGCCGACGATGCCGCCATCGACACGGCGCGCGGGAGCTACCCTGACGGGCTCAAGCGCGTGCAGATCCCGCTGGCGTGCCAGCATTGCGCCAACCCCGCGTGCGAGACCGTGTGCCCCACGCGTGCCACCAGCAAGGACGCCGAAACCGGCATCGTGTCGGTGGACCCCGACCGATGCATCGGCTGCGGCAGCTGCATGCTGGCGTGCCCGTACCACGGCGTGCGCACGATGCTGCAGAAGGAGCCGGCCAACAACCTGGGATTCGACTGCGGCGAGGCCGACGCGCCCGAGCATCAGGGCCGCGTGGTGGAGAAGTGCACCATGTGCGCCAACCGCGTGGCGCGCGGCGAGAAGCCCAAGTGCGTGGAGGCGTGCATCGGCTACGCGCGTTTCTTCGGCGATCTGGACGACCCGAACTCCGAGGTGTCGCAGCTGATCGCGAAGAACAAGACCGTGCAGCTGATGGAAAGCGCGGGTACGCGTCCATCCGTGTACTACATCGCGTAGGCGCTTGGTGAAGAGGTAGAAAGGGTTCGACATGATTTCGGAATTCTCGCTTTTCGTGTTCACGACGTTGGCCGGTGCGGCGGCTGGCGGATACGCGGTGCGCGCGGTGTTCCCGCTCGACGCGCAGCGTCGTCGGCCGTGGCTGTTCGCGTGCGTGTGCTTGGCCCTGCTGGCGATCAGCGGCGTGGCGCTGCTGGTGCACCTGGGGCGTCCCGAGCGCGTGCTGCTGGCGTTTTGCAACTTGGGCGCCGGCATTGCCCAGGAGGGTGTGGCGACGCTGCTGTTCGGTGCGGCGGTCGTTGCCGACCTGGTGTTTTGCGCGGTACGTGGCGCATCGCCGCGCTGGCTTGACGCGGTGGCCGGCGTGCTGGGGCTGGTGCTCGCCTGCGTGATGGGCTTGGCGTACGTGGCCAACGTGGGCACGCCGGCGTGGACGGGCGCGGGCACGGTGCCGCTGTTCCTGCTGGGCGATATGCTCATGGGCGCGGGCCTGTGCGCCGTGTTCAACGCCCGGGCACTTGAGGCCAAAGCGTTCGTGTGGGGCTTGGCGGCTGTGGCGGTGCTTGCGGCCGTGACGATGGCTGTGGTTGCGGCGCACTTCGCCGGCCTGGGCTTTTCGGCGGTGCCGTTCATCGTGGGAGCGATCGCGGCGATCGGCGCCGCGGCGATCGCGCTTATTGCCGCGCGTGGCGGCAAAGCGTGGGAGCCTTGGGCGCTTTGCCGCCTGCGCCGTCGTGGGCGTGGCGGTTGCCCGGTGGGCGTTCTACGCCGCAGCGGTGCTGTAAACGGTTGCGTGCAAGCGCGGTGCTGGGAAACCAGCGCCGCGCTTTGCGCGTTTCTTGCGCGCAGCAGGGTGTGACGGGGGCGTGCGCTTCGCCGCGTTGGCGTGGTAGGGTCCGGCAACCCCATGCGACGGGGGTCGGGTGCTTCGCCGCGTGCGTTTTGCGCGCCGGCGCGCTCGTGGGTTTGCCGTGTGCGCTGGCTCGCCCGACTCTGCCGCAGCCTTGTCGCTTTGCCGCATGCGTTGGAGCGTATGATATTAGTTGAGAACGTCAGTGCATTCGAAAGGGTTGATGATGGCCGTGGATATGACTGAAATGGAAAAGCTGCAGGCGGGGCTTCCGTATCGTTATGACGACCCCGAGCTGGTGACGATGAAGGACACGGCCAGTTTAGGCTGTGCCCGTTTGGCGGCGGTGGATCCGCTCGATGCGGCGGGGCGTGAGGCCGCCGCGCGCGAACTGTTGGGCGAAGCTGGCCCTGAACTGGACATTCAGCCGGGATTTCACTGCGACAACGGCAAGAACATCCGCGTTGGGAAGCGCTTCACGGCTAACTTCAACGTAACCATCCTGGATGGCGCGCCCGTGACGTTCGGCGACTACTGCATGGTGGGGCCGGGCACGCTCATCGCGACCACGGGCCATCCCATGGACCCGCAAGGGCGCAGGGAGCGCCTTGCCATCAGCAAGCCGGTCACCGTAGGCGACGACGTGTGGATCGGCGGCAACTGCACCATCGTGGGCGGTGTGACCATCGGCAGCAACGTGGTGGTTGCCGGTGGCGCCGTGGTCACGCACGACGTGCCCGACAACTGCGTGGTGGCCGGCGTCCCCGCGCGTGTGGTGAAGCGTTTGGAAGCGCAAGAGTAGCAGGGGCGGTTACGACGACGCCAGCGGACGTCGGGCGCCGCCCCGCTAGCTCACGCACACCACGTGCAGGGTGTCGCCGTCCACGGTGAAGGCCACGTCAAGGCCCGCGTATGCCAGATGGTAGACGCGGGTCGGTTCGTGTTTGCTGCCGGCGCGGCGCGGGTCCTGGCGCAGCACCTCCGTCAGGCCGGGCAGCTTGCCGGCGGGCACTTCGGCCTGCAGCTGCTCGGGAAAGTCAACGTCAAGCTCGTGCCAGGGCGCGTCTTCGATCCACCCGCCGCACGCGTCGGGATGGCAGTCGGCGAAGGGGATGTAGGGCTTGATGTCGTAGATGGGCGTGCCGTCCATCAGGTCGGCTCCCGCGACGACGATCTCCGTGCCCTCCACGGCCAGGATGCGCACCGATGAGAGGCCCAGGCCGTTGGGGCGGTAGGGCGACCGCGTGGCAAAGACGCCCATCCGCTCGTTGCCCCCCAGCCGTGGCGGACGCACCGTGGGCTGGAAGGTGGCGGACTGGTGGCGGTTGGCCGAGAAGCCCCAGAGGAGCCAAAGGTAGTCGAAGTCGTCGAGGCCACGCAGCGACTCGCTGTCGGCGTAGGCGTCGAGGAGGACGATGCGGCCCTGCAGGTCTTCGACGAGCCCGCTCTGCCGGGGCACGCCAAACTTGCTCTTGAAGGGCGATCGGAAGACGGCTATCGGATGGATTTCCATGTGGATGATCGTGGGGATGGGGGAAACTACTCGTTGCCGATGGCTTCCACCTTGGGGGCGGCGACGGACGGCGACGGGGCGGAGGACGGCGTGGTGGAGGCGGCGTCGTCGCCGCTGCTGGCC